>CAZRBP010000052.1:0-21521 GCA_964598305.1 uncultured Pseudomonadales bacterium | reverse complement strand
GCCGAGCCGAGCCGAGCCGAGCCGAGCCGAGCCGAGCCGAGCCGAGCCGAGCCGTGACCGGCCGTCGCCCACCGGCTTCCCGGCGGGCCCCGGCTTGCGGCGGCCACGCTCTTCGCCGCGCCTCCCTTAGGCCATTCATTCCACGGGCGCGACTTTTACGCGCTGTACTCATTTCGCTGTTGTCAGTGACCGGCGGCACTGCGGCTTATGCGGGGACTTGCGAGCCAGATTCCAGTTTGGTAGCCGAGGTCAAAAGCCACATAAAGGACCATCCCGGCAATGCATCTCATGTCAAGAGGTGGTGCAGCGTGCTCACCGCTTTTGGCGCCGACACCAGCGACGTGCAGGAGTCGATCACCGCCAACGTAACTTGTTCAAATGAGCCAGCGATAAGCCTGTCGCAAGCAAGGCGGAACGACATAGACCACAGCTCCCCCACGTGGACCAAGGTGGTCACGGAACTGGAGCGGCTGGCTGGTTGCGTACCCGACGTGGCGCCCTCGTGGACCGCTAGTGGGGGCAGCGTCCAGAGTTGGACCGAAGGGGCCGCTATCGGCAGCCTTGCGGTGCCGTCGGTAGATGCAGGCGCCCCGGATCCTACCTATAGCGCCACTGGCTTGCCGTCAGGTCTCTCTTTCGATGCAAGCACCAGAGTCATAAGCGGAACCCCAAGCACAGCCGGTTCCGGCACCATAACGATCACGGCCACTAACTCCGAAGGGTCGGATACCTACACATATTCGTACACCGTTGCCGCCGCTCCGCCGCCTGATGTAGCGCCATCGTGGACTGCTACAGGAGGTAGCCTACTCAGTTGGACTCAAGACACAGCGATTGACGATGTGACAGTTCCCCAAGTCGATGAAGGTAGGCCAGCGCCTACTTACAGCGCGTCTGGCTTGCCTAACGGTGTATCCTTCAACTCCAGCGGCAGAGTTATCAGTGGCACACCTACCGCTACGGGTACGGGTACTATCACGATCACAGCTTCCAATTCCGAAGGTTCGGACACCTACACCTACGAGTACGGGGTAGCAGCGCCGCCGCAAGTCGAAGAAGTTGATCTGTGCGAGGCGGACACGAATATTCTGGCCGACGTGTTCGAGCTAGCTACCCAATGCAGCAACGGAGACGCTCACGTCAGCCGCTGGCGTGGCGTCCGTGAAGCCCTAGGGGACGGCAACTGGTCTGGTGTCACTCCGATGTCCGTAGCTGCTGCCGAAGCCGAAAGGGACTACCTGAACAGTGGCCACAGGTTGAGGGTGTGGACCCCTATTGTGAACGAAATGGAACGGCTGGAAGCCTGCGGCGGATTGGTCACGTCCAGCAATCAGACGTTAGTAGAGATAGATCAAACGTGTGCAGAGGAAACAGCGCCTCCGGTGGGACAACAGCAGGAGTCAACCCTATACAGCAAGGATTGTGGACATAACGGTTTCAGAGTGGATGAAGGTCCAGCCGGAGTGTACACGTTTAGTGTCCCCGAAAGGATTGATAAGAATGCATCTTGTCAGGCTATCATAGGTTGGCACGGTACTGGTACAGGAACGCGATATTTCAATATCAGCGGATCTTCTACAAGGCTAGAATATTACTTGGCCTCAACAGATCTTGTACTGAAGCCTGCGCCTGATGCAACCAATGTTACCCGGCCTCATGACGACAATATCTACACTGGGGACAGGTGCTCCGATCCGGTTGAGTTGGGGGGAAAGACATGGAAAACCTGCTTGTTAGAGGATGAATCCAAACCTTTGCCGGTTCTATCTTGTGTTCCTAGTACGGACGGCAGCCAGCCTTACGTTTCGAGAAACGTCAACTCAATGCGTGTAGTGGAGCATCCTGCGGGTACTTTGACGGTACACTGGCCGGAAGGTTTCATAGGGTGGTGCGAGTTCAAGAGCGGCGACGGGTGGTACCTGCGTGAGGATACCGCCGACTTGGGCTTATGGTGGAATGGTGGCCCTCTCAAGATCAACATGACCAGTTCCCGATTATTGGTTCATGCTCGCAGCAGCAATAACGAGGACCCTTTCGCTGGCGACGATAAAGTATCCGACCCCGACACCGCCGAAAAACTGAAAGATATAGGCGGCTGGATCGTCAACTACATCATCGAGGAAGATGACATTGACCCGTCGAGCGTGACTTTTACCGGGACGAAAATAGATACGGACCCTGGATTCAATCACCCCTATTACGAAGCGTGGGAGTACACAAAGAAAGCGACAATCAGAATCAGTGCGCCAAGCGCCGTTCACTCCGACCAGAAGATTAGGCTCTCAACGAAGTCGAGAACAGCGGCAATCAAGGGCGAGAACCAGCGAGACTGCATCGTAAGCCCCCAAGACGATTGCGTAATAAAAGGCGAAAGTGACTACGCTGCGTTGGACAACCACGAAATCACCATACCGAAGGGCCAGTCAAGCGTTGACTTCGATGTGGTTCTAGTGGACGACAATGAGGCTGAAGGTGGCGGTACTGGTAGGACTTACGAGGACTTCTCGGTTTCCATAGTCCAAGTTGGCGCGACGACTATACCTGAATCCGACAGAAAGATCGTCAATATTCGCATCTTGGACGATGAGGTCAAGGTAGTACCCACGCAGTCCAGCTTTTTAATCAGGGAGGGACAAGTCGGTGAAGGCACTGACTGCGCGAAAGAGGGCGAAAAAAATGTCTGCACGTTTTACGCGACTATTGAGAAATCAACTCCCCGAGAAGTCCATTTTCGCGTGAAAACAGTGCCACTCGATCCAGAGTCTGGCAGCAGAATAAGAGTGTTGACGCCTAATGGGACGTTCCCGGCTAACCCGGAAAAGAGAGAAAGACCGGGAGCCGGTGTCAGCCAGATTTGGCAGCCAGTCAAAGTCGAAGTTTTCGACAATGATGAAGTCGATGCGGGGTCAGGATTGATACGCTTGATCTTCGAGCACCAGGAGCCACCGTTGCCGGACGGTGAGCAACCTAGCGTCACAGATTTAATCATTGTTGACGACGACGGCGAGGGGGGTGTAAGCAATCCTGTGCCCGCGACTCCCGATATGTCTGGTTGGAGCGCCAAGCAGTGCTACGATGTTGAAAGCACTTCAAGCTTGGGGTTAGGTACTGGTGACGGCACCGAAACGACTTTTTCTGGCACCCTTACACGAACTCCAATAACCAAAGGCTCTATCGAAATTAGGACTAGAGACGGAGATGGGTCGCTGACTTCGACTTCCATTGGAAAGGACAACGGCAGCGGAGGCATAATAGGCGCTGGCATATCAGCGGGTACTATAGACTATGGGAATGGTTCTGTATCCGTAACTTATTCATCTGCTCCGCCCGCAAACCATAAGGTCGAAGTGTACTATCGCGCTCCGGGATTGAATCCTGGAGAGCTTTGCGGGCCGGGCGGAAACCAAGTGCTGGTTGATGTATTCAAGGAAGATGGTGGGGCCATCGGAGAGGACGACATTCTAACGGAAGGGTCCAAGTTAAAGGTGTATGCCTACGCAAGCCCGCCGCCTTTGACTGGAGAGGTCAGTCTGGTTCCTTCCTTTTCGAGCAGGAATCAAGGCACCGGAGGGACGGCGAAAATTTCTTTGGAAAAAGGCGCTGAGTTTGATCTGACTCTGCCAGACGATGGCATTCCCGACTACATAGACACGCTGGTTGTCACCTGGGCAGTGAGTGGCGGCTCCAACTACTCGGTGTACAAGGACGACATTCGCACCTACCTTGAGGTGGGGGACGACGATGTTGTTGGGTGGATATGGCTAGAAGAAACGTTCAAGGACAGTGTTGCCGAAGGCAGCGGCGAACACACCGGACGCATTGTTTTCACGAAACCGCCCCCATCAAGAGCAAGTCTTACCTTGAAAGTGGACCTGGACGTGTCAGGATGCAGCGTCGTAAGGGATAAACCCACTAACGCCGTGGCTACTGCGGCGGCGATACCGTGCTGGTTTAATCTTAAGATTGACGACGCAGACGTGTTTCGCAGGGATGATACCGAAGCAGATGTGTTTTACTTGGATGATTTCAACCCGAGGACAACCCACCGTAGACTCACCTTCATACTAGAAGCGGGATTGGATGAAGATGCCCATGATGAATCAATCGGTTTAGCCCCGAAGTTCAGCGTCACGGAGGAGAGGGGCGACGGAACGACCGTGACTCGCCTTAACAACGAAGGATTCGCAAAACCTTTGGACGCTGGTTTGCCGACTGCTATAGAGATATTCGATAAGAGCAAGGCGCAAGATGTTGCAGTAAAGGCGACAATCACAAGAAAAGTCGTGTCTTTGAACGAGAATAACGGCCCAAGCCAGCTGGTATTCGTGTGGGAGGGGGTTCCGGCTAAGGACTATGACATTCCTTGGAGAATCATACCATCCTCTGAGGATGCCCGAACTCGTTCAGGGACTAGTCGTACCACGGCGTCTCAGTGTCCAGACGATACGACGTACACCACTGATAAGCAGGCAAACGGTGGCAGAAGAGGTCAGGGGTGCAGTGAAAATGCCGGAGGCGGAGAGTATCGTACAGGCTCCGGCATTATGACACTCAGAGGCGGCGACAAAACGGTCAAAAGAGACAACTTTGACATACCTGTCTTTGACGACAACGAGCGTGAGCCCACGGAGTCGATGTTTGTGGAGATAGACTTTGCCTCGGTTGATGGGGTCGAACTAGGGTCTATAGCTGGCGGCGCGGCCCTGGCTGACATAGAACAAGTGGACGCCCAGGGTGACGGCACAGGGAGAGCCATCATCGAAGTCCAGCTAACCGACAGTGATGGTGGTCCGCCCCCTCCAGCCTATGAAGCCCAAGTTCACGAAGTGGACTACGAATACGTGGAACAGACACTCAAGGATAGCCTATCCGAGGGAGGAAGCGAGAAAGCCGGACAGCTAGTGTTTCAGCCAAGGCAGAGACCAATTACCCCGGAGAGCGACCAGCTTGACATAAACCTGAATGTAACGGGATGCACATTGGTTGCCACGGAAGCCGAAGCCTCTGGAGACCCGGAGTTGGAGTCAGGGACAGCTTTGACCAACTCTCCAGCCGTGATTCCTTGTTGGTTTGACATAGACGACGCCATCCGGGACCCGAATGACCTGGACCGCTTTACCATCAACGACTGGATTGGTGAAGGAACTGCCCGCAGCATACGGTTCACGCTTAGAGCCAAAATGGGGGAGGACAGCAATGCAGAGGATGAAGATGACGCCATAGTGTCGTCTGACCCAATGGCAGCCCCAGACACGGACAAGAGGATAACTCTGGACCCTGAGATAAGCGCAACCAGAAGTAAATGTGAAGCCGAGGTACGGGAGGGGGAAACTGAGGTTAAATGCGACACCTACGACTTCATTGAAAAGTCGGCGTCTCCCATTCCACGAAAAATCACGGTCCATGATGACGACATTGCCAGAGAGGATGACGTCAAGGTGTGGTTCACGCGGGCAAGGTATGAGATAAGTGAGAACAACGGAACAAGCCAACCAGTTATTGGATACTCTGGTGTGCCTACTAGAGATTACCTGATTCCTTTTACGTTACATGGCTCGGCAGAGGACGACACCCTGACAGCCACCAAAGGTGACGATTTCAATCTGTCCTCTATTCCTATTTGGTCTGAGGGCAACATCTTGCTTAGGTCCGGCAGTACTTCCCTGAGCGGGCTGACCTTTGAAATCTTTATCGAGAAGGATTCTATAAGGGAGCCCACTGAAACCTTTAAAGTGATACTGCAACCACCATCCGGCATAACAGGCGTTCGGGAGCATTCCTGCACCCAAGCGGACATAGACAACTCAAGGTACGGCTGCGACGGCAAGGCTGTGGGCGACCAAGGGTATATGCCGTATGAATGCACCAAAACAACAGACCCCACCGCTGACGATTATCTGAGTGACTGCCTTTCTGCTGTGATAGCCATAAGAGACAGCAACGGTGGCGACGAGGTGGAGTTGACGGGTCTGGTGAAATCCTCATTCAACGAGGATGAGAACATCAGCCTGCAGGTCCAACTGGAAGTCCCTACCAACTACACAGGCGAGCAAACGCCGACGTTTCGGTTTACCAACATTGGCAGCGGCAAGCGTTTAGTGTTGCCGACTATGGACCCTCCAGTCGATTATGTGGATGTGGACGCCACTGCCAAGACACTAACTGTCGGTAAAAACACCGTGTCTGTCACATTGCCCGCAGCCAATCTGCTTAGTGCAGCCGGTGACTTGCCGGATGGCACCATCGGCATTGAATTGGTTGACCCGGACCCCGATACTGGACCGACATTCAGTGGGAACGCCGAGTTCAAGATCAAGGATGAGGACTACACGCCGGTGAAATTGACCCTGAAAACCAGAGGTCGCACTGACATAGTGCCAGCCACGTTTTCGGATGGTGCTAACCCGAACGAGCATGAGTTGAAAATGGATGTAGGAGGAAGCACGGCCCCGTACAGATTCCTCGAAAGCGGGGAGGTGCTGGAAGCTCACTTGGAAGTTCACCGTATAGACGATAGCGGAGTGCTCAGTAACGACCGCTACGCGATTACCCCTTTCAAGGGGCAGTCGAACGTCAGCGTCAGAAAAACGGCGACAGGCTATGCCGTCAAGCTACAGGGAACTGAAAAAGGGGTAGCTCCCTGTGTCAATCTCAGTGGCTTCACTGGTCAGCTAACTCCACAACTTCAAGAAGTTAGAGATGCTTTGAGGAATGGGGGAGACGTAACGAACACCGCCTGCTTGAACTTCGAGGGCAAACTTGGTAGAGCCGAAACCCGGCGAGAGTTCAAATTCGTATTCACGGGGACTCCGGCTGGGCACACTTACGGGGACACCAATGTATCGCCCGGTTATTCGTTCAACAATGGCCTTACCGAACGTGGGTGCATCAAAAGAGAAGGCGATGGAAGATGCCTAGCTGCGAACAATAACATAAAGAAATTGTTGTACGAGTTTGAAATGTTGAAGGACTTTGTGGGAGTTAACACCTTCACCATCACGCCTTTCGACGACAGCACCACGGACGGCACCGATGCCACAACCATAGACGAACCCAGATCAGGGGACGCTTACTTGGGTTTCATGCTGAACATAACACCTGAGCCTGAAACATTCCTGGAGTTCGCTTTTTGCATGTCAGAGGACACGACCGCCAGCTACTACAGCGATTTCACTATGTACGACGAGTACGACAAGGACGCCGCAGCTAATCCTAATGGCAGGGTGCCTTCTGGGTACGCTTGGCAGCCGAACGGTAGCTGTTCCCGACCTATTCGTGTGGGTACTCAGGAAACCAAGTGGTATCTCAGGATCAAACCAGACAGCCACGACGAAGGTGCTGAAAAAATTGGGCTATCCATCAAGGACGCCAAGGATAGCGGCGGCGAAGATATCCCTTACGAATCCAACGAAATAACCTTCACCATCAACAACGAGGGTCCCCTGCCCGAGGCGTGGCTGAAGCACCACGGGCTGGCTCTGGCCGACCAAGTGGTGGACAGCATACTGACCCGTGTGCAGGGAAACCCTCAGAATCCAGATGAAAACGGGGACGGCAACATAGCCACTGCGAGCTTGGGCATGAACCTTCTGCCAACCTCTCCCTTCTCCGAGGACCAGCAGGTTCAAAGCCTGTTCGACCGCACCCATGATGACGGCGGCATGGCGGGAAATTCACCGGAGGCACTGCTGAACCCCAGGGATGCCGTCAACCAGCAGCAAGGGCGTCAGCTTAGGCTCATCGACGTGCTCAACGGCTCCAACGCATCCGTTACGATGGACGACTACACCTTTTGGACCCGAATGGCCTTCACGGATTTCAGCGCCAGCGAAGACGGCCAATCCGTGGACGGCTCCCTGAAAACACTGTTTGCCGGGGCCGAACTGCGCCGCGAACGGACCCTGTACGGGATGAGCCTGCTGCACTCAATGGCCGACGGCGGGTACGGCGAGGACTACGCCATAAAGGCAGGCACGTCGGCCCTCGTGCCCTACGCCGCCCACAATCGGGACCGTTACTCCGTGTGGGCAGCGGCAGGCATGGGTTGGGGGAGCCTGAGCTTGATAACGGATGACTATGAAATCGACACCTCCACCGGGTGGCGCATGGGTGCCTTCGGTGTCATTGGCGACGTGTTCGCCAACGAACGCTACCGGCTGTCATTGACAACCGACGGTCTGTGGACGGAATCGGACTCCAAGGCCACGGAGGGCCTAGCCTCCGCCAAAGCCAGCGCATCCAGAATAAGGGGTGGTTTGGAGGGCAGCCTGCGGGTCACCAACAACCTCAACGTGAGGGCCGCCACCCGCTACCGTCGCGAGGAGGACGACGCCGGGTTGGAGTATTCCGGTGGGTTCCAATGGCAGCTGGGCGGCTTGAGCCTGAACTTCGACGGTCGGTACTTCGAGGCAAACGGCACGAAAACCCAGTCCGCTTCCTTTGGCGGAGAATGGGACTTCGGGCGAAGGGGCACGCCTTACGCGTCAACCAGTTCCGACGGCCAGACTGCGTTCGGGTGGAGAAAGACCATCAAGGACAATACGAACTTCGATCTGTCGGTGTCGAACGACATGTACAAGGCGTCCCTGAACGCTAGGTTCTAAATGGGAGCCCCCACCCGGCTTGAACAGGGGCTGGCCGGGCCGTGGCGGGCAGCCTCGGCGGAGTTTGTCTATCAAGGCCGACGCGTCAGTGTTGCGTGTGCGGGCCGCTAGCCCTAAATCGGTAGCGGAGCAACGGTAAACGCCAAACCGTGGCGACGCATTCGCCAAGGCTCCCGAACGCCGGGGGCTGCCACGGTGTTGTTTCCGTCCGGGTAGATGCGTCGAAACACCTCCGCCGCCCCCGGATCCAACTTGTCCGGGTTGATCTTGCATTCGATCAAGTCCACGCGCCCGCCCTCCCGGCGGACCACGAAGTCGATCTCACGGCGCGACTTGTCCTGCTTGCCGCCGCCGTGGAAGGGCGCCAGTAGATGGATGCCGAAGGCGTTGCGGCACTCATGCCAAGGCACGGGACAGAGGTGAACTTTACGAATGGTCCACCAAATGTAAAGTATGATTTCAGGGCAAGAGGCAGCTAGCGCTTCGATGGGGCTAGTTGGAAGATGCGGTACTGCCCGATCGCCAAACGCCTCGCCCAATAGGGCCCAATTGAATTAGACTATCGGCATGGAAACGGCATTTGACACTCTCAAGGTGGCTCACGAATTGGAGGCCTCTGGTTTTGACCGCAAACAAGCGGAGGCAGTCGCCAGCGCGATTCGTGGTGGCCAAGGCGCACTGGTCACCAAAGAGGCATTGGAGTCCGCCATGACGAAGTTGGAGAATCGCCTAACGCTGCGCATGTTGGGCATTGCCGGCGTGATTGTCGCAGCGATCAAGCTTATACCTTCGCTGTAGCAATCCCCGAATTCATCCGTGCGGCTTTAGCGTAAGACGGCAATTCTGCCAAGTGGACGGCATTCACGACTTGGGCGGCAAGCATGGCTTTGGCGAGATCGTGCGCGAAGCCAACGAGCCTGCCTTTCACGAGCGCTGGGAGGCGGTGGTGTTTGCGCTGTCTGGCGCGGTGGGCGCTGCCGGGGCGATGCGCAATGTCGATCAGTTCCGCCATGCGGTGGAGCGCATCGATCCGGTGGCCTATCTCGACCACGGCTACTACGGTCGCTGGCTCGGCGGCATCGAGAATCTGCTGGTCGAAGCGGGTTTGCTTACCCAACGTGAGATCGACGACCGGGTTCAGCGCTCCGGGGGTGTCCTTGGGCGGGTCGCCGCCCGGCCGTCGAGCGCACCGGATCGGGTTGACTGTGCACCGGAGGGCCTGGCGGCGCAGCGGCCATTATCCACCGCACCGAAGTTCAATGTTGGCGATGCGGTGGTGACGCAGGGTGCGCCCTGCGCCGGCCACACCCGTCTGCCCGCCTACGCCCGGGGCAAGCGCGGCGAGGTGACTGCTTGGCACGGAGGCTGGGTCTTTCCCGATGCCAATGCCCACGGCCAAGGCGAGCAGCCCGCACACCTCTACACCATTTCCTTCCCCGGCGAGACGCTTTGGGGTGCCGGTGCGGAGCCCGCCACCAGCGTCAGCTTGGATTTGTTCGAACCCTATTTGAAAAAGGTTGTGAAACCGTGAGCGAGGCTAAGCCCCAAGCGTTGCGGGCCGAAGCCTTGGAGTCCATTCTCATCGAACGGGGCTTACTCAAGGCCGAGGCGGTGGATGAGGTCATCGCCATGTTCAACGAGCGCATTGGGCCGATGAATGGCGCCCAGGTCGTGGTCCAGGCTTGGCGCGACCCAGACTTCAAGGCTCGCTTGTTGGCGGATGGCACCGAGGCGATCAAGCCCTTCAACTTCAGCGGCGGCCAGGTGGACAAGCTCGTGGTGGTGGAGAACACGCCGGATGTCCACAACGTCGTGGTCTGCACCCTGTGCTCCTGCTACCCGTGGGCGCTGCTGGGCTTGCCGCCGCGCTGGTACAAGGATCCGGCCTACCGTTCCCGGGTGGTGCGTGAGCCGCGGGCGGTCCTGAGAGAATTCGGCGTCGAATTGGACGAAGGAACGGAGGTGCGGGTTTGGGACTCCAGCGCGGAGATCCGCTATTTGGTGCTGCCCCAGGTGCCCGAGGATGCCGCCGACCTAAGTGAGCAGGCGCTGCTTGATCGCGTCAGCCGCGATGCCATGATTGGGGTGGCGCTTTAGGCTGAAGCGCCTCGGCCTTGCATCGAGCCGACGAAACGGGATTGAAGTTTGGACATCGCCGGGAAATTCGCTTTGGAGGGCCCGCTGGCGCCGCCGATGGCCAATGGCGAACTGGCGTTTGCCGAACCTTGGCAGGGCCGCGTGTTCGGCATGGCCTGGGCGCTGTGCGAAAGTGGCTGCTTCGAATGGTCGGAGTTCCAAGCCAGCCTGATCGACGCCATTGCCGGCCACGATGGCACTCATGAGGGCGAGTACGCCTACTACGACCGTTTTCAGGAGGCCTTGGAAGCACTGTTGATCGCCAAGGGGCTGGCTACCGGCGCGGGGCTGGAATCCCGCCAACAGGTGCTTGCCGAGCGGCCCCACGGCCACGATCATTAAATTGCTCGTTGGTTCAGAAATGTAGCGGGCCGCTTGATGCTCAGTGGGTGCCGAGTTTCGCGTCAGCGAAACTCGATCACGCCGCCGAAGGCGGCGCGTGTGTCATAATTCGTCTTTTGTCTCTGGAGGAGCCCAATGAATCCAGCCGAAGCCGTTGCCAGCCCCATTGCGCCGGTCTATGTGCCCCCGTTTCAGCTCACTGATGGGCAACCGCCGCCCATCGCCGCGAACGATGGCCGCTCCTATGCGTCACTGAACCGGGATGGGGATGCCGGCACCACGGCGGCGATGGAGGCGGTGCTGGCCCAGATTGCCCGGGGCGAGGGTGAGGCCCTCATCGAAACGATCGAAAACGCGCCCCCGGGCCCAATCGAGACCCAGTGGGGACTTGGGTTTCGCCGCTACGATGAGTGCTTGGACTACATTCGGGCGAACAACATCGAGGCCCCGGAAGGCGGCGTGGCGCTGCCATTGCGGTACACCGTTCACGAGCAGCCGTCCTACTCCGTGGTCTCCTCCAACGCGCTTTGGCGGGATGCCGGGCGGGAGGCCGAGGCCAAAGCACTGCGCCAGGACGAACGGAACACCAACCGGCTCTGCCTCTACTTTCCGCAAGTGCTGCGCGACGCTCGGCGCATCGAGGAGTACTACCCGGGCCTGTCGCCCTACAGCGCTGAATGCATGGACCGGCTTGGCGTCTCCCTGGCTCACTGCGAGTCGCAGTGCGAGGATTTCTACGATGCCCACGAGGTGGAGCGGGTGTTTTACCCGGAAATGGAGAAGCTGCTTCTCGAGTTCTTCCCTGGCGCCACCGACGCCCTCGTTTACAACCACGACGTGTTCGACAAGGACTATCAGGGCGATGTCGTTGAGGACCAGGACAACAAGGATCCGGGCGTGAACCGCGGCTACGCCAATCTGGTGCACAACGACTTGAACGACAACAGCGGCCGCGTCCGCTGCCGCGAACTGCTGACCCGGAACCTGCGCAACTTCGGGCGCACCCAGCGCTACACCGAGGCCGAGGCCGACGCCAAGATGTCGCGCCGGTTCATGTCGATCAATCTCGCCAAGCCCATGGAGACGGTGCGTCAAAACCCCTTCGTGCTGTGCGCCTGGCCCTCGTTCGCCGACCAGCCCTACATCACCAACTACCGCATCTACGACGACCGCGTCGGGGAGACCACGCGCTTCACCTACCGTCCGGAGCACGAGTGGTATTGGCTTCCCCAGCAAACGGCCACCGAAGTCTCGATGCTCAAGTGCTACGACTCGGTCACCGACGGCTCGGTTTCGCGCTGGTCCTTCCACAGCGCCTGCGTTGACCCGACCGCGCCAGCCGATGCGCCCTGTCGAAGGAATGTGGTGGTGCGGTCCTTCGTGTTTTTCTAGTTGATTGGCTGAAAGTCACTGAGTTCCGATCTGCCGCAGCTCGCAGGTGCTGCTCTTGATCGTGAACGGTCCGACGGCGCCTCGGTTCAGGACGACGAGTGCTGCGCCCTCGCTCGCGGATTGAGGCGCTGTTGCGACCACAACGCCCCCAGCGTGGCCATCGGCACGCCGTACCTCCGCGCCGATGTGGGGCTCGCTGACCTTCCATTCGAACCGTTCCAGCCGCCGCTTGACGTCGCCGCGATGCTGGGCGCGGGCCACCACCTCCTGGCCCAAGTAGCAGCCCTTGGTGAAGCTCACCGCGCCGAGTTCGTCGAGCGCGAGCATCTGCGGCAGGAAGGAGCCCGAGGTGGCCGCTTCAAGCCAAACCTCCCGCCGCGCCAGCGTGACGTTGCGCCACTCGTGTCTGCTTAGGGATGGGCCTTTGGTCAGCAGGCCGTGCGCTTTGTCGAAGCCGTCTTCGTCGAGCACCAGCAGTTGGCGCTCGGTATCGAGGTTGAGCGCTGGCGGCGGCAGATTCAAGCCCATGGCGCCGATGATCGCGTAATCGTCGGTTGCGTCGCTGGCTTGGGTTTTCGAAAACGCCAGATAGGGGCTCAGAAAACCTAACGTCAAGCCGCACAGGCTTTGGTGGAGGACCAGCGTCACCCGCTCGCCCTCGCGCCAAGCGTAGCCGGTCAAGACGGCTCGGCCCTTGATGTTGCACATCGCGGTGAACGCGGGCTCCCCGCCAAGGGCGTCCATGTCGATGGTGAAGTAGCCTTGCAGAAACGACGCTGAATCCGGGCCGTCGAAGGTCAGCACGCCGAGGTCGTCAAGGGCGAGCGCACCGGTTTTCGCTTCAGCGCCTCCGATTGCGGACGTGCGAGATGTCTGCGGCGAGTTGCCGACCATGGCCATTGTCCGATGGTTGCAAGCTGAGGCAGGATTGTTGCCCGCTTTGAGTCGGTTGTCGAGGCGCACCCGCTGCGCGGGTGCGTTTGGAGTTTCGCTAGCGCGAAACTCCGTGCAGACTGGACGGTAGAGCACCCGATAGGTTCCTGAACCCGGACAGTGTAATGGATGAGAATTTGCGCTTAGCAGGGAAAGAGGCAATCGGCGCCCTGTACTGGCGCAGCCGTCGGGGTTTGGCCGAGGTCGAGCTCAGGCTGCTGCCGTTCTTCGAGCGCTGCTTCAAGACTCTGCCGGAGGCCGACCGGCAAGCCTATGCCCGGCTCCTGGAGATGGAGGATTGGCAACTCCACGATTGGCTGCAGGGCGCCTGCGAACCTTCCGAGCCGCAATTGGCCCGTATTGTCGGTCTGATCCGGCGCTTTGATCGGGATCAGGCATGACCCTAGTGCCCGCCCGCTTGCGTTGGCTTGCTTGGACTGTCCAATTGGCGGTCGCAGTAGCTGGCGGTTGGGTTTGGTTCGGCAACGCCGGAGCGGCGCTGATGGCGCTGTGGCTGTGGCTGCTGCGCCCCGTTGCGGAGATCAGGCTGGAGTTTCCCCAACCGGTGCGCTGGGTGCGCCTGTCCCGCTTCGCCGTCACCTGGAACGGCGGTCCGGCTCGATTCTGGGGCCGAACACTGCGGGTCTATCGCGACGAAGTGAGCGCGGAGGCCTTCGCCCGGTTGCGCAGAGACTTGAAGGCCGCTTGCTCCGAGTTCAAATAGCGCTAGCGCCGCTCCGCGTAGGGCCGCAGCAAATCCAGATGCTCAATTGAACCGGGAAACAGGATCGTGTCCTTGGCTTCGGCCAGCGTTTCCGGATAGTCCAAATTGAAGTGCAGGCCTCGGCTTTCGTGGCGCAGCAGCGCGGAGCGGATGATGAGGTCGGCCACGTCGATCAGGTTGCGCAGCTCGATGAGGTCGTTGCTCACTCGATAGTGGCTGTAGTATTCGTGGACCTCCTGCTTGAGCAGGCTGACCCGATGCAGGGCGCGCTGCAGGCGCTTGTTGGTGCGCACGATGCCCACGTAGTCCCACATGAAGCGCCGCAGTTCGTCCCAGTTGTGGGCGATCACCACGTCCTCGTCGGAATCCGTGACTTGGCTTTCGTCCCAGTGGGGCGCCTCGACAGGGGTGTGGGGACGGTCGAGTTGCGTGCGAATGGCATCGGCCGCGGCATCGGCGAACACCAGGCATTCGAGCAGGGAGTTGCTGGCCAGCCGATTGGCGCCGTGCAGGCCCGTGCAGCTCACTTCGCCGATGGCGTAGAGGCCGGGGATGTCGGTGCGGCCGGTCTGGTCCACCACCACCCCCCCGCAGGTGTAGTGGGCGGCCGGCACCACGGGCACCGCCTCCCGCGTGAGGTCGTAGCCGAACTCCCGGCAGCGCCGGACGATGTTGGGGAAGCGCTCCTCGATGAAGTCCTTGGTGCGGTGGCTGATGTCGATATGGACGCTGTCCGCACCGAGGCGCTTCATCTCGTGGTCGATGGCCCGGGCCACGATGTCCCTCGGTGCGAGCTCCGCTCGGGGATCAAAGTTGGGCATGAAGCGGGTGCCGTCCGGCAGCGTCAGCACCCCGCCCTCGCCGCGCACAGCTTCGGAGATCAGGAATGACTTGGCGTGCGGGTGGTAGAGGCAGGTGGGATGGAACTGGATGAACTCCATGTTGGCGATGCGGCAGCCGGCACGCCAAGCCATGGCGATGCCGTCGCCAGTGGAGCCGTCGGGGTTGCTGGTGTACAGATACACCTTGCTGGCGCCGCCGGTGGCCAGCGCCACGAAACGGGCTTGGAACACCTCGACGCGCCCAGTGCTGCGGTTGAGCACATAGGCCCCGGCGCAGCGGTTGCCGTGACGGCCGAGCTTGCTCAGGTTGATCAGGTCGATGGCGACCCGGTCGTTGAACAACTCAATGTTGGGATGGTCCAGCGCGCGCTGGGTCAGCGTGGCCACGACGGCTGCTCCGGTGGCGTCCGCCACGTGCAGGATGCGCCGAAAGGAGTGGCCGCCCTCGCGGGTCAGGTCTAACTCATTGCCCACCGAGTCAAACGTGACGCCCCGGCTACGCAGGCGGTTGACCGCGCGGCTCGCTTGGGAGACCGTGAAGTGAACAATCTCCTCATCGCAAAGTCCGGCCCCGGCGGCGATGGTGTCCCGGCCATGGGCCTCGATGCTGTCATCCGGGTCGGTCACCGCCGCCACGCCGCCTTGGGCCCATTGGGACGAGCTGGCCTCGGTGCGGTCCTTGCAGAGCACGGTCACCCGCGCATCAGTTGCTAGGCTCAACGCCGTGGAGAGGCCCGCTGCGCCGCCGCCGATGATGAGAATGTCAGTTGCGAAGCGTTGGGTCATTTGCGAAGACTACCACTCATCGGGCCGTTGCTCATCGGCCAGTGGCAAGCGCCTGCGATTGCGAGCAAAATGCCGCCCGCTACAGCGTTGCGAACCGGATTCAGGCATGAGGGCTGACGAGACAGACAAGGAACTGGTGACCCGCGTCAAGCGGGGTGACCGATCCGCTTTCGATCTGCTCTTCGGGCGCTATCAGCACAAGATCCGCAGCTTGGTTGCGCGCCATGTTCGGGATCCCCAGGAGGTCGAGGATGTCGCCCAGGAAGCGTTCATCAAGGCCTTCCGAGCCCTCCCGAGGTTCCGCGGCGAGAGTGCGTTCTACACTTGGCTGTACCGCATCGCCATCAACACCGCCCACAACCATCAGATGGCGAAGAGCCGGCGTCCGCCGGGCGTGGACATCGATGTCGAGGACGCCCAATTCATGGATGGCGCGGACCGGCTTGTTGAAAACGAAAGTCCCGATGCGGCGGCTTCCAGGGATGAGTTGGCCGAGGCGATCGACCAAGCCATCGCTGCCCTGCCGGACGATCTGCGCAGCGCCCTCGCCCTGCGCGAGTTCGAGGGCCTAAGCTACGAGCAGATTGCAACCATCATGGAATGTCCGGTGGGCACGGTGCGCTCGCGCATCTTCCGCGCTCGGGAGGCGGTGGACCGACGCATCGGCCACTTGTTGGACCGCTAAACGGAGCTTGCCGATTGCCAATCAGCCGGATAAGGGAACCAAGCGGCGCTAAACCGGTCGTAAGGTGAAGTGCGTCAAATTGCACGCAAGGGGGTAGACTAGGCGCTATGTCAGAGCAATTGCGGGAGTCCCTCTCAGCCCTCATGGACGGGGAGGCCAATGCCTTCGAAGTCCGCCGGGTGCTTGATGAGGTGCGGCGCGATGGCGAATTGCGGCATGTTTGGGATCGGTGGCAGCGGGTGTCCGCCGCGCTCCAAGGCGGGGCGGCGCAGTCCGACTCCGACCTTGCCGACCGGGTGTGGGCCAACTTGCAGGACGATCCCGCCACGGCCGCCGGAGCGGGTCAAGGCGCCGGAGCGGTTCAAGAGCCGCTGGGCCATCAACGGAGCTGGGGGCGGGTGACCGCCTGGGTTGCTGCGTCGGCGGCGGCAGTCGCCGTGATCGTCGCGACCAACTTCTCGACCTTAGGGGGCGGTGAGGGGCTGTCGGCACCCCAAGTCGCCGTCCGTCCAGAGGCTCCACCGCCGCCACGGCCCTTGGTCAACGAGCCGCCTCAGCAGGGGCCGAACGTCAATGTTTACATGCTTCAGCACATGCAGCACAAGGCGGTCAACCAGCCCGATGTCGGTGCCTTCACCAAGCTCGTAACCTTTGAGCCAGAGTCCCAGCCCTGATGCGGGCTGGCGCCATATTGCGGTTGGTCGCTGGCCTGCTGGCCCCGACACTTGGCTGGGGCGCGGCTCCAAGCTGGCTGGCCGACATGAACCGGGCCTTCATGGACCTCAACTACGATGGCGTGTTCAGCTACTTTACCGGGCAGGACGTTGCCACGCTGCGCATCGTGCACATGGTCGTGGACGGCGAGCAGCGGGAGCGGTTGGTGCACCTCAACGGGGTGCCGAGAGAGATCATCCGTCGGGGCGATGAGGTCACCCGGGTGCTCATGCCGGGCGACAACTTGGTCGAACTCAGCCGCGGCATTGCCTCCGGTCCCTTTGCCCGGGCCTTCACCCGCCCCTTCGACCGCGTTTCGGCGCAGTACGCCATTTCCGACCTTGGCGTCGGCCGCATCGCCGGGCGTTGGGCGCAGCGGGTTGCCCTGACGCCTCGGGATGGCGACCGCTACGGGCATCGATTGTGGCTGGACCGCGAGCACCGCTTGCTGTTGCGCTCCGAGCTGGTTGACCGGCGCGGCACGCGTTTGGAGGTCTTTCAGTTCGCCCAGATCGAGATCGGCGACGGGGTCGATCCATCGGCCTTGGAGCCTGGTCGGCACGAGGGCGCCTTGGCATCGGTGGACAAACAGCCTGGGAGTGGTGCGGTCGATCGGGGACCAGGCCGGATCCGTTGGCGGGCAGGTTGGATACCGGCTGGATTCTCCATGGCTTCCGCTGCTGTGCGCGGCGCTAGCGGCCGCTTGCAGTCGGTCAACACCATGATGTACACGGACGGTTTAGCGGCCTTTTCGATCTTTGTCGAGGATAGGCCCAGCGGCGGGGCCGCGGCGGCAGCTACCCGTCAGGGCGCCACCGTCGCCGTCACCGAGTTCGTGACCGGCCCGTCGGGGCGCCGTGCCCAAGTCACGTTGGTGGGCGAGCTGCCGGAGCCGACGGTGCGCAAAATTGCCCGCTCGATGTATCACGAGTCGGGGGAGCCCTAGCCGATGCCCTGCCAAGACGGCAGCTTGATCGTTGGAGGCCGAAGCGGCTGCATCGGATGCCCCTGCGCTCAGGGGCATGCTGCTTCCGCATTACTCGAATCGGGCGGTCGGCGGCTGGCGCTGGCGGCGCTGCTGTTCTTTGGCGGGCCTCTGCTCCTGCTGCTGCTCAGCGCTGCTGGCACCGCGGTTTTTGCTACGGACCAGCCAGCTTGGGCACTGGTAGGCTTGGCGCCCCTGCTAGGCATTGCGGCAGGCGGAATCGGTCGGCTCAGGAAGGCGTTGCCCACTTGAATCACATTCACTCCCACACACCACTCACACAGAAGGAACGATCGGTGACACGACGAATCGCAATGATGACCGCTGGTCTGCTGCTGGGCGCGTGCTTCGGCGCTGCCGCAGCGGAGTTGCCTGATTTCACGGAATTGGTGGAGGACAACGCCGCGGCGGTGGTCAACGTCAGCACCACGCGGCGGCAGAACGAGCGCGACCCGCGCATGCGCGAGTTCGAGGAGTTTTTTCGCCGCTTTCCGCCGCAGCAGCCGCCGCCCAATGCGCGTCCGCGCTCCTTGGGCTCGGGCTTCGTCATCTCCGATGACGGCTATGTGCTGACCAACAACCACGTTGTCGAGGGCGCCGATGAAATACTGGTGCGCTTCCCCGATCGGCGAGAGTTGAACGCCGAGGTGGTGGGCACCGACCGGCGCTCGGATTTGGCCTTGCTCAAGGTGGAGGCCGACAACCTGCCGACGGTGCGCTTGGGCCGCTCCGAGGATTTGGATGTGGGCGAGTGGGTGCTGGCCATCGGCTCCCCGTTTGGCTTCGACTATTCAGTCACCGCGGGCATTGTTAGCGCCAAGGGGCGCAGCCTGCCCACTGAGCGCAATGAGAACTACGTCCCTTTCATCCAGACCGACGTCGCCATCAATCCGGGCAATTCCGGAGGTCCGCTGTTCAACTTGGATGGCGAAGTGGTGGGCATCAATTCGCAGATCTACTCAAGGTCGGGTGGCTTCATGGGCGTATCTTTCGCCATACCCATCGACGTGGCCATGGAGGTGGTTGATCAACTCAAGAGCGCCGGACGGGTCTCGAGAGGCTGGCTGGGTGTGGTCATTCAGGAGGTCAGCCGTGACTTGGCCGAGAGTTTCGGTCTCGAGCGCCCCCACGGGGCCCTCGTCAGCGAGGTGGCCCCGGAGAGCCCGGCGGAGGAAAGCAAACTGCAGGCCGGGGACGTCATCGTCGAATTCGACGGCCACCCCATCGAGCGCTCCAGCGAACTGCCCCACTACGTGGGCCGCACACCGGCGAACAGCGAGGTGGACGTGACTGTGGTGCGCGGCGGCGAGCGGCTTAAGCTCAAGGTCAAGGTCGGCGAGTTGCCGGATCTTGAAGGCGATGAATCCGTTGGCCAAGGCGCCACCAATGAGCCGTCCAACCTCGGGTTGGTGCTTGAGGACGTGCCGGAGGCGGCACTCAGCCGCTTCAATCTCAAGGGCGGCGTACGAGTGGTCCGGTCCACTGGCCCGGCAGCGGATTCCGGCATTCGAGCCGGCGACATCATCACCCGCCTCAACCATCAAACGGTGGAGAGCCGGCAGGGCTTCCGGGAAATCGCCAAGACCCTGCCGAAGGGCCGTCGCGTGCCTGTGTTGATCGTGCGGGGCGGCGTGCAGACCTTCGTGCCGTTGAGCGTACCGGA
This sequence comes from uncultured Pseudomonadales bacterium, assembly GCA_964598305.1. Lineage (GTDB taxonomy): Bacteria > Pseudomonadota > Gammaproteobacteria > Pseudomonadales > Azotimanducaceae > Azophilus. Next base: position 1,716 of record CAZRBP010000052.1, on the reverse strand, counting down.
GTAAGGAAGCCGCCCCGTTTTGCCTACTGCCGACCACATCCGCAACTTCTCGATTATCGCCCATATCGACCACGGCAAATCGACCCTCTCCGACCGCCTGATCCAGCATTGCGGCGGCTTGTCCGATCGGGAGATGGCCGACCAAGTGCTCGATTCCATGGATCTGGAGCGCGAGCGGGGCATCACCATCAAGGCGCAGAGCGTTCGGCTGCATTACCGGGCTGAAGACGGACGCACCTATCAGCTCAACTTCATCGACACGCCGGGTCATGTGGATTTCAGCTACGAGGTGTCGCGCTCTTTGGCGGCCTGCGAAGGGGCCTTGCTGGTCGTGGACGCCGCTCAAGGCGTGGAGGCCCAGTCGGTGGCCAACTGTTACACGGCCATCGAACAGGGGCTCGAGGTGCTGCCGGTGCTGAACAAGATCGACCTGCCCCAAGCCGACCCGGTCGCCGCGGCGCGGGAAGTCGAGGAGATCATCGGCTTGCCGGCGGACGACGCACTGTTGGTCAGCGCCAAGACCGGAGCGGGGGTGCCGGAGCTGCTGGCCGGCCTGGTGAGCCGTATTCCGCCACCCGAAGCGGACCCGGATGCGCCCTTGCAGGCACTGATCATCGACTCCTGGTTCGACAACTATCTCGGCATCGTCTCCCTGGTGCGGGTGGTGGCGGGTCAGGTTGCGGCCGGCGACCAGGTGGCGGTCAAGTCCACGGGGCAGGTTCACGGCGTCGATCAAGTCGGCTGCTTCACGCCGAAACGGCAAGTGGCGGAACGCCTGTTGGCGGGGGAAGTCGGCTTCATCGTGGCTGGCATCAAGGACATTCGCGGGGCGCCGGTGGGCGACACCATTGCGCCCGCCCGGCATCAAGGGGTGGCCCAGTTGCCTGGCTTCGCTGAGGTGAAGCCGCAGGTTTACGCGGGCCTGTTTCCGGTCGCCTCGGAGCAGTTCGAGGACTTTCGCGAGGCGTTGGCCAAGCTGAGCTTGAACGACGGCTCGCTGTTTTACGAACCGGAATCCTCGGACGCCCTGGGCTTCGGATTTCGCTGCGGCTTTCTCGGCCTGCTGCATATGGAGATCGTGCAGGAGCGCCTCGAACGGGAGTACGGCCTGAACCTCATCACCTCGGCGCCGACGGTGGTTTACGAAGTGATTGGCGTGGACGGCAAGGTCAGCCAAGTGGACAACCCGTCCCGGCTGCCGCCGCAATTTGCCGAGGTGCGTGAGCCGATCGCCGCAGTCAACATCCTCACGCCGCAGGACTACGTTGGCAACGTGATCAGCCTTTGTGTCGAACGGCGCGGGGTGCAGCGGAACATGCAGTTCTCATCCGGCCAAGTGTCGATGACTTGGGAACTGCCCATGAGTGAAGTCGTGATGGACTTCTTCGACAAGCTGAAGTCCGTCAGCCGCGGCTTCGCGTCCTTGGACTACGGCTTCGACCGCTTCGAGGCGTCCAACTTGGTCAAGCTCGACATGCTCATCAACGGCGAGCGGGTCGATGCCTTGGCGATGATCGTGCATCGCAGCCAGGCCCAGAGCCGTGGCCGTCAGTTGGCGGAGAAGATGAAGGAGCTGATTCCGAGGCAAATGTTCGACGTCGCCATCCAGGCCGCCATCGGCGGCCAGATCGTGGCCCGGCAGACGGTCAAGGCGCTGCGCAAGAACGTCACCGCCAAGTGCTATGGCGGCGACGTGACGCGCAAGAAGAAGCTGCT
>CAZRBP010000051.1:0-21947 GCA_964598305.1 uncultured Pseudomonadales bacterium | reverse complement strand
GGAAGTGCAGTGCGACGACCCCGATGCGGTGGCCGCCCGCTGGTCGGAGATCGCCCAGATTGCCCTTGGCGGCGCTGACCGGCGCATCTTGCCGCTGGACAACGCCGAGGTTCGCTTCGTGCCCTGCACGGATGGCCGTCCCGAGGGCTTGGGCGGCATCGACGTGGCCTGCGCCGACCCGCAGGCAGTGCTGCAAGCTGCCGAGGCCCGCAGCGCCCGCACCGGGGATAAGCAGGTGCATCTGTGCGGCATGCGGATCAACCTCGTATGAGCGCCTACACCGACATCGAAGTGCGCATCGACGATCCGGTGGCGGTGATTCGCCTGAACCGGCCCGCCCGGCTCAACGCCTTCACCTACCACACCTTAAGTGAAATCCGCCGCGCCATCAACGAGGCGGCGGCGGATGAGCGCGTGGTGGGCATCGTCATCACCGGCGCCGGGCGCGGCTTCTGCGCGGGCCTGGACGCCGAAGTGCTGGCGGAGGTGACCGCGGCCAGCGACGCCCCGGCAGCGACCCCGGAGGATCAACTGCCCGGCATCTTCAGCTACCTGCTCGAAGTGCCCAAGCCGGTCATCGCCGCCATCAATGGCGTGGCGGCGGGCGGCGGCCTGATCCTGGCGCTGATGAGCGACCTGCGCTTCGCCTCCTCCGCAGCCAGCTTCACCACCGTGTTCCTCAAGCGCGGGCTGATCGCCGAGCACGGCTCCACTTGGCTCCTGCCCCGCTTGGTCGGCTTAGGTCCAGCCTTGGACCTGCTGTGGATGAGCGAGCGAATCAGCGCGGAAGAGGCCCGCGAACTCGGCTTGGTGGACCGGGTGTTCGACCCCGACCAACTGCTTGAGGAGGCCTGCGCCTACGTGCGCCGCCTAGCGGCAACCTCGCCCCCGGCCGCCATCGCCGAAACCAAGCGCCTCGTCTATCGGCACGTGGGCAGCGGCTTCGAGGCCGCCTTGCGCGAGGCGGAAGTTTCCCAAAACCGCTTCGTGCAGGCCCCCGACGCCGCGGAAGGCGCGAAGGCCTTCATGGAGAAACGGGCACCGCAGTTTAAGCGGATTGGCAGCAGCGCCTAAGCCTGCATTCAACAAACGGAGGTTGCGGAATCAGATGCAAAAGGTCGGAGGCTACTTCTTCATTGCGGTGGCGGTTGTGATCGCCGCCCACACCGTGCTGGAACCGTTTTACCACGTATCCACGGACGACCAGCCCTACAGTCCGGTGTGGGATGTTCTGGATCCGCTGATGGTTGTCGCGGTGGCGCTGGGCGCAGCGCTGGCTTGGCGGCGCAAGGCGGCGGTGGACCGCGATGCGGCGGGACCGGTAACGCGCGAGTACCTGGCCGCCAACGTGCTGTTCTTCGGCTTCCTGTTCGTGGGCATCGTCCTGCTGCACAGTTGGTTCGGCCTACTCAGTCCGGCCTTCACCGCAGTGGGGCCGGACGCCGCCAGCGTCATGTGGATATTCATCGACGCGGCATTGCCCCTGCTGTGCGGCGCGACCGGAGCCGAGTTGCTACGGCAAGGGAATTCTGGGCGTGATTCTTGAAGTGGCGCTACTGGACGTAAAGTCCGGCCAGGAAAGTGATTTCGAGTCCGCGTTTGCCCGCGCCCAAGCGATCATTTCATCAATGGACGGATACGTCTCGCACGAACTGCAACGCTGCGTCGAAAACCCCAGCCGTTACGTTCTGCTGGTTCGCTGGAAGACGCTGGCCGACCACACGGAAGGGTTTCGCGGTTCCGCCGAATACCAGGAATGGAGACGGCTGCTGCATCACTTCTACGACCCTTTCCCGACGGTGGAGCACTTCGAGCCGGTTGGTGGTTCTCCGGGCCGCGATTGACGCAGTCAGGGCGGTACCTGGACTTCCACGGAACAAACATTATTCGTGGCGAGGGCGAGTCGCCCTCGCTCCGGGGGACGACGTCGAACGAAGGTCGGAGCGAAGGCAACTTGCCTTCGCAATGAATCGAGGGAGTCCATCGAGGGTACGAAGCGCCGTCAATCCCACTCACCACGCACTTGTTCCACAAATGCCGTTGCATCGCCATAGCAACCCCTAGCCGAACCGCGGAGTTCGGTGAGTTTCGCTGCTTGCGGCACAGGCACTGCCCCATCAAGTCCGCCTCGCTTGGTTGCTTGGGTCGCAGGCGCATGCTTGTGAGCGGACTGAGCACTTTCAGGCGACCATCTGGCCTTGTCCGCGCTTGAAACCCTCGATTGGTCCGACATGGCCGACGCTCCGATCAGTGTTGTTCGGGCAATCTACATGGAACGCAGACTGCTGGACAACCCCGATGGGAACCGCCTTGACATCCCACACAGGTTGACACATGGTTGCGTCTTCGAGAGCGGGTTCTTGATGGTGAAGGAAAGATTGATGAGCATCGGAGCACACTTTGAACACATTGACCCGAAAGCGGCCGCTGAACAGATTTTTGATGCTCATCGGGATGAACAGGCATGGCTGGATGCCTTTAGCGAGAACCTCCGACGCTGCCGGACGGGCAGGTCGTTGGCGACTGTGCAGGCGGTTTGGGGGTTGAATCAAGCCGAAACGGCACGTTTGTTTGGCGTCAGCCGGCAAGCTGTGAGCAAGTGGCTCAGTCAGGGTGTGCCCGCCGAACGCATGAAGGCGCTTTCCGACTTGGCTGCAGCCACGGATCTGTTGGTGCGCTATCTCAAGGCTGATCGGATACCGGCGGTTGTGCGCAGGCCGATGGCCGCACTGGAAGGCGTCACCTTGGTGGACTTGCTGGCGCAAGGCGACACAAAGCCAGTGCTCGCCGCTTGCCGCAGGATGTTCCAGTTCGAGCAAACCCAGTCCTAACAGTGGCCCTTCGCCGAGAAGTCCTGGCGGAAGGGCACATTTGGTGGCGAATTGCCGACCCTCAATGGAACGATCCGCTTGATCCGAACTTCGCACGGCGGCGTGGCGGGCGGTGGAATCCGCCGGAGAGTTTTCCGGTGCTTTACATCAACGAGGATACGCAGACGGCACGTCTGAACCTCATCGCCTTCACCGCCGGATGGCCATACGAACCGGAAGATCTTCGCGAGGACGCAGGACCGGTTCTGGTGGGATGCGTGTTGCCACGCCGTCAGGAAGTCTGCGACGCCCATTCCCGGGCGGGTGTTCGTGCGGCGGGGTTGCCCGCCACCTACCCCATTGACGAACACGGCGAAATTGTTCGCTGGGACGTCTGCCAACCCATTGGCAATCGAGTGAAAAAAGCGGGATTGCGCGGCATCCTCACCCACTCGGCGCAATCCCGCCAAGGAAAGCGCGAATTGGCTTGGTTCCCGGCCTCGGCAAGAAGCCGTGCTCGACGGCAGCGGACGCTGAAGTTTGTCGAATGGTATTACTGAAACACTCCGTAGAGCTCTCCCCTGTGCCAACCCGGAGCGAGGGCAACTTGCCCTCGCAATGAACCCGTGGCTCCCATCGAGGGCGGGTCGCCCTCGCTCCGGGGAACACCCGGACCCAGGCCAATTCGGACCGAGGCCAACCCGGAGCGAGGGCAACTTGCCCTCGCAATGAACCGGTGGGTCCCATCGAGGGCGCTTTCTCGCAGGATGTTCCAGTTCGAGCCAAGCCAAGCGTAGCCGTGGGCTTGCGTAAAGTTCTCCCCTACAATGCCCCAAACGTCACTTAAGGGGGAATCATGCTGAATCTATCCATACCGGACCATGTGCGGCCGATCCGCGACAAGGTGTTGGCGTTCATTGAGCAGGAGGTTTATCCGGTCGAGGCGGACATCGTCGCTGACAAGGTGGGCAGCCGGCGCGGCGGGCTGCTGCGCTCGTTGATGGACAAGGCGAAGGCCGGGGGCCTGTGGGCCTTGGGCCATCCGGAGGAACTCGGCGGCGGCGGGCTGCCGTTCATGGACTACGTTTTCGTCAACGAGGTGGTGGGCCGCTCCGAGGTGGCGACGGTGGCCCTTGGCACCCACTCCTTGCAGGACTCGATCATGCTGCACCGCTACGCCAGCGACGAATGGCGCGAGAAGTACCTACAGCCACTGGTGGATGGCGAGGTCTTTCCCAGCTTCGGCATGACTGAACCCGACGTCGCCAGCTCCGATCCCACCCAACTGCAGACCCGGGCCGAGCTCGAAGGCGACGAATGGGTGATCAACGGCCGCAAGTGGTTCACTTCCGGGGCCGGCACCGCCGCCTACACCACGGCCATGGTGCGCACCGAGCCGGAAGGCACGCCGGACCATTCGGCCTTCTCCATGATCGTGGTGCCAACCGACACCCCCGGCTACAACATCATTCGCGACGTGCGCGTGATGGGCCAGTACGACGGCCACTACGAAGTGGTCTATGACGATGTGCGGGTGCCGAAGAGCAACCTGCTCGGGCCCCGGGGCCAGGGCTTCAAGATCGCCCAGCAGCGCTTGGGGCCGGGGCGCATCTTCCACTGCATGCGCTGGCTCGGCCAGGCGCAGCGCGCCTTCGACCTGATGTGCGAGCGGGCCAACGCCCGGGTCGCCTTCGGCAAGGCGTTGGCGGAGCACCAGCAGATTCAGAAGTTCATCTTCGACTCGGCCTGCGAAATCCAGGCCAGCCGCCTGCTCACCCTGCACGCCGCGCAGAAGATCGACCAAGGCGACGAAGCGCGGGTGGAGATCGGCTTGATCAAGGTGTATGGCGCCCAGATGCTGCACAACGTCATCGACCGGGCCATCCAGGTGCACGGGGCCAAGGGCGTCACCGAGGACACGCCGCTGGAGCGCATGTACCGCCACGCCCGCTTCGCGCGCATCTACGACGGCGCCGACGAGGTCCATGTGCAGAATACAGGCGGCCGCATCCTGCGCCGGTTCGCGCGTGGCGAAGGCTTTGACTTCGGGTTGCGCTAGGGAGGCCCCATGATCGAGCACCACATCGACATCGAAACGCCGGATGGGGCGATGAACACCTTCATCGTCCACCCGGATGAGGGCGGGCCCCATCCGCTGGCGGTTTTCTACATGGACGCACCGGGCAAGCGGGAGGAATTGCACGATATGGCGCGACGGCTGGCCACGGCGGGCTACTACGTCATGCTGCCCAACCTCTACTACCGCCGGGTGCGGGAGTTCGTCATGACGCCGGACAGCCGCGAGGAGATGTTTGGGCACATGAACGCCACCACCAACGCCATGGCCTGCGCGGACACCGCCGCGCTGATGGACTACGCCGACCGGGACCCGGCGGCCAAGGACGGCCCGGTGGGCTGCGTGGGCTACTGCATGAGCGGCCCGTTCGCCTTCGCCGCCGCAGCCGCCTTCCCGGAGCGCATGGCCACGGCCGCCTCCTTCCACGGCGTGCGCCTGTGCAGCGACGCGGCTGACTCACCGCATCGGGATGCCGGCAGGATCAAGGCGGAACTCTACTTCGGCTGCGCCGAAACCGACGAATGGGCACCCCCGGAGATGATTGAGCGCCTCGACCGGGAGCTCGCCGCCAGCGGCGCTCGCTACCGCATCGAATGGTACGCCGGCACCCAGCACGGCTTCGTCTTTCCGCTGCGGGCCGGGATGTACCACAAGGCTCAAGCGGAGCGGCACTGGGAGCGGTTGCTGGCGCTGTTCGAGCGCAACCTCAAATCCTAGCTGTCTCTACGGAGCGAATTGCAGCCGGCTGAGTTGAAAACGGATTCTGGCTGAAAGTTCGAGGGCGAGTCGCCCTTGCTCCGTGCTTTTGAGGGGAATGTTCGAGGGCGGGTCGCCCTCGCTCCGAGCCTTTCGCGGCGGCCTTAGTCCAAGGTGGCCAATCGCTCCACCGCCTTTTCGTGCATGATTCGCTCGAACGCGTCCTTGGGCGCAATCTCAATGCTCTGCGCGAGCAGTTTGCGCGCCTGTTCCCGGTCCCGCTTGCGATTGATGGTCAACAAGCCATTGGCGTACTCGAAGTAGGCTTCCTTTAGATCCGGCGCCAACTCAAGGCCGCGATCGAAGTGTTGGACAGCCCGCTTGCGGGTCGCGCCGAGCATGCGCGCCATCAAGCCGCCTGCGCCGCCGACGATGGCGGCATGCCAGCCGCCGAGGCTGACCTCGGCACCCACCATGTCCGGATCGAGTTCCAGCGCACTCTCAAGGGCCTTGCGCACTTGGCCCGGATAGCCCCCGCGAAGCGCCTTCATCGGGCCGAGGCCTTCCGAGTATCGACCGACGGCGTGGGCGGTTTGCAGGTAGGCTTCCGGGTTGTCCGCATCGAGGCGAACCGCCTCCTCGGCGAGCCCCATGGCGCGTTCGTAAAGCGCCTCCTTCTCATCGTCCGCCGCCAAGTGGAAGCCATGCTTGGCGACGCAATCGGTGGCCAAGGCGTAGCCTGCGGATGTGCCAACCGCCTCGGCGAGATCAGCCGCCTCTAGGAACCGGCCATCCGCATAGGCCGTCCTGGCTGCTGCCAGGGGATCATCCGCTTGGACAGTCCCCGCCAGCACGAACGCACCGATCAACCAAATCAAGACGGAAGCTTTCGGCATTTGAACTTCTCCTTGCATGGGATGCCGGAGCGAGGGCATAACGAGCCTTCGGTTCGCGCCCTCGATTCCAATCGTGCGAATCCCAATCGAGGGCGGGACGCCCTCGCTCCGGGACGTTCTGCTGGGCATTTGAATCTCTCCTTGCATGGGATGAGCCGGCCTAAAAGCTGTAGCTCAATCCGAGTTCGACGTAACTGTCGCGGCGCGACGCGTAGAGAAAGTCCTCCTCGCCCACATTGAGCAGGACCACCGCATCAAGGTGAATGGTCCAACGGTCCAACAGGCGGCGGTTGAACTCGACGTAAACGAACTGGGAGGCATGGTCCACGTCGGTGAGCACGCCGCCGATGAGCTCGGCGTTTTGCACGTCGTTGAAGCCGATGCGGGTGCCGAAGAACAGGTCGTTCTGAAACCGGTTGGTCGATCGATTGCGCCGGTCGTCGTAGTTCCACTCCGTGAGCAGGCCCACGTCGATGGCGGTTCCGAACACGGAGTAGAAACTGTACTCGGTGCCGAACACGAAGGCGGCGAAGTCCTCCTCCCGCCCGAAAAGATTGAGCGCGCCACGGCGATGAATGGACTCGAGCTTGAACAGCCAAGAGCCCGCGATCAACTGCGCATCCAAGCCAAACTGACGAATTTGAACGTAGTGCGGCGCGAGTATGGGGGCGCCCTCGTCGCTGAAGGCCAGCCGCGGGTACGGCTCCCGGCTGGTGCCGTCGAAAGCGGTCAGGCCGAGTTCGAGCGGCCCGACGGTGCCGCTGTAGCGGGCGGCGGCGTCCCAATGCCACTTGCCGGCACCGCTTTCATAGGTGGCGTAGTCGTCATCGAGGACCACCGGCAGCCGCAGGCGGCCGCGCCGGCCCGAGTAGGTGAGCCCCCGATGATAGGTCATGGCGAACAACTCCAGCGCCCCCCAGTCACCCGACCAGGTGAGGTGGGCCATGGGCTGTCCGAGCCGCACTTTCTCGTTGGGATGCTCAATGAGGTCGATCTGATTGATGATGTTGACCAAGTTCTGCGATTCGGCGACGCCCCAAAAGACGCGATCAACGCCTAGGCGCAACTCCCAATAGTTGTCCCCAATGTCGCCAAACAGCAGCATGTAGGCTTCACGCACGTCGAAGTGGGTGCGTTCGGAGTCCCCGGCGTCGTAGCGAAAGAACGGAACGAAGGTGAAGATCCGGCCCGCCGCGTCCTCCAGGTGCAGCTCCGGCTCCGCTACGAAACCACCGGCATGGGAGCGCTGGCCGGGGTATGCGGCGGACTTGGGGTACCAGCGGCTCTCAAGGCCCAAACTGCCTGTGAACTCGTGGTGGGCGATCCAAGGCGTGGCGGCGGCATCCTCTTGGTCCGCGGACGACTCCGCGGCAACTTGGCGCACTGGCGGGGCTGGTGCCACGGGTGCCTGCTCCGGCTGCGGCGCACTTCGCCCAAGGGGCTCCATTGCCTCGGGTTCCGATGGCTCGTCGGACTTAGCGTGCGCCACCTGCTCCGCATCCTGGCGCCCGGTCGTTGCGGGCGGGGCGTCCGCCCAGTACCAAGCGTCTTCAACGCCCGCGTCCTTGGCCCGCTCAACCCAGGCGCGCGCCGCCGCCTCATTGCCCGGCACCGCCGATATGACTCGATAGATCTGCCCTGCCCCGGTCTCAACCGTAACCACCCGAGCGGGCAAGGCCAGTTGATTGGTCAACCACGCCTGCCACCGCTGCGCGTTGTCAAGGCGGCTGAAGCTGCCGAACACCGCAGCGTCCGCCAAACACTCGCAGGCAAAAACAAACGCGAACGCCGCGGCACTGAGGCGGGCGCGGCAGCCGGGCACTACCGGATCCGTCTTAGGCCGGTCTGGGTGAAGTCGCCCTCATCAAGGTCGGTTCGAAACTGGTAGTCGGACCATGTGAGAACCGTGCCCTTGCCCGTGAGGTGATTGATCATTTCCATCTCGTGGGCGTACCAGAATGCGTCCAAGTACTGCTGGTACTGCCCAAAGCTGAGGGTCTTCAAGTGGTCGCCCTTGCGGTCGTAGTACTCCACCTTCCACAGGCGCGACGCATCCCGGTCCTGCCAAACCATCTGGCGGCTGTACCCCGACTTGGCGTCCGTGGGGAAGCGTTCGGAAACCGCGCAGGTCAGGCCCTGGGCGAGCGGCGCGTTGGCGCCGGCGGCGTTGGCGCAAGGCTCATCGCGCAAGTGGCGGTAGGTGTACTTCTCCACTTCCTGGGCGCTCATGTCCTCGTAGGCGAATTCGCTGCCCATGAAGGAGCCGGAGCGGTTGGCGGAACTGATGCGCTTGACCCTTCTCAAGGCCGGCAAATAGAGCCACTGGTCGTCGTCGGCCTGCTTGTGGCCGTGAATCAGAAAGGCGGTTCCCTTGACGTCCCGGGGCTCGTCGAACAGGAACATGCTCTTGTCTCCGTCGTCCGCAACCTCAAGCACCCGAACCCGAATCTGCCGCCTGCTTTCCCTGCCCTGCTTGTTGCGCAGCACCATGACTTGGCTGGCGGTAAAGTTGCCGAACCCACGCTTGCTCTCACGGGCCTCGGTGGCAAGCTGCAGCCCCATTTCCTCGGCGCTGGCCGAGTGCCCAAGGACCGGCGCCAACAAGCCCATCGGCAAGGCCAACCCCAGCAGCAAGCGGGCGAATCGAGAGTGACGGGCATCCATCAGGTCTTTCTCCTATCAATTGCCATCAGCAGGGGCGGAAGAAGCAGGAAGTCGCACAGCAACGCGAAGACGATGGTGATGGTGACGAGCAGGCCCAGCGCCCAACTGACCTCGAACCCGGAGGAGGCGAAGACCAAAAAGCCCAACGACAGCACCACCGTCGTGGTCCACAGCGCCCGGCCGACCTTGCGGAAGGCGTGACGCACGGCATCGGCGGCGCTGTGGCCTTCCCCGCGGGCGCCGCGATAGCGGCTCAGGAAGTGGATCGTATCGTCCACGATGATGCCGAAGGCCATGGCGGTGAACACCGACGCGGGAAGCCCGGCCCGCCCCACCATGTAGCCCCACAGGCCAAAGGCCATGACGGCCGGCAGAAAATTGGGCACCAAGCTGACGAAACCTAAGCGCACGCTCTTGAACACCCACATCAGGATGAACGAGATGAGCGCCATGCCGATGGCCGTGCCGCGCAGCATGCTGTCGATGTTTCGCTCGGAAAGATGGGCGAATACGATGCTCACGCCGGAGGCCTCGCTCGCCATTTCCGGCGCGTTGGCCTGCAGCCACGCCTGGGCCCGCGCATCGAGTTCGCGCTGCTCCTGGGACGACAGATAGCCGACCACCACGGTCATGCGGGTCGCGGACTTGCCGACGTCGATGCGGTTGTTGAGATCGTTCCCGAAGGGCAGCGACAGCTCGTACAGCAGCAGGTACTGGGCCGCCAGGTCGGCATCCTCCGGCAGGCGGTAGTAGGCCTCGTCGTCGCCGTGCATGTTCTTGTTCAAGCGCTTCATGATGTCCGGAAACGCCTGCACATGCGCCACCTCCGGCTGTTCCCGATACCACTCGGCGAAGGCATCCACGGCCTGCAGGTAGCCGATGTCCGTGATGCCCCCTTCGCGCCCGGCCTCCAGCGAGTACTCCAGGGTTTCCATGCCGGTCAGGTTTTCGATGACGAAGTCCGTGTCGCGCCGGAACTGGTAGCGGTCATCGAAGTACCGCGTCCAGTTGTCGGTCAGTTCGATCCGCGGAATGCCCATGATCAAAACGGCGGCCACCAACGAGAACAACCAAAAGCACAGGGTGCGCCGCTGCACGACGGCATCGGCCAAGCGCTCGAACACATCGCCCCCTTGCGCCCGCGCCTTGGGCGCCCGCAAGGGCAGCACCGCAAGCAGGGCCGGCAGCAAGGTCATGGAGTACACGAAGGCGAACAGCATCCCCATGGCCACTAAGTTGCCGAGCACGCGGAACGGCGGCGAATCCGAGGCGTTCAGGCTGAGAAAGCCAATGATCGTGGTCACGGTGGTGAGAAACACCGGCCAAGCGTTGCTGCGCAGCGATTCCGCAATGGCCGCGTGCCGCTCAAGGCCACGCCCCATGCCTTCGAGAACGGACGTGACGATGTGCACCGAATGCGCCACCACCACGGTCATGACGATGATTGGCACGCCGGAGTTGGCGGCATTGAAGACGGTCCTGACCCAACCCGCGAAGCCCATGGTCGAGTTGACCACGAATATGAGAACCGCGATCACCGACAGGGTGCCAAGCGTCGAACGCAGAAGAATCGCGCTGGCGGCCACGATAACGGCAAACACGATCGGTATGAGCCTGGACAGGTCGTCCTCGGTGGCCTGGCCCGTGGCGCGATGGAAGATGACGTCTCCGGTCAAGTAGTATTGGAGGTTCGGGTGGGCCTCGCGGGCTTCGTCGAGCAGGGCCTTGAGGTGCGCATCCACCTCGTCGGCGGCGGCATCGGGGTTGTCGGGCAAGGCGAAGGTGACCAACATGCCGGCCACCCGCCCGTCCGGGGAAACCAAGCGCCCAGTCAGCTCGGGCGCAGCGAGCGCAATCCCCTCAACCCGGCGCAAACCGGCATCGTCAATCAACTCGGCGCCATCGACCAAGGGCGCAACCGTCAGGTCGTCCTCGAACGCTTCACTGTGGGAATAGTTCGTGAGCGAATCCACCCGAATGGACCAGGGCGTGAGCCATGCGGCTTCGGTGAGCTCCTCGATCGCCGCCAGCGTTTCACGGGTGAACACGGTGCCTTGCCGCGGAGCTATGGCGATCAGCGCCATGTTGGATGCGGAGTATTCATCCTCCAACGCATTGAACGCGAGAAGCTGCGGATTGTCCTCGTCGAACAGGGCCCGGTAGTCGTTGGTGATGCCGATGAACTGGGCGCCCGCGGTCAGGGCCAGCATGGCCAGCGTCGCCAACGCCATGACCAGCCACCGGCGCTGGATCACGCCATCGATGTAACGGTCAATCAACGTCACCACTCACTCGATTTGTCATGGCGAAAATGGTCGGGCAGCCGATAGCTCAGCCCGCCCTCGTCATAAGTTGACATCTGCAGAAGCTGGACAAAATTTCCCGAGCGGATTGAACTGCGTTTCCAAAGCCGTTGCAACCGCTGCGACGTCCGGAAGGCCCAGAGGGCACCGAAGGTCCAACTCTTGGGATACTGAAACGCATCCGCAAGCTCCTTGCCCAACAGCGCCCGGGACAGGCGGTAGGCTAAGCCCACGACCCTCTGCGACTCCTTCTCATCGTGTATTTCGGCGACCGCTGGCACCGCCCCGATCAGCGCATTCGCCATGGCCGCGGAGTCCGCATCCGAAGGGGGTTCGCATAGGAAGCCGATTCGATAGATGGCGTCCGCCTCGACGCCGTCCTTGTAGAGAATCGACTCGGGAATGCCCATGAGATAGCCGGTGTAGCGCCAAATCGCCAGAACGCTGGCTCGCTCCTCCTCGGTGAAGGTGGCGCCCAAGTCCGTGGCGTAGTGCATCAGGCGCTGGGAGAAGATGGAGATGGCAAAGCCGAGGTTGGCGGCGCTCAGGGGCGTGCCCCAAGCTGAGTGGTCCCACTCGTCCGATTTGGCCAACAAGAGCCTTACTTGACTGTGGACAAAGCGCACTCGCACGGAAGTTGCCCAACCATCGCCCTCTCTTTGCAAGCCGCCGGGATAGAAGATCTCCGTCACTTGGCGAATGTTCTGCCGCAGCCGCCGATGGGTTCCCCGCACGCGTCCGGTGATGTTGAACGATTTGGCAATCAGCGTCGAGAAGCCCTCGACCAACACGCCCGCCACGAACGCAGCGAGCATGAGGTCCGAATTGGGATTGAATACGTAGATGCCCGGGCGAAAGTCCTTGAAGTCCACCCAGGGCGGGGGCTCCTCCAGCGTCTTGAAAAAGCCCCTTAAGGGCTCAGGCGCCTTGTTGAAGCTGTCTTCCTGGTGAACGCCCGCGGCAATGAACCGGTGCAGTTCGTCGCGGGGCATCGAGGACAGCTCCTCCAGAATGGGGTCGAGCTCCGGGTCGCCGATGAGCGTGTGGGCAATGTAATTGTCGGCCAAGGCTTGGTCTTGCAGTTGGGCCTTGGCGTAACCGCTCGTGTAGGCGGAGGGCATTGGAGCGGGGGCATAACGAACCTTCGGTTCGCGCCCTCGAACCGAACCGGCGCCAATCATCCCTGCACGGACCACGATGCAGCGAACGGGCACAAACCCACGAACAGCGCCAAGCAGCGCTTCGCAATTCCAATCATCTCCCAACCACCCAATTGGGTACGGTGCGGGACTGTAGCAGATTACATGACGGGAGACATCTTCGACACCCTGCCTTCACACTGCGCCTCGGGTGCAGGGGGTTGCCTCACTCGACAACCTTTCCGGCGATGACTAGGGCGCTACGCCTTGGCTGCGAGGTGGCCAGTTTCGCTTGGCAGGGCCCGGGTCAAAGCGTTGAAGAGCAGTTTCAGTGCTTGGTCCGAGCGCGCCAAGGCGCTCGTGACCAAAACCGTCGAGCGCACTTCCTGACGGGAGATCTTCACCTCGTCTCCATCGGTGAAATCGGGATGTGCATTGATTCGGCGCAAGGTGAGCACGGCCATGCCCAAAGCCCACAGCAGGAATCGGCGGATGCCTGTTTCGCGCGCGGGAATCAGCAGCGTGAAGCGCAAGGCTGCCAGGAGATGGTCTCGGGCAATGCCCACAAGACCCAGCAAGCCGGCGACAAACTGAGGATTGGAACGCTTCGACGCCAAGGCTGAAAGGTCGGAGCCCGTGGCCAGGAAGACATCGCGCGGTAGCCAGCATACGCCACGACGGCGGTCGTCCCACATGTCCTTTAGGATGTTGACCATCTGCAGGCCCTGCCCGAAGGAGGTGGACAAGCGGAACAACTCCTCCCGCCGCTCGCCGATGCGGGGTGAGTAGTCGCACAGCAACTTGGTAATGGTCTCGCCCACCACGCCGGCCACGTGGTAACAGTAGCGGTTGAGCGCCGGCACGTCGTTCAGGCCATCCGGCGTCGCGTTGCGCTGAAACTCCGCCATGCCCAACGACATGATGCGCACGCAACGCTCTAGGGCCTCCCGTTGAACTGGGCGAAAACGATGCGTGACGCGGATGACCTTGGGGGTGTTCGCCACCAAGTCCCGCTCCGCCTCGATGGTGGCGGTGGACAGCAGCGGGCCGAGATCGCTGGCGAAGGCCGGCGCCGGGGCCCTGCCTTCCACGACCTCGATAAAGCGCTGCAGGAAGGCCTGCTTGTCCTGCGCCGACAGCGCCGGTTCGTCTTCGACGGTGTCAGCGATGCGGCACAGGAGATAGGCGTTGCCTATCGGTTCGGAGAGCGGGTCGGGCAGTTGGGGAATGGTCAGGGCGAAGGTTCGCGATACCTTGGGCAGGATTTCCTGCTGGTAAGTGAGATCAGCCGCGCCTTCCCGTGTCACCGCTGCGTTCATGTTGCCTCGTCGCGTTTGAGTTCCGCTGCATTCCCCGGCCGCTAGGCATCAACTCACAACAACCTGGAACTGCGCCAGAATCTTCACGGTATTCGCTTGCAACGGGTCTGTCAACTCTCACCCGGGCGCTTCGTTGCAACCCCGCACACTTTCAATTCTCGCTCCGCCGTGGCAGATTGTGGGCGTCGGCAATCCCGACGGAAGGGCTGCGGACGCACGGATAGAGGCACGAACAAAGGAGAACGGGATGCAATTGGTGCAGAACATCCTCAAGCAAAAGACCGGCGGCATTTTCAGCGTCGCCCCCACCGACACGGTGTACGACGCCATCGCCATGATGGCGGAGAGGGAGGTTGGCGCCCTGCTGGTGGTGGATGGCGGCCGCACCGCCGGCATCATCTCCGAGCGCGACTACACGCGAAAGGTCATTTTGAAGGACAAGTCATCCAAGCAGGCGCAAGTCAAGGAGATCATGACGACGGAGGTCGTCTCGGTCACCCCGGAGATGCACATCGATGAGTGCGTGGCGTTGATGAAGAAGCACCACATACGCCACCTGCCCGTGTCCGAGGACGGCGTCATCACCGGCATGCTCAGCCTGCGCGACCTGTTTTCGGCCATCATCGACGAGCAGGCCGACACCATCGAGCACCTGGAGCACTACGTGCGCGGCGAGGTGCAGTAACAGGTTCTAGCCGGTCAATTCGCTGATCCGCCCCTCCGACAGGCCAGCCGCCGCTGCGGCCTTGAGCAATTCCTGCCACGAGTTGCCGTCAATCGGAATCCCATCGACCCGTCGCCCCGCGGCGCTCTCAAGCTCCGGCTCTCCCGGCACCCGTACCCGGTCGAAGCCTGGGCTCGGCGCGGCGGACTTGAGGTAGGCGACCATCTCCCGAACCTCGCTTTGAAAGGCTTCGACGCCACCGAAAACGGCCGGGTCGAGCACGAACATGAGCATGTTGTTGACCACGTTGTTGTTGCGCTCGTTGCCCGGCTGTGCCGTCCAAGCGCCGGCCAGCGCCCCGCCGAGCAGTTCGCACATCACCGCCAGGCCGTAGCCCTTGTGCTTGCCGAAGGGGCCAAGCGCGCCGAACGGTTTCTCGTACATGACTGCGGGGTCCGTGGTGGGACCGCCCTCGTGATCGACCAGCACGCCTTCATCGACCGCTTCACCCTTCATGTGCGCCACCCGCACCTTGCCGAGAGCAATGGCGCTGGTGGCCATGTCCAACACGACAGGCGGCCCGCCGGGCTGCGGGACGACGGCGCAGAACGGATTGGTGGTCATGCGCCGCTCACCGCTGCCCCACGGCGAAACTTGGGGCGGATGGCCGACCACGTTGACGAAGTGAACCGAGACCAAGCTCGCTGCGCCGCATCGCTCCCCATAGGCGCCGATGCGGCCGAGATGGTGGCAATTGCGCACCCCGGCGCAAACGACGCCCGTCTCCCGCACCCGTGCGATGGCCAAGTCCGTGGCCTCCCGGCCGACCACTTGGCCAAACCCGAACTGACCGTCGATGAGCAGCACCGCGCCCTGGTCCACGACCGTCTTGGCGTGGGCGCCCACTTTGAGGCGCCCGCCATTGATGTTGTACACATAGATCGGCGTCATGCCGACCCCGTGGGAGTCGTGACCCTTGAGATTGGCCTCCACGAGGTGATCCGCGACCTCACGGGCGCCTGCCGCCTCCGCGCCGGCAGCAATGAAGATCTCAGTGACAAAAGCGGTCAGCCGATCATGTTGAATGAGCATGGCGATTTCCCTCCTCCGCTGCACGGGATTGTACGCGCAGGGCGTCGGCCAGCGATTGGAAGTCCTCGGCTCTCCGCGATGTTCGGCGCCAAGCCAATCCAATCCGGCGGAAGGCCGGGGCGCCGAGGCGCGAGAGCGAAATTCGGGTGCCTTGGAGAATCCCGGCTTCGACAGCGAGCCGCGGGACGAGCGTGACGCCGATGCCGGCCGCCACCATCTGCACCAAGGTGTGCAAGCTGCTGGCCTCGAACTGCGCCCGTGCGCGCTTGTCGCCGACCCCGCAGACCTCCAGCGCATGGCCGCGCAGGCAGTGGCCCTCCTCAAGCAGCAGGAGTGGTTCGCCCTCCAGCGCTTCGACCGGCACCTCGTCCCGGCCGGCGAGGGCGTGGGCTGGACCGCAGGCGAACAGGAACTCATCCTCCATGACCGTTTCGATGCGAAGATCCCCGGTGTCGTACGGCAGCGCGATCAGGGCGGCCTCCAATTCACCGCCCTCAAGCCGGGCCAGCAAGGGGGCCGTTTGCTCCTCTCTGAGGTAGATGGTCAGCGCCGGGTACATCTCCCGCAGCACCGGTAGGACGCGCGGCAGGAGGAAGGGCGCGATCGTCGGAATCACGCCGAGGCGAATCTCGCCAGTCATTGGGTCGCGTGCGGCCTTGGCCACTTCCGTGATTTCGTCCGCGTCCCGCAACAAGGCCTTGGCTCTTTCGGCAACCCTTGCGCCAACCCGGGTCATCAGCACCTGCCGATTCGAGCGTTCCGCCACCGGGGTTCCGAGCACGGACTCGAGATCGCGAATGCCCGCGCTGAGGGTCGATTGCGTGATATGGCAGCGTTGCGCGGCACGGCCAAAATGCTCAGTGTCCGCCAGCGCCACCAAGTACTGAAGTTGCTTCATCGTCGGCAAGTGCTTCATCCGAATCCATCCCCGTCTCGAATGTTCGTGAAATACGATCATTACATCAAATATTAATCGTTGTACACGACTATTTTCCGTCCCTATTCTCCATGGCATGGCGCAGGGCGCGGTTTCCGCTTCCCAGGCGCGTTTCAACCTAATGCAGGAATTGCGAAGGAGAAGACCATGAGCGAGAGCAAATGCCCGGTGACGGGCGCAGTGCAAAAGAACGCCGCGGGCGGCGGCGCGTCGAACAGGGACTGGTGGCCGAACCGGCTCAACCTGGACGTTCTGCATCAGCATTCGTCCCTGTCGAGCCCCATGGATGCGGAGTTTGACTACGCCGCCGAGTTCAAGAGCCTTGATCTCGAGGCCGTCAAGCGTGACCTCCACGAACTGATGACCGAATCGCAGGATTGGTGGCCAGCCGATTTCGGCCACTATGGCCCGCTCTTCATCCGCATGGCTTGGCACAGCGCGGGCACCTACCGGGTCGGCGACGGACGCGGCGGCGCCCGCACCGGCACCCAGCGCTTTGCGCCGCTCAACAGTTGGCCCGACAACGCCAACCTCGACAAGGCGCGCATGCTGCTGTGGCCTATCAAGCAAAAGTACGGCCGCAAGCTCTCCTGGGCCGACCTGATGATCCTAGCCGGCAATTGCGCGCTGGAATCGATGGGGTTCGAGACCTTCGGCTTCGGCGGCGGGCGCGAGGACGTCTGGGAACCGGAAGCGGACATCAACTGGGGCGCCGAGACCGAGTGGCTCGGCGATCAACGCCACACCGGCGAGCGGGCGCTCGACAATCCGCTCGGTGCGGTCCAGATGGGCCTCATCTACGTCAACCCGGAGGGGCCGAACGGCAATCCGGATCCCCTCGCCTCGGGCCGGGACATTCGCGAGACCTTCGGCCGAATGGCCATGAACGACGAGGAGACCGTTGCGCTGGTCGCCGGCGGACACACGTTCGGCAAGTGCCACGGCGCCGGCGACACCTCCCTGGTCGGCCCCGAACCGGAGGCTGCGGGCATCGTCGAGCAGGGGCTCGGCTGGCGCAACGGCTTTGGCACGGGCAAGGGCGCCGACACGACCACCAGCGGCATAGAGGGCGCTTGGACCGCCAACCCGATCCAGTGGGACAACGGCTATTTCGATGTGCTGTTCGGCTACGAATGGGAGTTGACCAAAAGCCCGGCGGGCGCCCATCAGTGGACGCCGAGGGACGGCGCCGGCTCAGATGCCGTGCCGGACGCCCAGGATCCGAAGAAGCGCCATGCGCCGATCATGACCACGGCGGACATGGCCCTGCGCATGGACCCCGTCTATGAGCCGATTTCGAGGCGTTTCCACGAGCACCCGGATGCGTTCGCCGAGGCCTTTGCCCGAGCATGGTTCAAGCTGACCCATCGTGACATGGGACCCCGTTCGCGCTATCTCGGCCCGGAAGTGCCAACGGAGGATTTGATTTGGCAGGACCCCATTCCCGCCATCACCCATGAACTGGTGGATGCGAGTGACATAGCGGAGCTCAAGGCCAACATTCTGGCGTCCGGCCTAACCGTCCCTGAGCTCGTCTCGACGGCTTGGGCGTCGGCCTCCACCTTCCGCGGCTCGGACCTGCGCGGCGGAGCAAACGGCGCCCGCATCCGCCTCGCGCCGCAGAAGGACTGGGAAGTCAATCAACCCGCCCAGTTGGCGGCCGTGCTTCAAACCCTGGAGGGCATCCAACGATCGTTCAACGACGCCCAGAGCGGCGGCAAGGCGGTGTCCCTAGCCGACCTGATCGTTCTCGGCGGGTGCGCAGCCATCGAGCAGGCGGCAAGGAACGCGGGCCATGAAGTGGCGGTGCCGTTCTCCCCGGGCCGGACGGATGCGTCCCAAGCGCAGACCGACGTCGAATCATTCGCCGTGCTCGAACCGGCTGCGGACGGGTTCCGCAACCACCTCGGGAGCGGATGCGCCGCACCGGCGGAGAAGCTGTTGGTCGATCGTTCGCAACTGCTCGGGCTGACCGCTCCGGAAATGACGGCTCTGGTCGGCGGGATGCGGGTGCTGAACGCCAACGTCGGGCGATCCCAGCACGGGGTCTTCACCGACCGGCCGGAGGCGCTCACCAACGACTTCTTCGTAAACCTGCTCGACATGGGCACGGCTTGGAGCGCGGTCTGCGAATCGGAGGATTTGTTCGAGGGCCGCGACCGCGCGACCGGCAAACTCAAGTGGACAGCGACCCGGGTCGATCTCGTCTTCGGTTCCAACGCCCAGCTTCGCGCCCTCGCGGAGGTGTATGCGAGCCGGGATTCCGGGAAGCCGTTCGTCCAGGAATTCGTCGCCGCTTGGAACAAGGTGATGAACCTCGACCGCTTCGACCTCGTTTAGTCGACGGGGAAAGCCCTCGACGGTGGCGTTGAGGGCTTGCTCTCAGGCGCGCTAGTGATGCGTGGGCGGCGGCTTGGGTTGCGGGAGATCCCGGCTGGTGTCGGGCCCTAGCGCATAGAGCGCGCCGAGGGCGATTAGCGTCCATACCAATAGCGAGAGCGCTAGTTTCATGTTTTCGTTCTCCAGTTAGGTTTCACAACCGCTTATGCCGAAGCCGTTCCAAGCCGTCCCGCTCAAGGCACCCAGCTTAGGCGCGGCGTGTCCTTTTCGCCAATGGCGACCAGCCGGTCCTCGTGGGCGCGGTGGCGCACGTAGCCGTGGATTCGGGTCACGTCCTCGTCGGTCAGAGAATCGGCGAACGAGGCCATGCCGTTGGCTGCCAACAGGCCCTCGAGCACGACCTGGTTGAAGGTGGCGTGGGAGCCTTCGCCGATCAGGCGCAGGTCGGTAATGGCACCGCCGGAGCGGGCGAAGATGCCGTGGCACACGGAGCAGTAGGTGTTGTATTGGCGCTCGCCCCGGACGAGGTCCTCATCGCTGATTTCCGGCAGCGTCTGTTCCGGGATGTTGCGATCCACCGCCGTCGGCACCGGCAGTTCGGCGCTGCCGCCGAGCGTGAAAGCCAGCAAGCGGCCGGTGTTGCCGTAGGTGAGGGAGGCCGGTGTCGGCACGGTCTCGCCACCGAACAGGTCGCCGCCACCGCTGCCGGTGAGAATGGTGAGGTATTGGACGCCGTCGATCTCGTAGGTGATGGGCGGGGCCAGCATGGACGTGTGGGTGTCGAACTGCCACAGGGCGTCGCCCGTGTCCTTGTCGTAGGCGGTGAGCATGCCCAGCGCATCGCCTTGGAACACCAAGCCGCCGGCGCTGGCGAGGACGCCGCCGTTCCAGTAGTGCGGGTGCTCCACCACCCATTTGTCCTCCCCGGTGAGCGGGTCGAAGGCCTTCAGGTAGCCAACCGGCTTGGGTTGGGTTTCCAGGTTGGTTTCGACCAACTGCGACACGCGCGCGATTTCGACGCCGAGGTTCCAGGCGTTCGGATTGCGTTTGAGGACGCCGGTGTCCCGGTGGGCATCGGGCATGTTGAAGAAGAACGGGTTGTCCTGGGCGGGAATGTAGGCAACGCCCGCTTCCACATCCACTGACATCGCCTGCCAGTTATGGGCGCCCAATGGACCGGGCAGCACCCAGAGGCCATCCTCCCCGTAATCCATGTCCGGGTTTTCGACCGGCCGTCCGGTCTCCAAGTCCACGTGGGTGGCCCAAGTCACGGTGGCGAACGGGTGAGCCCGCAACAGGGTGCCATCGGCACGGTCGATGACGTAGAAGAAGCCGTTCTTCGGCGCCTGCAGCAGCACCTTGCGCACTTCGCCGTCGATCGTCATCTCGGCCAAGGCCATGTCCTGCACGGCGGTGTAGTCCCAATTGTCGCCCGGCGTGGTTTGGTAGTGCCAGTTCATTTTGCCGGTGTCCACATCGAGGGCGACGATGGATGAGAGGAACAGGTTGTCGCCGCCGCCGGGGGAGCGGATCACCCGGGTCCAAGGCGCGCCGTTGCCGACGCCGAGATAGACTTGGTCGAAGTCAGGGTCGTAAACAATGGAGTTCCACACGGTGCCGCCGCCACCGAACTCCCACCATGCGCCGCCCTTCCAAGTCTTGGCGGCCATTTCCATTTCCTCGTGCTCGAAGGGCAGGGAGGGGTCGCCGGGCACGGTGAAGAAACGCCAGGCCTGTTCCCCGCTGTCGGCGTCGTAAGCGGTGACGTAGCCGCGCACGCCGTACTCCGCGCCGCCGTTGCCGATGAACACCTTGCCCTTGGCGGCGCGCGGGGCGCCGGTGATCGTGTAGCGGCGCTCCCGGTCGATAACGGTGTCCACCTCCCAGACCACTTCGCCAGTGGCCGCGTCGAGGGCGATCAACCGGCCATCCAAGCTGCCCACGTACACCCGGCCGCGATAGACGGCGACGCCTCGGTTGACCACGTCGCAGCAGGCCCAGCGGGCCCATTCGCCGGGCACTTGGGGGTCGTAGGACCAAAGCTCATCGCCGGTGGCCGCGTCCATGGCGTACACCCGGCTCCAAGCGCTGGTGAAGTACATCACGCCATCGACGACGATGGGGGTCGACTCCTGGGCGCGATTGGTGTTCATGTCCCGGTGCCAAGCCAAGCCGAGCTCGGCCACATTGTCTCGATTGATGGCCGTCAGCGGCGAGAAGCGCTGCTCCTCGTAAGTGCGCCCGTGGGCCAGCCAGGCGCCCGGCTCGTCGCGGTCAGCGTTGTTGATGCGTTCATCGTCGATCAGGCCCGCCGAAGCGGCGCGGGGGGCATGAGCTTCCGGGTCGCCCACCTCCCCGGTAGGCGCCGGC
This sequence comes from uncultured Pseudomonadales bacterium, assembly GCA_964598305.1. Taxonomy (GTDB): domain Bacteria; phylum Pseudomonadota; class Gammaproteobacteria; order Pseudomonadales; family Azotimanducaceae; genus Azophilus. Next base: position 640 of record CAZRBP010000051.1, on the reverse strand, counting down.
GTTTGCGGCGCGTCACAACCAGTGGAGACAACAATCAAGGCCGTGATGGCAAGGCCAATCCAGAGAGAGTTGCGCATGTTTCCGATCCTCCCGTTCCCGTTAAGAAAGCGCCAGCTTCTCCTTATTTGAATTCAGGTTCTTTGAATTCAGGTTCTTTGAATTCAGGTTCGAATTCAACCGGTTGAGGCCAACTCATCTTCCTCCGCCTCGCTCTCCGGTTCTGCTTCGGCGTCGGAGGGCTCCTCTTCGATGGGACGCTCATCGCCGTCGAGGTCTTCCTCGAACTCGCTGACCAATTCGATGTAGGCCATCGGCGCAGCGTCGCCCGCACGGCGGCCGCACTTAAGAATGCGCGTGTAGCCGCCGGGCCGGTCTTGGTAGCGCGGCCCAAGCTCGACGAACAGCTTGGCCACGGCCGCATTGCTGCGAATGCGGGCGAACGCCAAGCGCCGATTGGCGACCGTGTCCTGCTTGGCCAAGGTGATCAAGGGCTCAATGACCGGACGCAGCGCCTTGGCCTTGGTGGCGGTGGTCTTGATCAACTCGTGCTCGATCAACGAGGCCGCCATGTTGCGGAACATGGCCTGGCGGTGGGCGCTGGTTCGATTCAGGTGCCGCCCGCTTTTTCGGTGACGCATAG
>CAZRBP010000050.1:19381-21978 GCA_964598305.1 uncultured Pseudomonadales bacterium | reverse complement strand
GAGCCGGGGGCGGCTCGACGTCGTTGAGCCGCCAGTTGAGGTAGTCCCCGAAATCCCCCACCACCCGCTCGATGGGCACTAGGCTGCCGGGAGCGAATTCACCGCTGGCACCGCGCTGCACGCGCTCGCAGATCGCCTTGTCCTCCCGCAGGAAGTCCGATTGGGGGTACGCAACCGCAGCGGCCCGAGTCAGCCACTTGCCAATCCGTCCAAAGGGGCCAGCACGCCGGTCCGACACGAAGGCTCCCCCGGTGCGGACCGCGCAGCGATCGGTGTCCACCGGGTGCACCGCCTGCCAAAGGAAGCTGCCTTGGGTGAGCACCCCGACGAAGCCGGGCGGCAGGCTGATCAGCAGATAGTCGTCTTGGCCTTTGAATGCGCCGCCGGTGGCCGTCGCCCGGGCGGAGCCCGCGACATAGTAGGCATCCTGGGTGGGCGTGAAGGGTTCAAGGGTCTCGGGATGGACCTTGAACAGGTGATAGCTCTCCATCGCGTTGATGATCGCGACCTTCCAGTTGCAGGCCCAGGTTTCCGTCGTCTGCAATTCCGAGTGGTGATGCAGGCGGTCGATTCCACCAGCGGACACAGGGCTTTCGATCAACGCGAAACGCTGGGCAAGCGGTTCCACCCTATCGTCGAGGCTGACGAACACCAAGCCATGCCAAGACTCGACAGAATACGATGGGAGAGCGTGGGTCGGCCGGTCGATGGCGCCACTCGGCGTGAACGGCACGCCGACCAATCGTCCCGCGTCGTCATAGGTCCAAGCGTGATAGGGGCATTGAATGCGCTTGGCATTGCCCGGCTGATCAACCAGCAGCGTCCCCCGGTGGGCGCACAAATTCGACAAGGCCACCAACTCGCCCGCCTGGTTGCGCAGCAGCAGGACGGGCTGATCGCCGATCATCACCGGACACTGGTCACCCCGTTGCGCGAGCGCGTCCTCAGTGGTCGCGAAGACCCAGTCGCGGTGCCAGATGCGGTCCTTCTCGGCGGCGAGCCACGCTGGATCCCGGTATGCGGCGGTGGGCAGCGCCCGAGCCGGGTCGAACGCCAGTTGACCCACATCCATTCGTGTCGGCTTCGGCTTCATACCGCCATTATGATACACCAATGTATCATAATGTGCATCTCCAAGAATGGTGGCTACCTTGTGTGACAACCTTGTGTTGACAATGACAATAGAGACTGCAAATCTCTCCGACGACGCAGGGCTGGGAACCGGCCAACAACAACGGCGCGGCCACTCAGGCATCGCTCAACACGCAATGAACGGAGCGGAAAAGGCAAGTGGCTAGGGGCAGGGCTGGGGGTGGACTGACGATGACGCCGCAGTCGATGCGGCAGTTGGGCACCGCCGCCATGGAACTGCTCATCGAGAGAATCAGTGGCCTGGGCGAGGCCCATGCCTGGGACGGCGAGTTCCGCCAAGCGCTGCAGGACCGGCTACCGCTGGCGCCGCCGGAACACGGCCGGCCGGCAGAGGAGGTTTTGAATCAGGTGGCGCACGACGTGCTGCCGTTCGCCGCCCGGCTGGACCACCCCCGATTCTTTGGCTTCGTGCCATCGTCCCCCACCTGGCCCGGCGTGGTGGCGGACTTCCTAGCCTCTGGATTCAACATCAACTCCTGCACTTGGCTGGTGTCGAGCGGCACCAGCCAACTGGAGCTGATCGTTGTGGATTGGTTGCGCGGCTGGCTCGGCTATCCGAAGACTGCCGGGGGGCTGCTGACCAGCGGCGGCTCCGCGGCCAGCGTCGAAGCGCTGGTGGCAGCACGGGAGGCGGCCGGACATCCGCAGAGTCCGACCGTTTACATGAACGACCAGTCCCACGGCGCCTTAAAGCGGGCGGCCCTGGTCGCCGGCGTGCGGCGTAAGCACATTCGTTTGGTTCGCTCCGGAGACGACTTCCGCATCGACCTCGCCGAGTTGCTGCGCCTGATCCGTGAAGACCGCGCCAATGGGCTCGTGCCGCTGGCGGTGTGCGCCAATGCAGGCACGGCCAGCACGGGCGCCATCGACCCGCTTGCGGACCTAGCGGAACACTGCGCGCGCGAAGGCATCTGGCTGCACGTGGACGCGGCGTACGGCGGATTCTCGCTAGTCACGGAGGCCGGCAGGGAACGGCTTGCCGGCATCGACCGGGCGGACTCCGTGGGGTTGGATGCCCACAAGTGGTTCTTTCAGCCCTACGAGGTGGGCGCGCTGATGGTGCGCAACGCGAAGCATCTCGAAGCGGCCTTCGCCATCGGCAACGACGTTCTCCAGGACACCGTTTGGGGCGCCAACCATCCGAACTTCGCCGACCGCGGGCTTCAGCTCAGCAGGACGGCGCGCGCCCTCAAGATCTGGATGTCGGTGCAAACCTTCGGCATGGCGGCGTTTCGCGCCGCAGTGCAAAACGGGCTCGATCTCGCGCACCGCGCCGAGGAGTATGTGGCGTCCTCCCCGATGCTTGAGCCAATGGCGCCGGTGTCGCTGGGGATCCTGTGCTTCCGCGTCAATCCCGGCGGCCGCGACGAAGCGGCCTTGGAGCAGGCCAACCGCAAGGTGCTGGCACAGGTGTTCTGGAACGAGTTGGCGTTTCTCTCGTCAAC
>CAZRBP010000050.1:11544-19281 GCA_964598305.1 uncultured Pseudomonadales bacterium | reverse complement strand
ACCGCAAGGTGCTGGCACAGGTGTTCTGGAACGAGTTGGCGTTTCTCTCGTCAACTTCGCTGAAAGGCGTCTTCGCATTGCGGCTGTGCATCTTGAATCACACCACGACCTGGGAAGACGTGCGCAGGACGCTGGACCTGGTCGTCTCGCTCGGCGAGCAGGCGTGCGCCGGCGAGTGAGCGATCCGCGATGGACGGTCCCGGCGCCCCTAGCAGTCGGCGAAGCGCGGATGGACGACGAAACCGGGATCCTGGTGCGCCGGCACGGCAATCCCGCCGGGCCGCGCATCGTGCTCAGCCATGCCAACGGCTTTGCCGTGGATGCGTACTACCCGTTCTGGTCGCTGCTCATGGATCGCTTCGATGTGGTGGTCTTCGACCTGCGCAATCACGGCTGGAACCCGGTCGGGGCGCTAGAGACCCACGCCATTGCGACCTTCGTGCGCGACATGGCGGCTGTGGCCCGGGCCATCGAGGCGCACTTTGGGCCCAAGCCCGCGGTCGGCGTGTTCCACTCGCTGTCGGGCCAGGCAGCGGCGATCGAGGCGTGCTCGGGCGCGGGATCGTTCGCCGCGCTGGTGCTGTTCGACCCGTTCATCTGTCCGCGCGGCTGTCACCCCGGTCACCGGGAACGTTTGCGCACGACCATGGGGCGGATGGTCGAAGGAGCCCGGCATCGCCGCGGATCGTTCGACAGCGAAGCGGCGTTCGCAGAGCGGCTGCGCAACACGCCGGCGTTCCAGCTTCTCCGCCCCGGGGTCGCGGATCTGCTGGCGCAAACGACGCTGCGTGCCGTGAACGGCGGCTCGGAGTTCGTCCTGAGGTGCCCGCGGGAGTACGAAGCGCGCATCTACGAACAGGGCTACCAGCACGCCTCGACCGTGGACGTCGATGCCATCTCCTGCCCCGTCAAGGTGATCGGAAGCGATCCCATGGCGCCGCACTCGTTCCTGCCAACCGTGGCGATGGACGAGATCGTCGCCTTGAACTACGACTTCGTGCCCGACACAACGCACTTCCTACAGCTCGAGGAGCCGGAGCGGTGCCTGGCCGCACTGTTGGATTTCATCGGCGAGGACGGGGAATGGGTGCTAGCAGGGGCGCTATAGCCGAGACGGAAAGCAACGGAAGGACCCTTGTGGCCCGTGTGCGGGCACTTCAGCCGGGAAACCTTCTTCATGCCAATGGCGCGGAGAGTGCTTGCGCGACGTGATCTTGGTGGACACGAACGTCGTGTCGGAGCTGATGCGCCTGATTGATAGCGCCTACGAGGGACGCATTGAGCGGGGTGAATCCGCCTACAAATACGGGCGCATGGGCTGATTAGGGCTCGTCCGGCTCAATTGCGGATATGGAGGTGGCATCAATGGCCGAAGAAATCGCAGCGTGAAGGTCACCAGCCAACTCAGGCTTTAGTCGGCGGACTTCTTGAGTCAGGTAGTCGAAGAAGCTGGGGATGCCCAATTCGCTGCTTCCGGCGGTTTCGCTGGGGGACCAAAGCAGCCCCAACTGGTTGAGCCGATGCATGGCCTCATCGTAGTCGGGGGGATGGGCCGTTCTTTCATAGGGGTTCGCTAAACCGAGGTCGATTGCCAACTCAACCTGCTGGTCGGGCATCCGGCCATCGGGCGACATCACTTGGATTTCGCCGAGCAGAAAGGCGCACGAGATCAGTTTCCCTTCGCGAAGGTCGGACCAAACCCCTTCGTAGTGCCTTTTCTTGCGATCTAGAAATCGGTTCAACGTTTCCGAACAGGCGCTGTCTCCCGGCCTACCCAGCGGGATAGAGGCTCCGGGGACCAGTCCCGACGACTCCGCAACCGCCCGCCCGAGCAATTGCGTGAAGTACGGATAGCCTGCGCACGACTCCCGAATGGCCTGCTCGGCTTCCGGGTCCACTTCCAGCCCAGCGGCACGCAACGGCTCGGCAACAGCGCGAACCGCTTCGTCATCCGGGATCAGCCCCATGGGGAGCAAGCCCTCACCTACCCGATTTAGAAAAAACGTGGCGTTCATCCGCCTGATGTGGTCCACCAGATCAGGTGTTCCTGCTAGCAGCGCGACTGCTGCCTTGGTTTCTCTGCCGGTTGACTGAACTGCATTCAGGAGCGCCTCGCCAACGGAAGTATCCAGCCGGTGGGCCTCATCCACCGCGATAACGAGCGGCCTGTCGCTTCGCTGGATGCGTTCCTGAACAGCCGAGGTGGTGTTGGGGGCGGATAGGCGAGCCGTCTGGGTCTTAGCGACCTGTCCCTTGACCAACCCCACACTCCCGCCACCTTGGACCGTATGGGCTACGCTTTCCGGCACTTCGACTCCCCGCAGAATCTCTTCGTTGAGAGCCTCGGTGGTGGGACACATGCTGGGCGTGAAGCTCACCACGTCAATACCGTGCTCGGATTGGGCTTTGGAAGTGGCATCCTTCAAAAGCACGGTTTTGCCGTTGCCCCGCGGCCCGAAAAGCACCGCACCGAGGCCACCGGGCCTGCCAGCAGCCAAATCACTAAGCAGTTCGGAGAGAACTGACTGCTCATGTGTCCGGCCGGCGATCAGGGGCGGAGCGTCGCCTGGTCTGGTGGAAAACAGGTGCTGCAGCCGCCCTGCGTCAAGCAGCGCCCTGGCGTTGCGGCCATCGACATTCGCAGAGAGGTCCATTGATCTCGGCCCTTGACTAGGCTCGATTAGGCTGTGTTCGCATTATGCTACAGCATCTGTATATGGGCAAATTCCTAACATACTGATTGAACTAAATTTTTTGTGACTTCCCAACTACAGTCCAGAACCAGTCGGGTTCACCGAAGCATCATGACTTTTCGCGTATTACTGGATAATAGAACAGTGGAAGACAACCAACGCGTTGACCTGCGTGAACGGTCAATTCATGTACCAGCAGGCGGTAGCTGCGTATGTCGATGGCTTTGCGCTAGTCCCGAGCCCACTCGGCGTGCACCGTGCAGGCATCAAGTTGGATGCTGCGCACCGTGATCTTCGCATCCGAACGGTCCAACGCGACCCGGGCGATTGTCTGCCCGTCGGCATCCCTGCACGGAATGACGGGCGCATCGCTCTGGAAGGAAGCGAGCGGCTCGTGCTGGATCGAATCGAACAGCCCTCCGGGTATCTCGACGAGCTGATAGAGCTGCGGAGCTTGGTCATCGTCTTCCGCGCGGAAGGCGCGGAGCATGAGAATGGACGTCACGACATCTTGGTAGGCGGCGAAGAGCTCAAGCGTGGCCCACCGTCGCGCCCTGGGCGTGCGAGTGTCCTGCATCCACGCCGCCTCGGTGAGCTTCGAAATGTGAATGGTCGTTGGAGAAAGCCCCTTGGCAGCCGTGGACTTCAACGAAAGGTGCCTCGCACGGTTGGAGCCGTCGTTCAATGAGTTCCACGAAAGACGGGTTGAGTTCAATGCCAACCCACCGGCGACCGAGCCCTTGGGCGGCGAGCAGCGTTGTGCCGGAGCCAGCATAGGGATCGAGCACGACATCATTCGTTCTGCTCGTGACCGCAACGCACCGCCGGGCGAGCGACAGGGGCGTCAGGGCAAGTTTCGGGGTGATCGCGGGTCCGTTCGAACGAAAAGTGCGCGCGCGCGCGGAGAGGGAGGGATTCGAACCCTCGATGCGTTTCCGCATACACACTTTCCAGGCGTGCTCCTTCGACCGCTCGGACACCTCTCCGGGTTTGCGCTTTCTGGCCGGGCGGCGATCCGGTCCAGCCTCATCCCGGCACACGCTTTGGCTGCTACCGTTGCTCCCTTCCGGGCCTGGCGGGGTTCACAACCTGACGTTGCGGGAGGACCGGACTGGACCGCCATCGATCCGGCCATCCGGGCAGCGCAGTCTAGCGGAAGTCGATGGGCAAAAACAGGTAGGCCGACTTCGGTTGCGGCTTAGCCGTCGGAGCGAAGCTGCCGCTCCAGCTCGGCAATTCGGGCCTCGGCGGCACGGAGGGCGTCGGCGTCCCGGCTTCTCTCGACCTCGACCGAATCGCGTTCCGCCCTAGCTGCATCGCGCTCCGCGGTTGTCGCTCGCAAGGCGCGAGCCTGCTCACGAATGGCGCGGCGCTGTTCTTCGTTGACGCGGTGCTGTTCCTGGTTGACGTGGTGCTGCTCGTCGGGCGTCAGCAGGTACTCGCCGCGCTTGGGGTCGAAGAATCGCAATCGCTCGTCCTCCAAGCTCAGGCCCAGGCCCAGCACCTCGGAGAAGTGGCACAGGCCGCCGTCGCGTTCCTCAAGCTCTAACGCCCGGTACCTGCCGTCCGCGCCCAGCGCGCGGCCCTTCAGTATGGGGTCCAGGTAGTCCCCCGTCGGGTCGAACTGCCAGTACTCCGTCACCCCTAGCCGTTCGTAGATGTCCTTCTTCTTCCTCTCGTCGTCCTTCCTCGTGCTCTTCGAGGTCACCTCCAGGATGAAGTCCGGCGCCTTGCCTTCCTCCCAGACCTTCCACACTTCGCGATCCGTCTCCTTGGGCACCCCGTAGGCCACAAAGACGTCCGGCGACACCACCGCCTTGGGGTTGCCCTCCTCGTAGTACATGAAGTTGTTGCCCCCCACGCAGGCGTCGGGGCGGTCGATGTGATGGAGCTCCAGCACCGTCTTCGCATCAACCGTCACCCGCCCGTGCTTGAAGGTCTCCGACATCGGCTCACCGTCCTCGACGGGGTAGTGGACGACGGGCGGCGGCGATGCGCCCGCGCGAACCTGCGGTTCGCGTTGGAGTTTCGCTGGCGCGAAACTCCGGGCTTTCCCCGAACGCACCGGCAGGGGTTGGGGTTCGGCTTGCGGCATGGCGGGCTCCTTGGCGGGACCGTGGCTCAACAACGCCGACGTTAGCACAGCGCTTCCACCGCGATAAGGGGCGGCGCGTTGGGCATGGACGGACAGAGCTGGGCATCGGCCTGATTCATCAGCGATAGGCTGGGCAACATTGCCATGAGAATCAAAGGATTACTGTAGGCTAGGGATCACACGCCTGTGCGAGATTTCCCCGCCGCGCCGACTAGGGCGCACACGAAGCTCAGACATTGCGCACAACGACCGACGGAAGGCGGGCGGGTGGCATCAGGGCGGACACGGGCACTGAAATGAAGCCGGTGGCGCTCTGACGAGCGCCGTTGTGGGGACGGAGCGCCCGAACCGGGCTCAGCCTGGGTTGGACTTGTTCCGCCTACTGTCTAAGCAGCCGGCCCGTTTGTGCGTGGGCGCGGTCGTTGGATCGGTAGGGGTTGATGTCCAGGCCGCCGCGGCGCAGGAAGTGGCCGGAGACGGTCAAGCGGGTGGGTTGGCAGCGCTGCTGGATGTCGATGTAGATGCGTTCGATGGCGTCTTCGTGGAAGCAGGCGTGCTCGCGGAACGACACCAGGTAGGCCAGCAGCGACTCGGCACCGATGGGCCGGCCGGCGTAGGACACTAGAATGGAGGCCCAATCTGGCTGCCCGGTCACCGGGCAGAGGCTGCGAAACAGGTCAGTGTGCCAAGTTTCCGACACCGGCTCCCGCGACTGCGCTGGCTGTAGCAGCGCTGGGTCGTATTGGTATTCGAATCGAGCGGGCGCAAGCCCGTCAAGGCTCCGGCCGGGCAGCCCTTCCTGCGCAAGCGCGAGGTCGGCAAGCCCAGACACACGCACCGAGACCTCCGCTCCGGCTGCGGTGCTGAGATCTGTCGTCAGCGTCTCAGCCACCTCGCTCCGATGGCTGAAACGCACCTGCGCCAAGCCGTTGAGGTACAGCTTGAACGACTTGCTCTCCACCATGTTCGGCGACGTGCAGGGCACGCGCACTTGCAATCCCCCCACTTGGGGCTTGCCGCTCGCGTCCAGCCAAGACAATTCGTAGCCCGTCCAGCGGTCCTCACCCCTGAACGGCAGGGCTTGGTCCGCAATGCCGAGTTGGCACCGGGCGTCGCTCCGCGGGATCGGGTGCAGGGCCTCCGGACGATGGCCCGAGACGGGCGGCGAACGGCGACCGAGGGGGATTTCTGTTGAGGGCACGGCGTTCGGTTTTCCCAAGTCGCCAACACTCTACAATACCCCGCCATGCTGGACGACCTGCAACAGGCCGCAACCCTCTTTGCGCAACTCGCTTGGGGGCCTTGGCTGCTGGTGCTGCTGCTCGGTGGCGGGCTGTTCTTCTTGGTCTTCTCCGGCGCGGTGCCGTTGCGCCATCTGGGCCACGCCTGGCAGGTGCTGCGGGGCCGCTACGACGATCCGGCCGACCCCGGCCGGATCAGCCACTTTCAGGCGCTCTCCTCGGCCTTGGCCGGCACCATCGGCATGGGCAACATCGGCGGCGTGGCGCTGGCCATCGGCATTGGCGGCCCGGGGGCCATCTTCTGGATGTGGATGACCGCCCTGCTCGGCATCGCCACCAAGTTCTTCACCTGCTCGCTGGCCGTGATGTACCGGGGCCGGGACAGCGACGGCACGCTGCAGGGCGGGCCGATGTACGTGATCCGCCAAGGGCTGCACCGCCGCTGGCGATTCCTCGCCTACCTGTTCGCCGCCTTCGGCATGATCGGCGCCCTGCCGGTCTTCCAAGCCAACCAACTCACGCAGATACTGCGCGAAGTGCTGTTCGTGGGCAACGGTTGGCTGGACGCCGGCGCCGACCCCCTGCCCTTCAATCTCAGTGTCGGCGTGCTGCTATGCGCCACAGCGGGCGCGGTGATCCTCGGCGGCCTCCAGCGCATCGCCCGGGTCGCCGCGGCGCTGGTGCCGCTGATGGCCGCGCTGTACCTAGGCAGCGCCCTGGTCGCCATCGCGCTGAACGTGGAGAAGCTGCCCGCGGTGATGGCCTTGATCCTGCGCGACGCCTTCACCGGCGAAGCGGCCGCGGGGGGCGGCCTGCTGGCGGTCATTCTCTACGGTGTGCAGCGCGGCGCCTACTCCAACGAAGCGGGCATCGGCACCGAGGCGCTGGCCCACGGCGCGGCGCGCACCCGGGTGCCCATTCGAGAGGGTTTGGTGGCCATGCTCGGCCCCATCATCGACACCTTGCTGGTCTGCTCAGCCACCGCCTTCATGATCTTGATGGCAGGGGTCTGGCAGTCCGGCGAATCCAACGGCGTCACCCTCACCGCCAACGCCTTTGGCACCCTGCTCGGCACGCCGGGCTTAGCGGTCGTGTTCGTGGCGGTGCTGTGCTTCGCCACCACCACGATGTTCACCTACGCCTTCTACGGGACGCAATGCGCGAGCTTTCTGTTCGGCACCGGTGCCAAGCGCTACTACCGCTGGCTGCTGCTGGCGTTCATCGTGGTCGCCGCACTGATCACACCGCAAGCCGCCATCAGCATCATCGACGGCGCTTTCGCCATGATGGCCATACCGACCATGGTGTCCGCCCTGATTCTGGCCCCCAAGGTGAAGGCCGCCGCGAAAGACTACTTCGCCACTCTTAAGCGCTAGGTGCGCGGAGTTTCGCGGTAGCGAAACTCCAACGGACCGTAGGTCCGCCGCGACCGTTAGGTCGCGCTGATGCTTGAACAAGCCGACGTGACGGTCGGCCAAGCGCACCGGTTCTGGCAGCCTCAGGCCGTCGCCACAGCGCAGCACCAAGTCCGCCGCACCCTCGAAATCGCAAAGGTGGCCGGGGCTGACGAACAGTGGCTTCACCCCCGTGCGGGTGCGCAGCACGGTGCCGATACGCTCCCCATCATGCGTCAGCGGCGAACGCTCGCCGCGTTCCCCGCCCGGTTCATCCCAGTCGCCGATCAGGCGCGACTTGGCGCAGCCCACGG
>CAZRBP010000050.1:0-11444 GCA_964598305.1 uncultured Pseudomonadales bacterium | reverse complement strand
TCCCCGCCCGGTTCATCCCAGTCGCCGATCAGGCGCGACTTGGCGCAGCCCACGGTGGGCAGGCCAAGCAACACGCCCAGGTGGCAGGCCAAGCCGAATCGTCGCGGATGGGCGATGCCCTGGCCGTCGCAGAGCAAGGCATCCACCGGCGTGCGCAGCCGGCCGAGCGCCGCCAGCAACGCTGGGGCCTCCCGAAAGGACAGCAAACCTGGCACATAGGGAAACTGCAGCGGGCGGCTGAGGGCGCGGCGTTCGATCACCCGGCGGCGTTCAACGTCCCAAGCCACGACGGCGGCAAACACCCGGTCGCCACCAAAGGCGCAGTCCAGCCCAGCGACCGTAGACACCGGTTGCAGCGGCGCCAGCCGAACCTCGGCGGCCAACCGCAACTGAATGGCGCGCGCCTTCGCGGGCGAGACCCGCCATTGATGCCGTCGCGCCGGGGAACTACTCTTGTGGGCAGGCAACTTCCTAATGGTCCCAAGTTAGCGTTAGTCCGATGAAGCGGCATTCTAGCCAAATCAGCCAGCCCGGCTTAGCCCGGGTCCATCCGCAATGGGACGAAGCGCTCGCCCACTACGGCGCAAGCCCCTCAGCGTATGACGAACTGCTGCGTGAAGGCGAAGCCCGGGCGCACTGGCTGCCCCTGCTTAGGCAACCCCTTGAGGACGTCCGCGGCGCGCCAAACGCCATCGGAGGCTCCCCTGACCGTCGCCGGGACCCCCTCCCCTTCCTCATTGCGGCCGAGGAATGGCAAACTATTAGAGCGGGCCTCGAGCAACGCGCCCGGCTGCTGAACGCCATCAACACGGACTTCTACGGCGCCCAAAGGCTATTGCGCGAACAGGGCTTTCCTCCTGCCCTAGTCTTCGCCAACCACCGCTACCTGCCCGCTTGCCGGCCCGGCTTCTCGGCCAGCGGCGCCACCCTCGGCCTGCTCGCCTTCGACCTCGGCCGCGCACCCGACGGCGGTTGGCGGGTGCTCGCCGATCGCACCGAAACGCCCACCGGGCTGGGGCTCGCCCTTGAGAACCGAATCCACACCGTCAACGCGCTGACGGATGCCGCCCAAGCGGTCGCCGTTGCGTCTGCGGACGATGTCCTCAACGGCTTCAGGGCCGAAATCCACCACCGGGGACAGGCCACCGGGACGCCCCGCGAGAGCCTCTGCGTCCTGCTGGCCGGCGATGCCACTCGGCCGGACTACGCCGACTGGAGAGCCCTCGGTGAGCACCTTGGACTTCCCTTGTTGGAAGGCAACGACCTCGCTGTGCGCGAGGGTTCAGTGTTTGCCAAAACCCTCAAGGGGCTCAAGCCCGTGGCGGCGGTCCTGCGCTTGGTGGAGTCTGACAACTGCGACCCGTTGACCCTGTCGCCCGCTTCGCTGTCGGGAGCGCCTGGGCTGCTGAACTCGGCCACCCAGCGGGGCGTGGCGGTCATCAATCCGATCGGCAGCGGCGCAGTGGAGGGCGATGCGCTCAATCCCTTTTTGCCCGCCCTGTGCGAACACCTGCTCGATGAGCCTCTGTTGCTGCCCAGCCTAGCCACCTGGTGGTGCGGCCAGCGGCGGGAGGCAGCCGAAGTGCTGGAGCGGCTCGACCAACTCGCTGTCGGGGAGGCTTTTGGCGGTCCTTGCGGGCTTAAGGGCGACCCAACTCCGGCCAAACCCGACGCGGCAACCGGCGAGGCGTTGCGGACGGCCATTCAAGCCCAACCCTATCGATTCGCGGGCCGCGAGCCTCTGGAGCCGTCCACCGCCCCTTGCCTTATGGCCGATGGCCAACTCAAGCCGGCGCCCGTGACCTTGCGTCTGTTTGCCGTTGCCACGCCAAGCGGCTATCGGGTGCTGCCCGGGGGATTGGCGTGGGCGGCCAAAGGCGTGAACTCCCTCATTAAGGACGTTTGGATCGCCGACGCAAAGGGGGCAGCCCAACCGACACCAGTCAGCGCCGCGGCCGGATCGGCCGTCATCACCCGGCGTCTGGGCGATGACCTGTTCTGGTTCGGCCGTTACCTCGAACGGGCGCAAACCTCAATCCGAATCTTTACCGCTCTGGGACATCTCATCGCCGAAGGGCGCCCGGCCAACCCGGAGTCCGCACAGGTGCCGCTCCAGCTATTGTCCACCCTAGGCTTCGCCGTCACCGCTAACGATCGCTTGAACCGGCCGCTCGACGAGGCGGGGCTTCGCCGCCTGCTCTTTGAAACGGCCGCTGATGACAGCCTGATCAACCTTCTGGAGCGCTTGCGGCACACCGGGATGCGCCGGCGCGGCATTCTGCCGACGGCTGCGTGGCAGGCCATCGAGAGCATCCACCAGGCGCAACAGTCGCGCTGGCGGGTGCGGACGCTGGCCGGTGCTCTCCACCTGCTCGACGGCTTGGCGTTGCGGCTGGCGGCGGTCAGTGGACTGCTGGACGAATCGCAGCCCCGGGACCAGGGCTTTTGGCTGCAGCGGCTCGGCAAGCATATCGAACGCCTGCGCCTGTTCGCCGCCATCAACATCGAGTGCGGCGTGGCGCCAGGGACCATGGACCCCAATCGGCTGCACCTGCTGGCGCAAGTGCACAACCTGGCCGACAGCCAAGCCGCTTGGGCGGCTGATGCCGACGCGGCCTGGCATCGATTGGTCTGCGACGCCGACCACCCGAGGTCAATGCGCCATCAGGCGGAGCGCATCGGCCGATGCCTCGAGCGGCTGTCGCCGGAGCAATCGTCCACCGGCCTCGGCGAAGCCCGGACCTGCGCGAGCGCCTTAATCGATGAGCTGGCCGACGCCTGCCGCCTGCAGGAGGCCATCCAAGACGCCGAAGCGCCGCGGCTGCTGAGTTCGGCAGGCGCCCGCGCCGCGGAAGTATCGGCGCTCGTCTCAGCAATGTGGTTCGAGCCGCAAACGGCGCCGTCTGGTCCGGATGACGAAGGAAGCCCAAGATGACGGCAACGCTCACCTTGTCGCACCGAACCCACTACGCCTACCAACTGCCAGTCAGCCAGTCGCGCCAACTGCTGCGCCTGACGCCACGCCAAGCTCCGGGTCAGCGGGTGCTATCGACGCGCATCGAGGTTTCGCCGCAGCCCCGGGAAATGGCCACGCGCCTGGATGCCTTTGGCAACCAACTCACCGCACTGCTGATTCTTGAGGAGCACCGGGCCCTCGACATCGAAGCGGAAGCGCAGATCGAACTCGTGCCCACCGACGGCATCGACCTGCAGGCCAGCCCGAGTTGGGAGCACACCGCGGAGCGCCTGCAATCGCCCATCGACGGGCCGAGTTGGGAAGCCGCCCAGTTCTGCTATCCCTCGCCCCGGGTGGCGCTCGACGGCGCCTTGGACTTCTGCCGCGACCTGTTCGTCCCGCGCCGTTCCGTGCTCGACATCGGCTGGGGGCTGTGCGAGCGCATTTTCAATTCCATCGAGTACTGTGAAGGCGTCACCAGTGTGAGCACCCCGGTGGCGGAGGTCTTCAGCCATCGCCAAGGCGTTTGCCAGGACTTCGCCCACGCCGCCATAGCGTGCCTGCGCACCCACGGCTTGGCCGCCCGCTATGTCAGCGGCTACGTGCGCACGACCCGTCGTCACGGGGCCGCCGAGGGCGTCGCCGAAGGCGCAGCCTCGGACGCCTCCCACGCCTGGTTCTCCGTCTGGTGCCCGAAGTTCGGCTGGACCGACTTCGATCCCACCAACAATCAGCAGCCACGCCAATCCCACGTCACCTTGGCGTGGGGGCGGGACTACGGCGACGTCAGCCCCACCATAGGCTTCATTCAGGGCGGCGGCGAGCAGCGGCTCACGGTGGCGGTGCAAGTCGCCGAACACACTTCAAGCGACTCGCCACCCCCCTAACGGCCCGAGGGGTTGTTAGGCCGTCGCCGCCTGGGGCATCGCTGCGGCGGCCTCGTTGGCTTGGCGAATGCGCTCAAGCTCCTCCCAACCGAGATAGCTGGTGAAGCCCTCCTCATCGTCATAGAACAGCACCGGGCCGTCGCAGAAGAACAGGTACTCGGTGTCTTCCAAGGCCGTGGTGGCGCCATGCACCATGCCGTTCGGCTCATAGACGAAGTCGCCCTCGTCCAGTGTGCCGTCGCGCACCTGCAGCTTGCCCTTCAGGATGAAGGCGAAGGCGGCGCTCAGGTGCTTGTGCGGGGGGGCGACAAAGCCCTTGTCCCACTTGAACAGCACCGCCCAGCGGCCACTCTCCGCCCCCAACCAGAGGACCTTGATCTTCCCCCCCGGCTGGTCGTAGTCCATCCATTCCATTTTGGAGGCAGCGGCCAAGCCGTCCATGAGTTCGCTGTTTACCGGCGATATGTCTTGCGGCAATGCCATAAGAGTTCTCCTCATCGAGTTCAAAAATTTGCCGCGAAACTCCAAACAAGGCCCTGGCCCCTTCAGGGGCCGGGGCTTCGCGTTCGCTTGCTCCGGGGTTTACTGTACTCTCATGGGATCTGTTCCGCCAACTTGGGGAAACAAGCGGTAAATGAACGCCACTCCGCCCGTGGAGGGGGACTTTGAAGTCGTGCTGGCAAAGTCCGGCTTAAGCCTGAGAGTCGCCGCCGGTCAGTCCATCCTCGAAGCGGTGGAGGCCGCCGGGGTGGATGCGCCCAATTCCTGCATCAGCGGCATCTGCGGCGCTTGCGAGACCCGGGTGCTGGCTGGCCTGCCCGACCACCAGGACGACATCCTCACTGCCGAGGAACGTCGGCGCAACGATCTGATGATGATCTGCTGCTCGCGCTCGCGCACGCCCCAACTGGTTCTCGACCTGTGACCGAGATCACCGGCATCATCCTCTGCGGCGGACGCGGAAGCCGTCTTGGGGGCGCTGACAAGCCGCTGCGCCTCTGGCGCGGACACACGTTGGTGGCGCGCCTTGCCGAGCGGCTCCGCCCGCAGGTGAGCGCACTGCTGATCAGCGCCAACCGCAACATCGACGCCTACCGCCGGCTTGCGCCCGTGGTGGCTGATGAACTGCCGTCATACCAAGGCCCACTGGCCGGCATCGCCGCGGCGCTGCGGCGCTGCGCAACGCCCTTGGCCTTGGTGTGCCCGGGCGATGCGCCCTTGGTTCCGCTGAACTTGGCCAAGCGCTTGCGCGCCGCGCTGGAGGCGCATCCACCCGATTCCAGTCCGCTGGTTGCGGTGGCCCACGACGCGGTGCGCCGCCACCCGCTGCATTGCCTGCTGCGCGCCGAGGCCATCGACTCGCTGGATCGCCATCTGGCCAGCGGCCATCGCTCAGCGCACGGTTGGCTTGACTCCGTGGGCGCGGTCGATGTGCAATTCAGGGGTCAGGAAGACGCCTTCCGCAACTTCAATTCGTGGCAGGATTTCGAGGAGGTCCCTGCCCCCGCAACGGAGAAGCCGCCATGAACCGCACCATCCGGTCGCACGCCGCCGTCCTGTGCGCCGCAGCCCTCACCGCCGCCGCCCACGCCAAGTCCTATGAGACGCCACGCACCGACTTCGGCCATCCCGACCTGCAGGGCACTTGGACCAACGCCACCATCACCGCCCTGGAGCGCCCCGACCAGTTCAACCGTTTGGTGCTGACCGAGGCCGAAGCGGCGGACTGGGAGCGGCAGACGGCGGGGTTCTTTGAGGCCATCGACAACGTCCCTGAAGGGGGGCTCGAGGCCGGCGAGGACGTCGGCGGCTACAACTCCTTTTGGATGGACCCCGGCACTAGGGCCTTGCGGGTGAACGGCGAGGCGCGCAGTTCGATCATCACCTCCCCGCAAAGCGGCAAGCTGCCGTACCGCTTGGGTGCGCGCATCAAGCTCATTAACTTCATGGGCAACGTCATCAACGCCTTCGACGGCCCGGAGCAGCGGCCTCTGGGCGAGCGCTGCGTGGTGGGCTTCGGCTCCACCGGCGGGCCACCCATGCTGCCGGTGCTCTACAACAACAACTACCAGATCGTGCAGACTCCCGATCACGTGATGATCCACGTGGAGATGAACCACGACGCCCGCATCATCCGCCTAGGCGGCGAGCATTCGCCCGCCCAAGTACGGCCTTGGATGGGCGATTCCATCGGCCGTTGGGAGGACGACGCCCTAGTGGTGGAGACCACCAACTTCCATCCTGGGCAGACCTTCCGCGCCGCGGTCAAGCACCAACTCCTGCTCAGTCCGGAAGGGGTGGTCACCGAGACGCTGCGCCGGGTTGGCGAGGCGGAAATCGAGTACAGCTTCGAGGTGGAGGACCCGGCCCTCTACACCGAACCTTGGCGCGGCGCAGTCAGCTTCCGGCCCGCCGACGGGCGAATCTACGAATACGCCTGCCACGAGGGCAACTACGCCCTGCCCGGCATTCTCGCCGGGGCACGCTTGGAGGAAGCCGAGGAGGCCGGCGGGCAGTAGGGACCGGTGCCATGCCGCCTACCGCTCACCGGATGCACAACCATGACCGCACTGAAAGCTCAAGGGTTGCGCCGGCTGCTCGCCGCCGGCCGCACGCTCCCTTTCCTGATCCTCGCCGAGGCCAGCCTCTTGGCCGCTGAGCCCACCGACCCCTATCTCTGGCTCGAAGACATTGAGGGGGAACGGGCATTGGCTTGGGTCGAGGCCCAGAACCGGGAATCCGGGGCCCGGCTGACCGCCGATGCGCGGTTCTCCGCCATTGAGGCCGCCGCCTACGCCGTCTATGCGGCAACCGACCGCATCCCCTATGCCCGCCAAGCCGGTCAGCGGATGCTGAACTTCTGGCAGGATGAGTCCCACGTGCGCGGCCTGCTGCGCAGCGCCGAATTGAAGGCCTACTTGGCCGGCGAGCCGCAGTGGGAGGTGTTGCTGGATTTCGACCAACTGGCCGAGGCAGAGGGCGAAAACTGGGTGTACAAGGGTGCCGCGTGCCTGGAACCGGAGGCCAGCCGCTGCCTGCTGAGGCTCTCCCGGGGCGGCAGCGATGCGGTGACGCTGCGGGAGTTCGACCTTGACGCCAAGCGCTTCGTGACGGACGGTTTCGTCAGTTCCGAGGCCAAGCAATCCGTCGCTTGGCTGGACGTGGATCGGCTGCTGATCGCCAAGGCCGGCGACGGCTTTCGGGCCACGGACTCCGGGTACGGCGCCGAGCTGCGGCTCTGGCACCGCGGCAAGCCGATCAAGTCCAGCCAAGTGCTGCTGGAGGTGCCTTCCGATCACGTCGCGGTGAGCGGCGCCGTCGTGAGAAACGCGCTCGGCACCTTCCCATTCGCCGTCGATTCACCGACCTTCTTTGAAGAGACGGTCTATGCCTTGGGCGATGCGTCGGAAGGCGAGGACGCGCCGAAGAAACTGCTGCTGCCCCAAGACGTGGACTGGCGCGGCCTGTTTCAGGATCGCCTGATCGGTCTGACCCGCAGTGAATGGCGCCCGAAGGCAGACTCGGCTGGCGAACCCGTTCCAGCAGGGGCGCTGTTCGCCGTCCCACTCGGCGATCTTCTGGCCGGCCGGCTAGCGAGCGTGGAGACGCTGGTGCGCCCCACCGCGCGCCGTGCCGTCAGCGACGTGCGGGTTGGCCGATCGAGCCTCTACGTCAGCGTCACCGAGGATGTGGTGATGCAACTGCTGGAACTTCGCCCGCAAAAGACCGGGTGGCGCCGCCAAGGGGTGCCGCTGCCGGAAAGCGGCTCTTTGAGCATCGTCTCCGCCAATGCCCACAGCGACTTGGCGCTGGTGAATTTCGAAGCCTTCCTGAAGCCGGACACGCTCTACGCCATTACGCCTGGCAAGGCTCCGCATCCGGTGGCGCAGTTGCCGGCGCGATTCGACGCCGCCAAGCTCAGCGCAAGGCAAACGTTCGCCACCTCCAGCGACGGCGTCAGGGTGCCCTGCTTCGTCATCGAGCCGAAAGGACGGCGCGGCCCACTGCCCACCCTGCTGTACGGCTATGGCGGCTTCGAGATCGCCTTGACGCCGAGCTACCTGTCGCCCTTGGCCACGGCCTGGCTCCAAGCGGGCGGCGTGTTCGCCATCGCCAACATACGCGGCGGCGGCGAGTACGGCCCCGAGTGGCATCAGGCGGCGCTCGGAGCCAATCGCCAGCGGGCCTACGACGATTTCGCCGCCGTCGCCGAGCACTTGGCCGCGACCGGCGTCACCCGCCCGCAGCAACTCGGCATCTATGGCGGCTCAAACGGCGGCTTGCTGGTGGGCGTGGCCTTCACCCAGCGCCCGGAGCTCTTCGGGGCCGCGGTGTCGGCGGTGCCGCTGCTGGACATGCTGCGCTACGACAAGCTCCTGGCCGGCGCCTCCTGGACCGGCGAGTACGGCGACCCGGACGACCCCGAAGACCGCCGCTGGCTGGCTGCCTACTCGCCCTACCAAAACGCCCTTCCGGACGCGGCCTACCCGCCCGTGTTCCTGACCACCTCCACCAAGGATGACCGAGTGCATCCCGGCCACGCCCGCAAGATGGCGGCCCGTCTCAAGGCCCAAGGCCATGAAGCCCTTTACTACGAAAACACCGAAGGCGGCCACAGTGCCGCCGCCAACTTGGCCCAGCTCGCCCGCCGCGATGCCTTGGTGACGACCTTCCTGATGCAGGAACTGATGGCGGAGCCGAATTCTCTCGATTGACTGATGACGTGGCGCCGCTAGGCGTCAGTTTTGCAAGGGATCTCCACCTGGCCGCAGGCTGGCGGGGAGCGGTGCCCGCCGTCCGGCGAACGGCGGCACCCCGTAGTGGCGGGACAGGTAGGTCAGCAGTTGGTCCTCAATGCGCGCCTCGAACTGCCACAGGTTTTCACTGGCTTGCATGCGGCGGATCACGGCGGTCCAGAAGGCTCGATCGCCCTGTTGCGCGGTGACCAATTCCAACCCGTGGCAACCGCTGCAATGGGCGTACACCAGCTTCCAACCCGGCGCTTCGACCAAGCCCACTTCGGGATCCGCAGCCGCGCCTGCCGCTCCCGTGCAGAGCGCCAACGGCGCAGTCAATAGGACTGCGGCAGCAAGGCGGATTAAACCACTTGCACGGCGATGCGGTGGCATGCGTTGTTCAGGTAGCCCTTGGGGTTCCAGCCAGGCACCAGCATCGGTTGGGCGACGCCCTCATCGTCCTCGGCCCGCGCCCAGATTTCGTAGTAGCCAGCGCTGGCAAAGCGGACTTCACCGCGAAAGCGCTGCCAAGCCAGGCGATTGACGGGCTCATCGAGGGCCACGCGCTGCCAGGTTTGTCCATAGTCAGCGGATAGGAACATTCGGGCCACGGCCCGTTCCCCTGCCCAAGCGTGACCGCGCAGGGCCAAGGGCTCGGCGAGGGGGTGTCGAACACCGGACACCGGGTGGGTGATCAACGACTTCACCGGCATGGCCTCGATGATGCACATGTCCTCAGCAGCCACCTCGGCACCCGGCGCCACCGGCTCGCAGGGCACCCGGTAGGAGTGGCCCCCCATTTTTGGACCGTCGTGCACGCGGTCACGGATGGCGAGCCGATGCAGCCACTTGCCGCTGACCGAGCCTGGCCAGCCGCCCGCCACCAAACGCAGGGGGCCGCCATGCAGCGCCGGGATGGGCGCATCATTCATCGCCCAGGCGACCAGGGTTTCCGGCTGCAGGGCTTTCGTCACCGGCACGCCCCGGGAAATGACCACCTTGTTGGGATCGCCGGACAGGTGCCGGTCGCGCCCGTAGTAAGCCACATAGACCGCATCGGAGGTCATGCCGGCGGCATTGAGCAGATCGCCTAGGCGAACGCCCGTCCAGTGGGCGCAGCTCACCGCGCCGGTGGTCCACTGGTTGCCCGGCACCGGGGGATGGAACTCGGCCCGGCCGTTGCCGCCGCATTCGATGGTCAACGCGTAGGTGTGGGCGTCAAATTGAGTGCGCAGTTCAGCCAGCGAGAAGCGCCGCGGCAGGAGGCACGCCTCGCCGTCGATGGCCAGCTTCCAACCGGCCGGGTCGGTGCTCGCCGGCAGCAGGCCGTTGTTGCGCACGAACATGCGCCTTGCCGAAGTGAACGGCTCATCAAGCAGGTGCGCCGGGGTTTCGGCATTGAGGGGCGAGACGCCCAACACGCGCAAGTGCGGCTTGCTTGGCAACAGCCTCGGGGGACGGCCTGGAGCCGCCAGCAGCGACCCGGCACCCAGCGCGGTCAATGCGGCGAAGCTGCGGCGGGTCACCATCCCGGACTAGTCCTCGACCAGGATGGCACCGGCTGGACAGACTTCCGCCGCCTGTTCGGCGTGCAGCCGCATTGCGGCATCGGTCAGATCCGCCGCCTTCAGCACCGGGTCGCCCGCATCGCTCATCTCAAACAGTTCCGGGTGATTGTAGTAGCACTCGCCGGAGCGGTAGCACTTGTCGAGGTCGATGTGAACCTTCATGGCGCAGCGACTATGTCGAGTTGAACGTCAGGACCAACTCCTGCGGCGAACGGAAGCCGCCCGAGTCTATGGACGGCGAACTGATGCCGGGATGGCTGTCAAACTTGGGCTGCACAGCGCCCATGGCCGCCATCAGCTTGGTGCAGGCGATCATGGCCTCCTGCCGCGCCATGGCGTAGCCCATGCAGAAGTGCTGGCCGATGCCGAAGCCCAAATGGCCCGGCTTGCCGTCCTTGTAGCGCCCGGAGCGATTTTCGCGGCCCATGTGCAGGTCGCTGCGGTGGATGTCGAAAGTGTCCGGATCCTTGAACACCCGCTCGTCCCGGTTGCCGGCGCCCAGGTAGAGAATGATGCCCGCCCGCTCCGGGATCACCCGGCCATGCAGTTCCACCTCCCGGGTGGTATGGCGGAACTGGGCATGCACCACGGGATCGTAGCGCATCATCTCGGTGAAGACGTCATCCCAAAGATTGGGGTCGGCCTGCAGGTCGGCATACTGGTCCGGGCGCGTGTACATCATGTGGAACCACATGTTGGCGATCGCCTTGTCGGTGGTGTCGCCGCCTGCCGCAAGCAGCAGGGCGACGAAGCCCTTCACCTCGTCGGGGTTCATGCGGGCGCCATCGAGTTCGGCGCTGACGATGCGCGACAGAAGATCCTCGCCCGGCGTCTTGGAGCGGGCCGCAATCAGCGGGTCCAGGTAATCCCACATCTCGTTGCGCGCCTGAATGCCCCGGGCCAGATGCTCGCCCCCGAAACCCAAGCCGGCGATGAGGGCTTGGTACCAGCCCACAAAAGTGTCCTCATCCTCCCGGGGCAGGCCCAGCATGTTGGAAATCACACGGATGGGCACTTGGCTGGAGAATTGGCTGACCAATTCCACTTCGCCGGCCTCCCTGAAGGTGGCGATCACTTCATCGCAGATCTGCGCCACCATGGGCAGGAACACCTGCAGCCGATTGCCCACGAATTGGCCGGCGACGATGTTGCGCAACCAGCGATGCTGCGGGCTGTTGCCGTACTCCAGGATGTTCGGCCCGAAGACGTGGGTGGAGCCGAATTGGTATGGGCCGTCCGGCTTGTACACGGCACGGTCGTAGCTCGCATTGTCCTGAAAGGCGCCGTCGATGTCCCA
>CAZRBP010000049.1:0-22019 GCA_964598305.1 uncultured Pseudomonadales bacterium | reverse complement strand
CGGAGCGCCCCGGCAGCGACGCCGAGCCGCCCGCCGAGCCCCCAGCCGCGGGCGGCAGCCAGGACTGACTGAAACGCCGCGGCGGATCGCGAAACTCCGAAGAAGGCGGACTATTCGGTGGCGATCATGCCGCGCTCCGCCATGGACACCGTTTGGTTGCCGCCGATGACGACGTGGTCGAGCACTTCCACGTCGAGTTCCTTCAATATGGCCACGAGGCGGTCGGTGAGGTGGATGTCGGAAACCGACGGCTCGGGCACCCCGGAAGGGTGGTTGTGGGCGAAGATGACCGCTGCGGCGTTGCACTCAAGCGCCGCCTTGGCAACTTCCCTCGGGAACACGTCGGCCCGGTCCACGGTGCCGAAGAACAGCTTCTTGAAGCAGAGCAGCCGGTTGCGCGCATCGAGAAACAGGCAGCCGAAGATCTCCCGCTCGACCCCCGAGTAGGCCCCTAGCAGGAACATGGCGGCGTCGTTGGAGCCGGTGAAGGTGCGCTGCTCCTTCATGCGGCTGGCCGCGTAGCGGGCCGTGATCGGCAGCACCGCCTTGAGGCTGGCCACCCGGGTCGGCCCAAGGCCCGGGTTCCTGAGCAGCTCCCGCGCCGGGGCGTCGAGCACCCGATGCATGGCGCCGAACTTGTCGAGCAGGCGGTTGGCCACGTCGATGCCCCTGGCGTTGGCCGCACCGCCGCGCAGCAGCACGGCCAGCAGATCGGCGTCGCTGAGCGAGTCCTGCTCGGCGGCGAGCAGCCGCTGCCGGGGCCGGTCGGCAACCTGCCGCGCGCCATGTCGGGTTCGATTCATTCGCGGTCCATTGCTGCTAAGATGCAAGCATGTCGCTTGCCGGAAAACATATTTTGCTTGGGGTGACGGGCGGAATTGCAGCCTATAAGTCTGCAATCCTTGTGCGACATCTCTGCAATTCGGGGGCCGAGGTGCAGGTGGTGCTCACCCAGGGCGCGACGCAGTTCGTCACGCCCGTCACCCTGCAGGCGCTGTCCGGGCGCCCGGTGCGCGACGACCTTTGGGACCGGGAAGCCGAAGCCGCCATGGGCCACATCGAATTGGCCCGCTGGGCGGACCTGATCCTGGTCGCCCCGGCCACCGCCCACTTCATGGCCGAACTCGCCCAAGGGGCGGCGCCGGACCTGCTCACCACCCTGTGTCTGGCCAGCGACGCGCCCATCCTGCTGGCACCGGCCATGAACCAAGGGATGTGGCGCGACGCCGCCACCCAACGCAATGCCGCCACCCTCGCCGCCGACGGCAAGCGCCTGATCGGCCCGGACGAGGGCGAGCAGGCCTGCGGCGACGTGGGCCCCGGACGCATGGCGGAACCGGAAGCCTTGCTGGAGGCGGTGCAAGCCGAGTTTCTGTCACCCCGCCTTGCAGATTTAAGCGTGCTGGTGACCGCCGGCCCCACCCGGGAGGCGCTCGATCCGGTGCGCTTCCTGTCCAACCACAGTTCCGGAAAGCAGGGCTACGCCATCGCCAAGGCAGCGGCCGAGGCCGGCGCCCGGGTCACCCTGGTCTCCGGCCCCTGCGGCCTGCCCGCGCCGGCCAACGTCGAGCGTATCGAAGTGACCAGCGCCCTTGACATGCATGAAGCCGTGCAGGCCCGAGCCGCCGAACAGGCGCTGGTGATCGGCGTGGCGGCGGTGGCGGACTATCGCCCCGCAACCCAAGCGCCGCAGAAGATCAAGAAGGACTCCGCAGGGCAAGACACCATCGAGCCTCCAGCCATCGCCTTGGTGGAGAACCCCGACATCATCGCCTCGGTGGCGGCGCTGCCAAACGCCCCGGTGGTGGTCGGCTTCGCCGCCGAAACCGAGAACGCGCTGGACAACGCCCGGCGCAAGCGCCGCCGCAAGGGCCTCGACGCCATCGTCGTCAACGACGTCTCCAATCCAAAGATCGGCTTCAACAGCGACCACAATGCCGCCACCCTGATCTGGGCGGACGGCGAGGTCGAGTTGGCCTACCAAGGCAAGGAGGCGCTGGCCACGAGCCTGATCCAACATCTGGCCAACTTGTTTTTCCCATCGTCCGGCGAGGGTGCCGGAGCAGTAGCGAAGCCAACCCCTCTATCCGTGGCTCGAAGCGGACGCAACTAGGACTCCGCCCTTGCTCGACCCCGGCATCTTCCGCGCCTACGACATTCGCGGCATCGTCGATGAAAACCTCGGCGCTTCGGTGGTGCGCCAGATCGGGCGGGCGTTTTGCGCTGAGGCACTGGCCTTGGGCCAACATCGGGTGGTGACTGGCCGCGACGGTCGTCATTCCGGGCCGGCCTTGCACCAAGCGCTGAACGAGGGCCTGGCCGAGGGTGGCATGGAGGTGATCGACATCGGCATGGTGCCGACACCGGTGCTCTACTTCGCCACCCACGCCGCCGAAACCGGAGCCGGCGTCATGGTCACCGGCAGCCACAACCCCGCCAACTACAACGGCTTGAAGATGGTGCTCGACGGCAAGCCGCTGACGGAGGCGGCCATCCAAGGCCTGCGTTCGCGCATCGAGGCCGATGACTTGACGCAGGGCCGTGGCCGCATCGTCGAGCAGGGCTTCACCGAGGCCTACCGGCAAGCGGTGCTGGCCGATGCACAGGTGCAAGGCACCCCTGAGGTGGTGGTCGATTGCGGCAACGGCGTGGCGGGTGCGGTGGCGCCAGCGCTGCTGCGCGGCCTAGGCTGCCGGGTCGATGAACTCTACTGCGAGGTCGATGGCGGCTTCCCCAACCACCATCCGGACCCCATGGAGCCGCAGAACCTCACCGACCTCATCGACCGGGTGCGCGCCACCGGCGCCGCCTGCGGCCTGGCCTTCGACGGCGATGGCGACCGCTTGGGGGTGGTGACCCAAAGCGGTTCGATCATCTGGCCGGACCGGCTGCTGATGCGCTTCGCCCAGGACATCATCGCCCACCATCCCGGCGCCGAGATCATCTTCGACGTGAAATGCAGCCGCCACCTGGGTGCGGTGATCGAGCGCCTCGGCGGCCGCCCCTGCATGTGGCGAACCGGCCACTCGCACATCAAGGCCCGGCTGCGGGAAACCGGCGCACCCTTGGGCGGGGAGTTCAGCGGCCACATCTGCTTCGCCGACCGCTGGTTCGGCTTCGACGACGCACTTTACGCGGCCGCCCGTTTCATCGAGCTGTTGAGCGCCAACGGCAACGATGCCGACGCGCTGTTCAAGAACTGCCCGGAAGGCCTCTCGACGCCGGAAATCAAGATCGAGACCCAGGAGGACGCCAAGTTCCAGATCATCGAGGCGCTGGCCCGCAACGCCGATTTCGGCCTTGGCAAGCGCACCACCATCGACGGGGTGCGGGTGGACTACGAGGACGGCTGGGGCTTGGTTCGCGCCTCCAACACCAGCCCCATGCTGACCCTGCGCTTCGAGGCCGATGAACCATCCGCCCTCGATCGCATCCAAGGTCTCTTCCAAGCGCAATTGTTCGCCATCGACCCGAAACTCGCTTTCCCAACGCCATGACCACCCCCGAAATTCAAGCCAGCCAGGTCGCGGGCATACTCACCGAGGCCCTGCCCTACATCCGCCGCTTCCACGGCTGGACCATCGTCGTGAAGTACGGCGGCGCGGCCATGGTGGACGACACCCTGAAGAACACCTTCGCCCGGGACTTGGCGCTGATGAAGCTGGTGGGCATGAACCCGGTGGTGGTGCACGGCGGCGGCCCGCAGATCGGCTCGCTGCTGGAGAAGCTGAACATCCCCACCCGCTTCGTCGATGGCATGCGCGTCACCGACGCCGCCACCATGGACGTGGTGGAAATGGTGCTCGGCGGCCAAGTGAACCAGGAGATCGTCGCCCTGCTCAACCACCACGGCGGCCACGCGGTCGGCGTGACCGGCAAGGACGGCGGCCTGATCCGCGCCCGCCGCCTCAAGCTCACCCGGCCGGCGCCGGAGCTCGCCGCCCCGGAGATCATCGACATCGGCCACGTCGGCGAGGTGGAGGCGGTGGACGCCAAGGTGCTCGACACCCTGATGCACGCCGGGTTCATCCCGGTGATCGCCCCCATCGGCGCCGGCCCCGACGGCGAGTCCTACAACATCAACGCCGACCTCGTGGCCGGGCGCCTGGCCGAAGCGCTTGCAGCGGAAAAACTGATCCTGCTGACCAACACGCCCGGCATTCTCGACGGCGAGGGCGAGACCCTAACCGGCCTGTCCCCGGAAGCGGTCAACGACCTGATCGCCGACGGCGGCATCACCGACGGCATGCTGCCCAAGGTGCGCTGCGCGCTGGACGCGGTGGCGAAGGGCGTTGCCAGCGTGCAGATCATCGACGGCACCATTCCCCACGCCCTGCTGCTGGAGATCTTCACCGACGCCGGCATCGGCACCCAGATCACTGGCGGCAAACCCTAATCGGAGCGAGAGCCATGGCCAGCGCCAACCGCCGCCAAGAGATCCTGCAAGCCTTCGCCGCCATGCTGGAGGAGGCGCCCGGCTCGCGCATCACCACCGCCGCCATCGCCCGCCACGTCGGCGTCTCCGAAGCGGCCCTCTACCGCCACTTCCCCAGCAAGGCGAAGATGCTTGAGGCCCTGATCGAATTCGTCGAGGAAAGCCTGTTCCCCCGCATCCACCGCATCGCCGAGCAAACGACGGGCGCAGACGAGCAATGCCGCCAAATCCTCACCCTGGTGCTGACCTTCGCGGAGCGCAACCCCGGCTTCATGCGCCTGCTCAGCGGCGATGTCCTGCAAGGCGAAACCGCCCGCCTGCGCAGCCGGGTGCGCGAACTCTTCGACCGCCTGGAAGCCGAAATCCGCCAAGTCCTGCGCGACGCCGAAACACCGGGGCGGCTCGCCCCCACCAACGCCGCCAACCTGCTGCTGTCCTACGCCGAAGGCCGCATCGCCCAATTCGTCCGCTCCGACTTCAGGACCCCGCCAACCGGTCAGCTCAATCACCACTGGCCGGCCTTGCAGACGGCGCTGTTCGGCGACAGAACGGCGAGAGCGCGAACCGATTTCCTTTAGTCAGCGATGCCTCAATGTCGGCCACGACGCGATAGACGGGCTTCGCGAATGTCGGCACCGAGCTGCAACAAGGCTTTGCGGGCCGCCGCAGGAGGGTGGTGGGGCGTTGGCATGTTAACTTGGTACTTCTTAAACTACATTTAGTGTAGCAGGATTGCTTACATCTGCCCCACCAGTGTAGTTCATCCCCTGCTACCCTGATACGGGGTCGCTGATTCTGCCGGCAGTTCGCTGGCTGCTTGGGCTTCCGTGGAGTAAAGCGGTCCTGTTGCACTTCACCCACGAGGTGAGCGATGGGCAAGCGCGGCAGGCTGCCCCGGAAGGGGCGGGCCAAGCGCGGTTCGAGCATCCGCCCCCCTTGGGGCGCTCCGAACGGGCCGACCCCGCCCCCGCCCCCCCCCCCCCTCGAAAGGGACGCCATGCCCAGCCTTGGGAGGCAGCTGCACCCACTTCGCCTGCGGTGGGGGAAAAAGACGCCGATCAGCGCCATAAGCGGGGATTAGGAGATCGTCTTGAAAAAACGCTTGCCAATAGTTGGTAAACACTGTTAACTTGTAGGTTGCTAAACGCTGTTTAGCAAAAAGGTGTGTCACACCAGCTATTGATTGGCAAACCTAAAACAAAAGCCTACCTACTTTATTGAGGAGAGTGGTCATGTTGGGAACATTACGAAAGCTTGGGCTGCTGTCGCTTTGTGTGCCCCTCTTTGCATTTATTCCAACATATGAATTGAAAGCTGAAGAAGTGCGTGCAATTGAAGAGATTGTCGTGACCGCAAGAAAGCGTGAAGAAGGTCTTCAAGATACTCCGGTCGCAGTGAACGCGTACGATCAAAGTTTCATCGACGACAATGCAATCGGATCGATTGAAGACCTGGTATCGATTGTACCTGCGTTTATTGGTGGTCAATCACAGCTTGGCGCGGGCGGCGCCATCTACTTGCGTGGCGTTGGCTCGGCAACGGGCAATCCGCTTATCGATCAATCGGTTGCGATTAACATCGACGGTGTTGCGATTGCGCAGGCCACATTGATGTTCGCTAGTCAATACGATGTGCAGCAGATTGAAGTGCTCAGAGGACCCCAGTCACTCTTCTTTGGAAAAAACAGCACGGGCGGAGTTGTTTCCTTTAGATCCGCTGATCCTGGTGACGAGTTCGAGTTTGAAATTGGCGGTGGCTACGAATTTGAAGCCGAAGAAAAGTTTGGTTCGGTCATGGTGTCCTCGCCTTTCGGCGACACGGCGGGTGCTCGGTTGTTCGTACGCTATTCGTCACGAGAGGGTTACTACGATATCGTGGATGTCTCTGCGCCAACGGCTCTCAATAATGTCGGTGCGATCTTAGGCCCGGCGGCGCCATTATTCGGGAACAATCCCGCCCTGCCGTCGAGTGCTGACAACTCCCCTGAGCAAACCGATCTGTTTGTTCGCGGCACATTCACGGTTGATCCAACAGATAGTTTTAGTATCCGCGCAAAAGTGAACTACTCGGATAGAGAGTTCGACTCATATCCGCAAAACTGGCAACGCTCCTTTTGTCCTCTGGGTTCGCCCAACTTCTTAGGCATACCTTTTTCAGTGTTGGCCCCGGAAGTTGACGTCGACGATTGCAAGTTTGATGACAAGATAGTCACCGGTAACATCTCACAGGCTAGCGTTGATGCTTTTTCGTTCAGCGAAGCGGATGCCGATGGTTATCGCAATCCAGAGATCTTTTTAGGTTCAATCGAGGCAACTTATGAATTCGCGGATGGATTGACGCTGACGTCAGTGTCGGGATGGTATACGGTCGATGACATCGCCATTCAGGACCAGTCTAACACCCCGACCGCTTATTTAGCGACTGGCGAAGCCACAGAAGTTGAACAGTTCACCCAAGAGTTACGAATCGCCAGTAATTGGGATACACCCGTGAATTTCCTTGCCGGTTTGTTCTACGAGGAACGCTCCACGGACAATCAGAGCGAAATACCTTTGATTGGTCGCGCCAGCAGGCAGGAACAAGACCAAGATGCATGGGCGGTTTTTGCTGAATTGGATTGGGATATTAGTGATCAGTTGGATTTATCTCTAGGCCTACGTTATACGGAAGAAGAGAAGGAAGTGGACTCCTTCGCAGGCGGAGTACCCGTCGTGTTCACTCTCCCTGGCGGAGATAGGACTGACACGGATAACCTCATTCCCGAGGCTACGCTTTCGTATCACGCGAGCGATGATCTGATGCTTTTTGCCACTTACAAAGAGGGATTTAAGTCCGGTGGATTCGACGGCGGTGCTCTGAACACTGGTCTGCCAGCGCTTGGCATCGATGTTCGGTATGAGGATGAGGAGGTGGACGGGTTCGAAGTCGGGCTGAAAGGCTATTTCCTTGATCGAACGCTGCAGCTGAACCTGGCCGCCTACAGCTACGACTACACTAACCTGCAAGTGACATCGTTCGATGCGGTGGCAGTAGCCGTGACCACGATTAACGCGTCCGGCGCTGACGTTGATGGTGTTGAGTTCGATCTTCTCTGGAACCCAGCGAGTATTGATGGGTTTTCTATCAGGGCGTCAGGCGCATTCCTGGATGCGACCTACAAAGGGTTCATCTCGGATTGTTTTACTGGCCAGTCTCCTGCAGCCGGTTGCAACGTCGACGTTGTGGCCGAGCCGGTCGGCAGTCCCACAGTCTTTGAGGGACAGGATCTGAGCGGTAAAGAGATCCAGCGCACCCCGGAATTCAGCGGGCATCTGGGTGTGAGCTATGACGTTCCTCTGGGCGAGCTTTTACTCACTCTGGGTGCTGGCGTGAGCTACAGTGACTCATATGACGTCATGCAACAACGCAAACAAGGTACGCGTCAACCGAGCTATCACAAGGTTGACGCATCGATCCGATTGGCGAGCGTAGATGAGAAGTGGTCCGTCGCGCTCATCGGGCGGAATCTGAATGACGAAATCCTGCGTACGGTCGGCCAGAATGTGCCTCTGTCTGGCGCGGGTACTGGAACACCGGGAGCGATACCTGCAGATTCACTGAACTTGTTTGCTGAACGCGGGCGATACATCAGCCTGAAGTTTGACTACAGGTTGTAAGACTTGTCATAAAACTAAGAAGTTCTCCTAAAAGGGTGAAGGGAGCCTCAAGTGATCACCGCTATGCCACGAATCGCCATTGCCGCCGGAGATTTCGGAGCCGTTGTCGACACCTTCCAGAACACCTTCGGCATGCCGGTTATTGATATTTCTGATGACACTGTTGACGTTCTGGGGGCAAAACTCGCTATGTGTGTACCGCTTGGTGGCAGCAACATCGAACTCATGAGCCCTGCTGATCCAACCGCACCGCTGAGCCAGAGCCTGCAGCGTTTCTTGGATAAGCGGGGTGATGGTCTCTTCGCCTTGATGTTGGAAGCGCCTGTGCCGGACGACGAAGCTGAAGTTCTGCTCGAAAAAGGTCTTCAAGTGCTGCCGCTGATGGAAGGTGCAGAAGGCCGTGATATCCATCCGAGATCTACGCACGGTGTTCTCATTCGTGTGTATCCCAACGAATCCTTTCAGGGGGAGAAAGGCCCCACGAGGGATGAGCTGCAACTTTCGGGCATCATGAAAGTGATCATAGCGGTCAATGACCTCGATCAGGCGATGTCTGCTTATGGTGAAGGAATGGGCATTTCAACAGATGTGTCGGAAGATGATGATAAACGGGGGGTCAGGTCGGCGTTGGTTCATCCGCCAAAAGGTGGCGTGATAGAACTGGCGCAGCCGGTAGATGCAAGTCGCGAATTTGCATCTAGGATTACGGGTTTTCTTGCTGAGAAAGGTGAGGGGATGTATTCGTTGGTTCTGCATTCACCGGATCCGATGAGCTCGGCTGAGGTTTTGAGGTCCCGTGGTGTTCGAATGATCATTTCGCCAGACGGGATTGAAATTGATCGTGCTAGTGCCCACGGAGCACTGATTCGAATAGAACAAAAAACAGACTGAAGGATCCCGGGGAATAGCAAGATGAGGTTGATTATCGGTCGAGAATTATTGGGTGAAATGACATGAGGTTCGTGATTCGGCGCCTAGCCTTCCGCGCTGAGATGCCCGACAGCATCCCAATAGGTTTTCAATGCGTCGATATGATCCTGAGGAGAATCGAGCCCTTCACCCTGACCAGCAAGGCGCTGTGCTCGCATCGAAATATAATCGACACCGGCATCCGCCCAGTCTTTTGCTTCAGACTCCCACTGATCAGCACCAGACTGGTAGTTCATCAGTGCTTCGTGACCAAAACTGTCCTGATCTCTATCGTGACTATCCAATTCTGAACACACCGCCTGGTAAGCTTGGGTGTTGTCTGCATGACCTGCACCGTAGATGAATCCGTCTCCAATCCGGGCTGCTCGACGGAACGCCACGGGAGCAAAACCACCGAACCAAATAGGAATGCTTTTGGTAGGCAAGGGGTTTAATCCGGCCCTGTCGATACGATGATGCTTTCCATCATAATCCACTAGGGATTCCGTCCAGAGTTTGCGTAACACTTCTACTTGTTCTTCCTGGCGAGGCCCTCGGTTTTCAAAGTTCTCATTCAAGCCGTCGTATTCCACGTAGTTCCAGCCTGTGCCAATTCCCAGACGGAGCCGGCCGCCAGAGAGAATGTCGATTTCTGCAGCTTGTTTGGCCACTAATACCGTCTGGCGTTGCGGCAGGATCAGGATGCCGGAAGCAAGCCCCACGTTTTTGGTACACGCGGCAAAGTAGCCGAACAGTACAAACAACTCATGGAAAGGGTCGTGTTCTGTGTAAGGGCCCCATAACTCGGGTTCACGATTCTCATGGGTAGCGCCGAGCACGTGATCATAAGCCAGGATATGTGAGTAACCCAGGTCTTCAACCGCCTGGGCCCAATCGCGAATGACAATTGGGTCGTTGCCAATCTCCTGGTGGGGGAAAACTGCGCCTATTTTCATGATGACCCTTAAATTGTATCTGTAAGCGCCTTAAGCGCCGTGGACCCAGACAGATGAGGGATACGTGCGAGATCAGTCGCGCAATGCGAGCTCGATCCTGTTGTTTTGCCTTTCGAAACAGCTGTTCCGCCCGTTCCTCTAAGGCCAGTAAGGATCCCGGAGCTCCCGTCGATGCAGCTTGCCATTTGAGTATCTCGGCATGTTTCTGATGAAGTCAATTGATTTTGGCACCTTGTAGTTGGCAAGTTTGGTGGCAAGGAACGATTTGAGTTCTTCTTCGAGTGCCCGGCTTCCTTGTACTCCTTCCCGCAGTTGGACTGCGGCCTTCACTTCCTGTCCCCAGTCTTCATTGGGGATTCCAAAGACACCAATATCTTCGATAGCTGGGTGGAGCAGGGCCGCAGATTCTATCTCCGCCGGGTAGATGTTCACACCACCTGAATTGATCATGTCCACGCGTCGATCCACGAGAAACAAATACCCGGCATCATCCACGTAGCCGACGTCGCCAATAGTGAACTGCTTTTCACCGCGATGAACTGATGCGGTTTTTTCGTCATCGTGCAGGTAACTGATATCTAGATCTGTGAGGCTTGTGATGAATATCGACCCGGTTTCCCCAACCGGCACTTCTTCATTGTCCTCATTGACGATTTGAAGTGTCAGGCTCGGAATAGGCTTTCCAACCGATCCCGGCCTCTCCAACCATTCTTCCGACGTGATCAGTGTAACGACCCCGATCTCCGAACTTCCATAAGCATCTACCAGGATCGGCCCCCACCAATTGATCATCTCGTGTTTTGCCTGGATTGGCATGTGGGCAGCCAGATGTGTTACTTCTTCTAGTGAAGACACGTCATAGCGGTCGCGTACTTCGCTATCGAGTTTCAACAGCCTCACAAACATGATCGGAACCATGGTTGTTCGTTGTACTTTGTGCTGATCAATGAGCTTCAACATTTCTTCCGGGTCGAACCGGTTCATGATGTGAAGCTCCCCACCCAGTAAGACTGCAGTTAATGAAGTGTTGAGTGGCGCAGCGTGGTAAAGCGGCCCGGGAGTGAGATGAACGGTGTATTCGCTCTGGCCAGCAGCAGCGACAGAATTGCGCATGCCGTTTACGGCTTCCTCCAGAGGTACTTCGCTGGGTGCCTGGGCGACTCGGGTACCCTTGGGACGCCCGGTCGTCCCTGATGTGTAGTAAATGCAGCTGGTGAATGGTCCACATTCATCTGGTTCGGTTTCATCAAAATCGCACAGGAGGGAGTCAAGATCTTGCAGCAAGAGCTTTCTAGAGATTCCTGCAGCGTCCGCCGCAGCATCAGCCATCTCCTGGTGCGCGACGTCGATAAACACTGCATTGGCCCGCGAGGTCTGCAAAAGATAGGATGCTTCATCCGACTTCAGGTGCCAGTTAATCGGCACGACGGAGATCCCAGACAGACTTGCCGCCAGGGCAACACACAGGTAGTCGACGCTGTTTCCCGAGACGATTGCCAGTCTTGAACCAGCGCACAGATCAGATGCACGGAGGAGTTTGATTATCTTGTTCACCCTGTCATTCACAGCTTTTCTGCTGAGAGACTGGAAAGAGTCAGCGATCATCGGCTGATCAGGATCCTTGCCTGCGTACTCGGAGAGAGGATATACCATTGCCTAACCTAGAACTTGTCTCAAATTAACAACGTTAACTGAAGTCAGGTTAATATTTCAAGGCAAGAGAGGATGATGACTTCATGTTGACTGTAGATACTAAACAGTGTTTACTGATTATCCATATTCGTTTATGTAGACAGGATTGTGAGTACTACCGACCGAGTAACAATTGAAGAGGACGTCGTGTTTGGCCGCTGCGATGGTCGTGAGCTTTGCTGTGATGTGTTCACGCCACCTGTTGACGAAGCCAATAGGGCAGCTGTTCTGCTGGTTCATGGTGGTGCGTGGGTCGTCGGTGACAAATCCCAGCTCCGCGGCTACGGATTTCTGCTGGGCAGGGCTGGGATTGTCTGTGTGGCCAGCGAGTACCGTCTGGCCGATGAAGCTACCTGGCCAGCTCAGATTCACGACGTGAAAGCTGCGATCAGGTGGATGCGCGCCAATGCTGATGAACTGGGAATAGACCCGGAGAAGATCGTCGTCTGCGGTGCATCATCGGGTGCACATCTGGCCTTAATTGCAGCAGGCACACCCAACGAAGTTACGCTTGAAGGTAGTGGCGGATCCGAGGGTGTCAGTTCTGCCGTCGCGGCGGCTGTCTCCTTTTACGGACCGACGACACTTGAACCAGGCAGCGATGTGCTGAAGGAAAGTGTCGAAAAACTTCTCGGAGCAAGTACTGATGCAGCAGTCTTTGCTCAGGCAAGCCCATCCACACATGTGAATAGTGAATTCCCCCCAACGATGCTGATGCACAGTAACCAGGATGAGTTGATTCCTGTACAGCAAAGCATTGATTTCGCTACTTCTCTGCATGCATTGAATGTCCCTGCGGAGTTGCATATTTTCGACAATGTCCCCCACATGTTTGATGGCGACAAGCGCCTTGGTCGGCAGGCCGCAGTCATGGTCCAATCGTTTATTGAGCGCTATCTACCTGAGAGCTCAGATTAGGAGAAACCATGGGCGCGAAGAAGATCAGGAAGTCAGGCAATAAGACTGTCAGAAGGTTGTTGAGCCGTGAGATTGTAGTCGCGGTAGCAAGGGAGTTGATCATCAACAAAGGTCATGAAGCACTTTCGCTGCGGCACCTCGCTTCTCATTTGAATGTAACCGCAGCAGCGCTTTATGCCTACTTTGATGACAAGCTTGATCTGCTGCGTGCAGTTGCTGCAGGAGAGTTTGATCGATTGATTCGAGGCTATGAATCCGTCGAAGCAGGTGAGCCTATCGAACGACTCTGCAAGATCAGCTATTTCTACATTGACTATGCTCGAAGTAATCCTGAGTTGTTTCGGGCGATGTTCTTGTTTCCACCTGGTGTAGATGACCCTGAGCTTGGCGAACCCAACCCTGTCGCAGATCGATCCTTTAGAACAGTTGGACGTGTTGTAAAACAGGCAATCGAAGAGGGCAAGCTGCGAGCCGGAGACACGCTTCTGACCTGCGTCACAATCTGGAGCGCAGTTCATGGTGTGGCAACTACAGTGCTGCTGGGCGCCCCGGTTGGTCGCAAGCGGGAGGACCTGCTTATCCATTCAGTTGTGGATGCAATGCTCCGCGGGCTGGCGGAACCTGGATCACCTACCAGTGAAATTCTTGATGGACTGGATCGATACGACCGGTCAAACAGTAAACAGATACGATAATTGGAGGTAGGAGTGTTTCCTATTGATAAAAGAGTTCTTCCCATAGTCTGGTACCCAGCACCGGATGTTATTCCTGAATTGATCGCAGCTGTTGGCGATGTTCCACTGGATGTCTGGAACAGTACAAGTGATCTGTACGAGCTTGCCGACACCATTGAGCCATACATCACTAAACATGGTGGTCGAAAGTGGGACTTCATCTGGTCGATGGAGCGACATTTTTCTGAACCCTTTGGGCCCCTGCCCAAAGCCAGGCAGGAGTTCATGGCTGGTATCCCCGATCACTTCCTGCAGGATGCAGGTGGATTGCCTGAAGACACCGGCAGTTATGAGGTAAGTGGCGTTTCAGACGTGATGGTTCGTTCGCAGGACATCGAAGTTGTCGCTAAACCGTATCAATACGAATCTGACAGCGAAATGCCGGAAGACTACCGCTTCTGGTTGGCAAAGCTGTTCTTCAAACATGGCGAATGCATGATGCCGTACTTTGGAGAAGATGCTAAAGGTCATAAGAGCATGTTCTCAGCAATTGATGAGTTCTCAATGGAAGCCGCGCCTGATGCGGAGTCCAGATTGCGTATGGAAAATTTCTCGGCCGAGGAATTTAAGCACACTTTTCAGTTCTACAAGCTCTATTCCGAGTACGATCCTGAGATTCCTGTACAGATATATGAGAAGGAACGCGAGACGTTTCGCGCCTATGAGCAGACGAAGATGGAGAACACCTGGGTTGACCGGGGGTTATACAACATGCTGGCTGACCGGTTTGGCGTCTACCAGGGATTCCAGTGGGTGCAGTCATCCTACGCACCACTAGCGAGAGCATCGCTGCTGGTATGCAAGGACGAGCGCGGTCACAGCAACATGGGATACATCCATGTTCGAGACTCAATTGAACGACACGGTGAAGAAGCCAGAAAAGAAGCGCAGAAACGGCTCAATGAATATTGGTACCCGCAGTTCATGGGCTCTTTTGGGGCTGATGAATCGCGTAACAGCACCCAATGGCGAAGGTGGGGGCTCAAGATCCTGTCTAACAGTCAGATGAGGGATGCGTACCATCTGGAGATGCAACAGGTTAACGAAAGCCTTGGGCTTGAAACCCCTGACAAGGATGAAGCGCTTGCAAGAGGTAATGAGATGGCCGAAGAAGTGAAGTCTCAAATGCAAGCAGTCATGTCGAACTGAGTACAAGGGGCATGATCGTGGCAAATAGTGAAGTGACCGACTTGAATTCAGAGGCATCGTCATTGCTTGCATCTGCCGCACGTGAAGAAAGAGTTCGGATGCAGGCTAGAAGTGAACTGGGTCGTGAATTGCTGGGCATAGAATCGCGAACAGCTTCGGCGTCAACACTGGACCCACTGATTCGCGAAATAGCCATACTTACGGTGCTGCGAAGAAGCAAAAGTGAAGTAACCGCGAGATCGGGGAATGCGGCAGAGGAAGGCGTCTCTGCGGAGATGCTCGATGCAATTCTGGCCGAAGACTGGACCGACCCATCATTTGATGCCGGGCAGAAAGCCGCATTCCAGTTCGCGCTCCAATACGATGCCGGGCACCTGATTAACTCTTCAGTAATGGACGCTGTCAGGGCAGAGTTTGATGAGTCTTCGATTATCGAACTCGCAGTTGTATGTGGTTACTACGGCTCGGTAGCCAGGTTTGCTGTCGGTTTTCAGCTTGACCAGCGCCGGTAACTCCTGACAAGGAAAAGGGAAGGGAAGGAAAGGAAGAAAACGATGACCGACAATCAAATCCTGGTTGAAAAACAGGGGCATCTGACGATTATCACTATTAATCGCCCTGATAGATTGAACGCTATTGATGCGGAGGTAGGTGCCGAACTCGGTCGGGCATTCGAAGCGTTTGAGAACGATCATGACCAGTGGGTAGCGATTCTAACGGGCTCGGGGCGGGCATTCTGTACAGGTAATGACCTTGTCGCGATGTCCGAAGGCTCGGGTGGGGGTGAACGCTGGCGCCCGGGGTCGCATGGTTATGGATTTGGATCTATCTGCAAGCGCTTTCCGCTTTACAAGCCGGTGATCGCGGCGATCAATGGCTTCGCCGTTGCAGGCGGATTGGAGTTAGCACTGGTCTGCGACATTCTGGTTGCGGCAGAGAGTGCGAAATTCGGGCTGACAGAAGTCAGGTGGTCTCTTATGCCCACCGGTGGCGGTACACAGCGGTTGCCACGATCTGTTCCCAGAGCATGGGCAAACTACATGGTTCTCACGGGTGAGCAAATTGATACAGAACAGGCCCAGCAAATAGGGCTCATCACTCACGTCGTCCCCGATGACCAACTGATGGAAGAAGCGCGACGTATTGCCGACCTGATTCTTTCTCGTGGGCCACTGGCTGTCTGGGCAGCGAAGGAAAGTATGCTTCGCGGGCAGGACCTTCCGCTTGAGCAGGGGCTTGCCATGGAAGATTCTCTTGGTATGTCGATTCTGAGAACTGAAGATGCGCGGGAAGGACCGCTGGCCTTTGCACAGAAGCGGCCCCCGGAGTTCAAAGCCAAGTGAGTAACAAAGAACAGCAATAGTGTACCAGCTCGGGTATTCCAGTCCGGCAAAACAAACTGCCGCTTTTACTACTGATATGTACCGAATTCATCACTGAAACCGAATGACCGAAACGAGATTGCAAACCCCTGAGGAATTGGGCTTTGACCCCGACGCCCTTCGAGAAAAATACCGCATAGAGCGTGACAAGCGCCTGCGTGAAGACGGCAACGAACAGTACGTCGAGATGAAAGGAGACTTCTCTCACTACATCGACGACCCCTATGTCATCGAACCCATGGAGCGCGAACCACTTAATGATGAACTGGATATTGTCCTTATCGGTGGCGGCTTCGGTGGTCTGATTACCGGTGCCAAGTTTCGTGAAGCCGGGTTTGAAGACATCAGACTGATTGAAAAAGGCAGCGACTTTGGGGGCACCTGGTACTGGAATCGCTACCCGGGTGCTGCCTGCGATACCGAGTCCTATGTCTACCTGCCGTTGCTCGAAGAACTCGGCTACATGCCGGAGAACAAGTACTCCTTCGGGTCAGAAATCCGACAGCACGCACAGAATATCGCGAAGAAATACGATCTCTATCGCAATGCCTGCCTCAGTACCCAGGTCACCGGGATGACCTGGGATGAATCGTCGGCTCGATGGATCATCAGTACGGACCGCGGCGATACCATGCATGCCCGGTTTGTACTGATGTCGAATGGTCCGCTGAACCGTCCGAAGCTGCCGGGCATTCCCGGCATCGACACCTACCAGGGGCACACATTTCACACCAGCCGTTGGGACTACGAGTACACTGGGGGCGGACCCGATGGAAACCTCATCAACCTGGAAGACAAGCGAGTCGGCGTCATCGGTACCGGTGCGACCGCAGTGCAGTGCGTACCCCACCTGGGTGCATCAGCAAAGGAACTCTATGTTTTCCAGCGCACGCCTTCCTCCATTGATGTCAGGGATAACCGGCCCACAGATACCGAATGGGCCGCGAGCCTTGAACCCGGCTGGCACCGCCACAGGATGGAAAACTTCAACACCCTGACGTCTGGAGGCATTGTTGAAGAAGACTTGGTCAAGGATGGCTGGACCGAAATCATTCGAAACCTGATCTCCATGGCCAACTACCGCGGCACCGATACACCGAGAGAACTGGTGCCAAAACTGATGGAACTCGCGGATTTCAAGAAGATGGAGCAGATCAGGGCCAGGGTTGACGACCTCGTTGAGGACCCTGAAGTCGCGGAGAAGCTCAAACCCTGGTACCGCCAGTTCTGCAAGAGACCCTGCTTCCACGATGAATACCTGCCGACGTTCAACCGCCCGAACGTGCACCTGGTTGATACCGAGGGTAAAGGTGTCGAGGCAATGACAGAAAAAGGTGTCATTGCAAATGGCACTGAGTACGAACTGGACTG
This sequence comes from uncultured Pseudomonadales bacterium, assembly GCA_964598305.1. Classification (GTDB taxonomy): domain Bacteria; phylum Pseudomonadota; class Gammaproteobacteria; order Pseudomonadales; family Azotimanducaceae; genus Azophilus. The sequence continues at coordinate 4,817 of CAZRBP010000049.1, read as the reverse complement.
CATCATCTTCGCCACAGGCTTTGAGGTCGGCACGAGCTACACCCGACGATCAGGCTATGACGTGATCGGCCGGAACGGGTTGAAACTGAGTGACAAGTGGGCCGACGGTATAAGAACGCTGCATGGTGTTTACAGCCGCGGATTCCCCAACCTGCTTATCATGGCGAACGCCCAGTCAGCCTTCACCACCGCCTACACACATGCCATGGATGAGGGCGCGAAGCACCTGGCCTACGTGCTCAGACAGTGCTTCGACAATGACATCAGCACGATCGAACCGACGCAGGAAGCAGAAGACGCCTGGGTTGAGGAGATCATTTCCCTGTCGAGGTTCAGCGAGGCTTTCCAGGCATCCTGTACACCGGGGTATTACAACAACGAGGGCAGGCCGGACCCGCGCAGCACCCAGAACGGCAGCTACGGCCGCGGACCAAACCCTTATTTCCGCAAGATGAAAGCCTGGCGTGAAGCGGGAATGCTTGAAGGCTTGGAATGCAAGAAGCGCTGAATGTACTTGTCGGCAGTACCGTCCGGCTCCGGACTCAACGAAATTGTTGAGTCCGCAGAAGGGCTGACCAGCCAGAGTGCTTGAGCAGCCGGTGGTGAACTAGCTGCTCGCTAACGACGATCACTCATACTGAGATGAGACAACCAGATAGAGCAATGCACTCCCGGTGGAGTACTGAAAGGCATAGGTCAGTGTGCCCCCTCCCAATTCCGTCTGGTACATGTAAAAAATTGCGCCGCCAATGCCTTGAAACACGCCGAACCAGAGTATTAGGCCCAGTCCGAGTGCCAGCAGTGCATACTTCTTTGCCTTGTGGAACACGTCTGCCCCAGCACCCCGGTTGCTCCATAGATCCCAGGTGCCTTTGGCCGCCACAAGTCCGGCGGTAAGTTGGAGCCCCGTTATGATGATAACCATTGCCCAAACCAGGATCGGACTGGTAATGGGCGGGATAAGTGAATTGGGGTAGAAGTTGTGGTCAGTCTGTGAAGCGACCAAATAGATCGACTGGTAGGCCGTCTCTGAGTTCAGAACATTTCCCATCCCATATGAGAAGCAAAACACGGCATAAAAGCCGACCAACAGAATCTTTAAGTAGCGAAGCAGCATGAGTGATTATTCCTTTTCAGTAATGCTTGATGCGAAGGTAAATGCAAGCAGGCCCATATCGAGCTATGCCTGCGGAGTCTGGAATCCGATGAAACTGCAGGTGCTTGGCTATGTTCATAGCATGTAGTGCCCGCCATCTATCAGCATGTTCTGGCCTGTCATAAAGTCACTATCAGAGCTTGCGAGAAACACCAGCGCGCCAATCAGGTCCTGAGGGACTTGCTCCCGTGCGATACAGCGCTGTTGCGCGATAGCGCTGATGACCTCCTTTGCGTACGCAGGATTCGCCTCTACGCCTTCGCTCGATGTTAGTCCCGGAGATAGTGTATTGACACAGATGTTGCTTGGTCCCAGTTCGCGAGCTAGGGAACGGGTAAACCCTACGACAGCCGCCTTTGATGTAACGTAGTGGAGCATCATGGCGGCGCCGTTGACCACGGTGCCGGAAGAGATATTGATGATCTTACCCCCTCCTGCCTTACGCATTGCCGGGAGTACTGCGCGGCAGCAGAGAAACAAGCCTTTCACGTTAACGCTCATGACGGCATCCCACTCGTTTTCTGGTATCTCTTCGAAGGGTTTGAGGCTCAGGCTCGCAAACATCGCTGCGTTGTTGACGAGAATATCGATCTGGCCGAATTCGTTGATGGTGGCGTCCACCATGTCATTAACTGAATCGGCATCGGTGACGTTCGTATTCAGGGCCAGAGAACTGGCCCCATTTTCCTTAAGCTCATCTGCGACAGGCTTGCAGTCGAGTACGTCCGTCACAACCACGCTAGCCCCTTCACTTGCTAGCGCCTGAGCATAGGCAGCGCCGATACCCTGCGCTGCGCCGGTTACAACTGCCACGCGGCCGTTAAGCTTTCCCAACTCAATCTCTCCAGGACCAATCAGCAGGGATTAAAGCACTCCATAAATAAATAAACAATGTTTATCAAAATCCTCTTTGGTTCTTGACGCACCATATATTTATTGGGATATTTGTGGAGTTTCAGCTAAACAGCGTTTAGGCAAAGGTAGCCATGAAGCCAGTGCATGAGTTTGAACCCTTTTCGGAAGACACGATTGATTGCCCTTATGAATTCTATAGCGCCATGCGAGAGCAAGCGCCGGTGTTCGAGGCTGCACCCAATGTCTTCTTTGTCACAACGTACGACCTGATACGGGAGGTGTTGGTTGACACAACGACTTTTTCGTCCAGAGAGGGAGCAGCCTTCTTGAATTTTCAGGGCGAGGAAGGTCTGGCACCGCCTACGGCGCCCCCACCTGAAATTATGGAGATACTGGTTAACGGTGTTGAACCTCGTGACACCATGCTGTCAGCCGACCCGCCAGAACACACCAGATTCAGAGCTTTAGTCAATCGCTCACTCACCCCTAAGAGAGTGGCAAGGCTGGAAGATTCCATGCACTCAGTGGTCGATGACCTCATTGATCATTTCATAGCCAAGGGTGAAGTCGAGTTTGTATCTGAGTTCAGCGTGATGGTGCCTCTGACTGTCGTAGCGCTTGCTCTGGGTGTGCCGGCGGGAGAACTTGAGAATTACAAGCGATGGTCCATCGATTCGGTCAGGATCCTCGCTAGCCGTGCCACTGAGAAGGAACGACTGACCGCTGCACAGGCATCTGTTGATTTGCAGAACTTTCTGGCCGCGCAGGTGGAAGCTGCAAGAAAGCGGGAAGGAGTCGGTCTGGTTGATGATCTTGTCAATGCGCATTTGCTAACTGATTCAGAAGATGGCGATGGAAAAGATTATCGACCTCTAGACACACCAGAGATTGTCAGCATCCTCCAGCAGTTGTTGGTAGCAGGTCAGGAGACTGTGAATTACCTGCTGTCGTCGACCATGCTGAACTTGATAGAAAACCCGGAGGAAATGCAGAAGGTCGAAAATGACCATTCTGTAATTCCAGCGATGTTAGAGGAGGGGCTTCGAGTTGATTCGCCCATCCAGGCACTGGGACGCTTTGTAACCAAAGACACGGTACTTGGTGGTACCCCACTACCTGAAGGGTCCAGGTTAATGGTGATGTATGGCTGTGGAAACCGGGACGAAGCAGTTTTTGCGGAAAGCGGTGTTTTCAGGATTGAGCGCAACGATGAACGAAAGCACATCGCGTTTGGTGCAGGCCCCCATTATTGCGTTGGTGCTAACCTGGCGAGACTTGAGAGCAAGGTCGCTATGGAGCATCTGTTCAAGCGGATGACCAACTTTCGCCTGGCACCTGACAAAAACGACCTCAGGCACCAGTACAACTTTATATTCAGAGCACTGAAAGAGTTGCACCTTCAATTCGACGTGAGGTGACAAGATATGCCAATCAGAATTAATCTCTCCCGTTGTGTCATGTCTGGGCAATGCTATTACATGTACCCTGAATTGGTGAGGATGAAGGATGATGGCTATCCTGAAGTGATAGCAAGTCGCGTAGCCAACGTATCCGATGAGACCTTGAGAGAACTGATAGAAGGTTGCCCTGCCATGGCCATTGAATCCGTTGAGGAAAACTGATCCAGGTTTAGACCCGATTGGCCTAGACACAGGGTACGCCTGGTACTGTATGAGCTTGTTTACGCTCGGCTCAATCATTTCCAAATTGATCGTCAGATTCTGGCTTTAATGATCGGGCCTGTGCGAAGAGACTTAGGTGTTTCTGATGTACAGGTCAGTTCCGCCGAGAAGATGCGATTGGCTACTCGCTAGCAACGTTAGCCGCGATGCTCAGTAGGTCAATCGCCAGGCTCCCCGCATCTCACCGAGCTCTTCCGAGCGGCTGAGCATTGTGGGATCGTCTTGAAGTAACGCTTGCCAATAGCCCTGATGCCCTGATAAAGGGTCGCTGATTCTGCCGGCAGTTCGCTGGCTGCTTGGGCTTCCGTGGAGCAATGCGGTCCTGTTGCACTTCACCCAGGAGGTGAGCGATGGGCAAGCGCGGCAGGCTGCCCCGGAAGGGGCGCGCCAAGCGGGGATCAGGGTAGTTCATCGGCTGTGGCAGAACGTCAGCAAAGATGAGCTCTCAAACAGGGGACGCCAAGGTTGACGCGCCACAGCACCGTTCGTATGGTTTTCCATATGAAAACGACATTGAACATAGATGATGGGGTGATGCGCCAACTCAAGGCGGCGGCCGCTCAACGCCAAACCACGATGTCCGCCCTAGTCGAGGCGGGCCTCAGGCGAATCCTAGCGGAGCCGACGCATGGCGATGCACAGTCTCAACCGCGCACTCGTCTGCCAAGCTGGCGCAGCGGCGGATTCCGTGTTGACATCGCCGACCGCGATGCCCTCTACCGGGCGCTGGAAGAACAGTGAGTGTTGGTTTTCGACATCAATGCGCTTGCATATAACGACCATCCGGTCCCCATCCACATCCACCCAGTAGATTTCCATCGCCCGGAGCGTACCGACGAGCAAATTGGTTGCGCCAAACCGAGAAGGCGTCGCCTTTGTAGAACACGAAACTAGTGTCCTGTCCGATTAATAAGTGTGATTATTCGTGGCCGTTTCGGCCCCCGGCTGCGTTGCTCCGCCTTGTGTGGAGCCCGCCACACGGCGTTGTCGCGCCTTGCCGGGAACCAAAACGGCCTAGCGACTAAAACCCACTTATTAACCGGACAGGACACTAGACACTGCCGAGAATGCGGCGCCCATTCATTGGGAACAGCTCACCCGGCCGGTCAGAAGTCCAGCGGCAA
>CAZRBP010000048.1:6128-22341 GCA_964598305.1 uncultured Pseudomonadales bacterium | reverse complement strand
TCAGTGTACTCGGTGATGAAGAAGGGACCGACGCCCATTTCGTTGACCCACTTCAGGCAGGCCGCCTGAACATCATCCACCACCCAAGCGTTCTGAAATACGGTTCGATCGGTCGGTTTGTTCACCGCTCGCCACTCCTCCTGTGTCATCCGGCGGCAAGTGTGCCACATTTTGGGGCACAGCAAACAACCGGCGAGCGGCGAACGGATCCTTGACCAGCCTGACGCGCCAAGTGCTGGACGTACAGGCGCGCCATTCGCCAACAACCAGAGAGCCCTGCTAGTTTCGTGCTTTCATGTTGCGGCGCGCTTGGTGCTTTCTCCACCAGATGACCACGCCGGTGATGCTCAAGGCAGCGACTACCAATCCCATGACAGAGATCAGGATACGACCAGGTAGTCCGAGAATGCGTCCAGAATGCAATGGAAACTGCGCTTGCACAAAGATGTCTGCTGCGGTGCCCTGCCACGGCTGCCAGTCACCCAGCAGGCGCCCGTCCCGGCTGTCGAAGTAGAGCGCGTTGTGACCGACGCCCCCGGTCCCGTGACCTTCTTCGGGGTGATAGAACTCGGCGCGATACACACCGAACTCGCGCGCATGCCAGATGCTTCCAACAGGCTTGTTCCAGCCGCGCTGGTCCGCTTCGATACGGGCCGCCGACATGACTTCCACAAAAGTAACCTTGGGATCGATGGGCGCGTTATGCGGTGTTGGCGTTCGAGCATCGATCGGGGTCGGCGTGACGTCCGACACCATCGACATTACCGGATGGAAGACCTCACGATAGAGATTCAGCGAAAACGCCGTGAACGCGATCGTGAACAGGACCAACCAAGCCCACAGCCCGAACGCACGGTGCAGGTCGAAATTCAACCTCGTGGAACCACCGCGCCAGCGCACCCCCCAAGCCGGTTTCCAGTGCTGCCAGTACCCGCGGGTGTCGGTCTTTAGCGGGTGATCAACGGCGGTGGCGTTCGTGGCCGCTGCCCGGCGACGCCGTGGCAGCGTCAGGTAGAAGCCGATGAAACAATCGATGGTCCAGATGAGCGCGATCGCACCGAGCAGCCATACACCCCAATGGTCGATGCCCCAGAACTCGGGGATGTGTAGGCTAAAGTGGAACTCGTACAGGAAAGAGACGAACGTCTCCCGGCTCAGGGGCCAGAAGGCGCCCCATTCCCGGACGCCGAGGATCTGGCCGGTCACCGGATCCATGTACACCTGGTTGAAATCTGTCTCGTGGAGTTCGTTGGTGACAGGGTTCACCCGCGGCTCGACCAAGAAGTATTGCGAGTGTCCCGGCTCGGCAGCGTTCTCGAGATAGGTGACCTGTACCTCCGGGAAACGGTTTTCGATGGTTTCCAGCAAGGTCATCGACGGCAGCGCCGTCCCCTGGCTTTTGGCATTCAGAAGATGCGGATTCAGCCATTCATCGAGTTCGTGGTCCCAGGAGATGACCGCTCCGGTCAGACCGCTGACGATGAGAAACCCGGCCATCGTCAAGCCAAGACATCGATGCATCAGCGTGAGCGCGCGACGCGCCAGCACCACCCCCTCTGCCGGTGCGGAACCGCGGCGGGCCAAGGGGGCCTTGGCATCAAACGCCGGGGCTAGTCGTGCCGCCTTCATCAAGGCTACACAAGCACCGCGAACTAGTAACGCCAGTTAACTGAGATACTGTAGCTGCGCGGCGCCGCATAGAATGCCTGTTCAAACTTGACGGAGCTGTAGTACGCCTCATCCGTAACATTGTCCAAGTTTGCGGACACGCTGAGCGAGTCGGTGAAATCGTAACTGACAAACCCGCCCACTAAGGCGTAGCTGTCCTGTTCAATGCGACCGTAAGACGAGTCATAGTGAATGGCGTCCTGCCAGCGAGCCGACAGTCCCATGCTCAAGTTTTCCTGCCAGTCCGGATCCCAAGTCAACAGCAGTTTCAAGGTATTGCGCGGTATGAAGGTGCGCGCGTTCTCACCGTCCTTGTCCTCCATTTTGAGATAGGTGTAACCCGCCTGCATCTTGACGTCTTCCGTGATGTGCCCCGCCACCTCCAGCTCGACGCCTTTGGAATCAACACTGATGCCGCGATACAGGGCATAGCTGAAGTCATCGCTGAAGTCATCGTCATCGACGCCATCACCATCGCCATACTCGACAAACTCGAACAGGTTCTCCTGCTCCGTTTCAAAATAGGCTAGGCTGACCATCAGGTTGTTATCGAATAGCTTCTTCAAGCCTAGCTCATAGCTCTCGCCCTCTGCGGAGCCCAGCGGCTGCAGAGTTTCATCCAAGTAGTATTGAGGTTGGTAGATGTCGCTGTAGCTGCCATAGACGTTCAAGCCGTCCGCAACTTCCCAGGTAAAGCCGACGTAGGGGCTGCTGCCGTTTTCCGAGGAATCCGTCGATACGCCCCAGCTTACCCCCTCATTTTCGTAATCGACCAGGTTGAAACCCAACACCAGCTTGAGACGCTCCGTAACCGACAACAGCAGTGAGCCGTACAGGCGATTCAACTGCATGTCGTCATTGGCAGCCTCGTAGGGGTCATTCCAGGCGGGGCGGGGCACTTCATTGCCCTGCCAACCCGGGAATGCCGGCATGGGCACGAAGCCTGCCAGGGCACCGGAATCCAATGACTTGGAGTCGCTGTCGGCAATGCTCAAACCCAAGTTGAATTCGTGTTGCTGGCCCCAGAGGTCAAACCCGGCTTGCAGGTGAGTGTCCCAGATCAGGTATTCCTGTGCGCTGTCGTACTTGCCGGGGAAGCTGTGCATACCCAGGCCGGTATCCCTGTCGAGACCCGTCAGCCAATAGACATAGAAGAGTTCGGCGTTCTCCTCGTAGTCCGTGTACGTGAGCGAGCTGGTCAGGCGCCACTGGTCCGCCATCTGCCAGCCGACTTCCGCAAACAGGGTTTCCGTCAATGTGTTCCAGAAGGACCAATCCATGGCCGTGGTTGTCGAAAGGTCAAAGTCAGCCCGAGTGCCGTCTGTATAAATCACGGGCGCGGCGCCCCAGAGGACGCCATCGCTGTTGTTGTCCTGACGGGTGTAGGCAAACGTCAGCGCAACTCGGTCACCGACCTGACCATCGACAACCCCATAAGCCACATTGCGGTCGTTTCCATAGTGGTCGAGCCAGCTTTCCTTATCTTGGTAAACACCCACGAAGCGGGCTGCCCAACTGCCGGAGTCCGTCAGGGGAGTCGAAACATCAGCCATCACACGCTGATTGTTCCATCGCCCCACAGTCGCCTCGACGCTTGCCGCAAAGTCGTTGGTGGGGCGTTTGCGCACGTAGTTGACCGTACCCGAAGGATTGCCGAGGCCGGTAATCAAACCATTGGAACCGCGAATCACGGTAACTTTTTCGTATATGGCGGTGTCCAGGTCCCCCACATACAAATTGCCGAAGGGGATGCCAACACCGTCAACGTGAAAGCTAGTGATGTCGAAGCCCCTGGAATTGTAGTAGGTCCGGTCGGTTTCGGTTGAGTCGACGTTGATGCCGGTTGTCATCTTCAACATGCTGTTGACGTCGACTAGGCCGAATTCATCGATGATTTCCGCATCGAGGATGGATAATGACTGCGGCGTTTCGAACACACTGAGGTTCAGGCCCGTGGCGCCCCGGCTTTGGCGATCTTCGCGATACGCCGTAATGATCAGCTCCTCTGAAATGTATGGATCATCCTCGGTAGCCGCGACCGGCGGCGCCAGCGAAATCGAGATGACGACGAACAAAACTGCGCTTCCCACTGCGAGAGCTTCTTTCATGTGGCTTTCCCAATAAATGCAAAGTGGCGTAGATTACAACTAATAGTAATCGTAATGCAAACGATTATCACTTTTTATTCCTTCGGGAACAACCCTGCCGGCGCAACAGGAATCAGGCCGGATCTAATGGCGTCTGGCTGGGTTTAGGCGTCCTGCCCGCCCGCCGCTAGCGTTCGGAGATCCTCCGCCCGGTCACTCAGGGTGTCACGCAGGCGTTGTCGCTGCTCGGGCGGTGCCTGGTTGAGCACTGCGACCAATGCAGACTTCACGAGCGCTTCGTTGGCCGCTTCGACTTCGGCGAAGCCCTCGCCGTAGTAGGTCTTCTGGTCTTTCACCAAGCGCTCAAAGCCGGCGGTGAAGTGATCCACTTCGTGACGGCGCTCCAGCAGGATGAACAACTCGCTCTGCCAGCGGCGGCGGTAGTCCGCCCAGAGTTGCCTCTCGGGCTGGTAGCGTTCGGCAGAATCGGCGATGATCGCCCGCTGCTCTTGGGTCAGCGGTCCGGTGAAGCGCTTGAGAATGGCTTCGAAGTCCTTGCGCCAGGCCTTGCGCACGGCATCGATGGGTTTGTTCTTCTCGTCCTTCTCCCAATCCGCATTGGACTCCTCAAGGGCTTCGGCCAGCGACGCCACCTGCTCGTCCTCAAGACGCCGGAGAAATTCGGCCACAAAGGGTGTGCCCTTCGCCTCAAGGCGTAACCACCAGCCTTCCAAGCCGACAAACGCCTCTTCGACATCGGTCTCCGTCGGGACACCGGCAAAGCGTTCGGCCCAGCGGTCCAGATCTTCGGCGTAGCGGGGCAGTTCCTGGGTCCGGTGCCAGCGCCACAAGGCAGCGAATTCAGCTTCGAAGAAATCCTCCTGGTCCGGGGTCATAGCAAGGACGCTGTCGAGTTCCCAGCGAATCAGACGGTCGAGGTTGTTGTAGAAGAAACCGACGCCGCAGCCCGCATTGGCAAGGGCTAGGACGAGGATGCAGGCGCAGCGCCTAGTCCGTGGATGCACTAGTGCTCCATCAACCTGATAATGTCGAATCAGCGCGTCCGCAAGCGCCCAGATGCGCGGCGGAGGCCCGCAGTCGCATACGCCATGCTTCAAGGGCCGACAACGGAGCCCTCAGCCGGGGAGCGCGAGGGGCTCCCCTCGCATGCAAAGCAGATGGGCGCTTGCGGGCGCGCCCTGCGGGTGGCAGCGGGAGCGCCCCGGGCCGCGTTGCGCCCGCTTGAAGTAGTGCGCCTACTTCATGCGAGGGGCGTGCCCCTCGCGCTCCCCGGCTGAAGGCTCCGTCTGCGCGACCGCGCCTGCCTGCGCGCAAGCGCAGGGCCCGGAACGCTCCCGCTGCCACTGATGCGTCATTATCAGGTTGATGGAGCACTAACCTGCGCAGCGCAGAAGTTGAGAATCCAACGCCCGACCAGCCCTTGGTGAACCTCCATGTCCAAGGAGGCCATGCCGGCCCGCCAGACATCCTCGCCGAGCAGGTCGCGGCGCATGTTCATCAGGTCCTTGGAGTAGCCCTTGCGGAACTCCGGGTGCCCCTGGAAGGTCAGCACTAGATCGCCGTGGGTGAACCCGGCCAAGGGACAGAACTCGTTGGTGGCAATCAGTCGGGCGCCGGACGGCAGTTCCGTCACCTGGTCCTGATGGCTGGACAGCAGGTTGAAGCCATCCGCACGGGGCGAAAGCCAAGGTTCGTCCACCAGCAGCTCGCTGGCGTGGACGCCCACCGCCCAGCCCGACGCCTTGGCGGCCCGTCCGCCGAAGAAATGGGCCATCAATTGGTGGCCGAAGCAAATGCCGACAACGGGCTTCCCCGCATTGAGAGCGGACTCGGTGAATGCGGCGAGTTCGGCGATCCAAGGCAGGTCATCATAGACGCTGTGGCGGCTGCCAGTGATGACGTAGCCGTCGCAGCGATCCGCAGGCGGATAGTCGCCGGCTTGGGCATCGATGACTTGGTACGCCAGCCCCATGTCCGGGCCGGCGGCGTCAAACAGGTCCATGAACATCCGTGGATAGTCGCCGTGGTCCGGCTGAAATCGGGCCAGGACCGAATCGGTTTTCAGAATGCCTATCCGCATGAAGCACCTTGCCGGGTCTAGTGCTCAGATGATTTCAAAGTAGCGTTCAAGCTGCCAGTCGTTGACGTGGCGCTCGTATTCGCGGCATTCCCAATGGCGGGTCATGGCAAAGTGATCGACGAAGGCATCGCCGAGCAGGCGACGGGCGTGGTCCGAGTGATCCAAACGATCCGCCGCCGCCCGGAGCTGGCCGGGGAAGCGCCGCTCGGAGGGCAGGCGGTCCTCCGCCTCGTAGGCATTGCCGGCCACGGGCGGGCTGGGCTCGAGATCGTTTTCCATGCCCTGCCACATGGCCGCCAAGGTGCCGGCGGCAGCCAGATAGGGGTTGGCGTCCGCGCCGCACACGCGACACTCGATGCGTTGGCTTGACGAGCCGCCGCCAATCACCCGGATCGCCGCGGTGCGGTTCTCCACTCCCCAGGTCGCGGCGGTTGGCGCCCAGGCACCCTTGACCAGCCGGGCGTAGCTGTTGACGGTGGGCGCGAGCAGCGCCAAGTAATCGCCGAGATGAGTTTCCAAACCGGCCACCGCCGCCCGCTGCAGGGCCGACATGCCGTCTGCGGCGTCCGCGTCGCGGAAGCGGTTGGCGCCCTGGCCATCGACCAAGCTGAAGTGGAGATGACCGCTCTGGCCTGGATAGTCCATCGACCACTTGGCCATGAAGGTGGCCATCAGGCCGCGCTTTTGAAAGAACGCCTTGGCGAAGGTCTTGAAGAGATTGGCCCGGTCGGCTGCCTCAATGCCCGGCGCCGGCGCCAAGGCGGCCTCCCAAACGCCGGGACCGGTCTCGCAGTGCAGCCCCTCAAGGTCCAGCCGCAACGCTCGGCAACTGTCCATGAAGTCGTTGAACAATTCCGAGCGCGCCGAGGCCCGCAGCATCGAGTAGCCAAAGTTGCCTGGCGTCAGGGGCCTTAGGTTCCGGTAGCCCTTCTCCCGAATGCTGTGCGGCGTTTCCTCGAAGACAAAGAACTCGTACTCGAAGCCCGACACCAGCGTCAGGCCTTGTTCCGCCAATCGATCAAGCATCATCTGGAGCCGGGTGCGCGGACACAGCGGGTGGGGCTCGCCGTCGGCGCCCACGAACTCGCCGACGAAGTAAGGGCAGCCCTCGTCGGCCAACCAACGCTCGGAGTCCACGACCAAGCGGTAGGCGGCATCGGGGAAACCCGTATGCCAGCCCGTGTAGTCGCCCTCGTCATAGAGCTGGTCGTCCACATCCCAGCCGAAGACGCAGTCGCAGAAGCCGCCGCCCTTCTCCATCAGGGACTCAAACTTATCGAGGCTGACGGTCTTGCCCCGAATGACGCCATCGATGTCGGTCAGGCCAATCTTGACCCGCTGCGCCCCCCGCTCGCGGTAGCCGGCGAGTTTTTCCGTCAGTGTCTCGATGGGCGCACCCCTAGTGCTTGGCTCATCAGTGCATGAAGTTGAACATCCGCCGACGGTAGGCGTTGGCCAGCTCGTTGCCTTTGCCGAGCACCGTAAAGATGCGGATCATGGTGAGGCGCCCGATGTCGTCGCCGTAGGCACGGTCGGTTTGCAACACCTTGAGAGCGCTTTCCAAGGCGGCCTCGAAGTTCCCAGCAGCGGCTTCCGCCACGGCCATCTGGTGAAGCGCTTCGACATTCTCCGGCTCATCGGCCAGCTTGCGCAGCAACTGCTCGCGCGACGGCAGGGTGGCGGCTTCATCAGCCAACGCCAACCGGGTTTCCGGCCGGTCCCGCTCGGGCGCGTCCGCCGGCACGGTCTCCAAAGCCTTGCGGGCCCCTTCCAGGTCGCCCTGCCGGACCAGCACATCGGCCAATTCGACGCGGAAGGAGGCGTTGTTGGGCTCTTCCGCGATGGCCCGCTGCAGAAACCCCAAGGCACTGGTGAAATCCTGCTGCTCCAGATACTGGCCGAGCTGCGTCCTGATCGCGTCGGCTGCGGACAGGGTGAGCTGATCGAACAGGGACCGCAGCGCCTGTTCCGGTTGCGGTCCTTCGACCTGATGCGCGATCTGACCCTTGTCGATGACCCTCAGGCTCGGCAACGCCTGCACCCGCAGATGCTGGGCCAAGGTGGGATCGGCGGCCACATCGACCAAGCCGAGCAGCACCTTGCCGCCGTATTGACCTACCAACTGCTCCAGTTGGCGCTTGGCTTCGGCAGCAGGCGCGGACTGATCGGCCCAGAACAGCACCACCACCGGCACGGTGGCGGATCGCTCCACCACATCGGCCTGAAAGGAGTCGGGCGTGACGTTGAATGCGTGTTCCACTGCGCTACCCTTCCTTCTCCAATTTCCGCTGAAGCACTTAACCCGCCTAGGCCGAGTATTCGCGCACCAGCACCAACACCTGCTGGGCAAACTCCGCCGGCACGGATTGGCCGGCCCGGTCGCGCACGCTCAGCGCGTAGTGGCCGCTCTCCTCCTCGGTTAGGCGCAGCGCCACCTCCGGCACGTCGCCGCCGCCGCGCGAGGAGAAAAGGCGGCGAAAGAAGCCCCGCTTCTCCTCGCCAAGCAGCACCTCATCGGGAATGCGGACGTGGTGGACCCGGGATCGGCGATCGGTTTCCAGGACTTCGATGCCGGCATTTTCCAGCGCTTGGCTGAGCGTCGCCCACGCCCGCTCCTCGTCGAGGAACAGCCTCAGAATGGGCTGGCCAGCTTCGTCCCTGGCCAGCTCCGACTTGACCTGCCCGGCAATATCCTGAGCCACCATGGAGACGGTCTGCTCCGCCACCCGGGCGGCGATGTAGGCACCGAGTTCGTTGAGCAAGCGCCGCTCAACCTCAATCAGAGCGGAGGCCAATTGACCCAAGTCTGCGGGCGCTTCCCCCTCGGAGGCGGCTGCCGCGTCCCCTTGGTGGCGCATGTGGACTTCCGAGGTCAGCTCCCTCAAGCCCTGTTCGACCTGCAACAGCAGGCGATCCCGTCCGTCTGGCGTCGCGGTGGATTTGACGTCCTTGAGCAGGGAGCGGACCACGTCCCTATAAGGCTCGTCCTCGATGCTGAGCCATTCCGTGGTGATGCGCCCCCGTCCCGGCTGCTCCGAGACCACGCCAACGCCGTTTTCCGCCAGGAACTGCTTGATCTTCGGCCACACGGTGGTGGGCGCCTCCGGCACCACCAGCCAGATGCGCTCGCCAAGCCGCTGAATGCGGATCGCGTCGCGATTGTCGTTGGCGTAGATGGCGTCCGGCAGGGGTGCCCGGCCGGGATAGAAGCGGGCGTTCTCCTGGGCGGGCACCGGCGGAATGGGGAATGGGTCTTCGAGGGTTTCGCCCAAGTCTTCGGGAATGACCAGCCGAGGCGCCTCCTGGGCGTCGATGTAGTCGTCGGACCGGTTGACGAAGAAGCCGCGGTCGTCGGAAAACCAGCCGCAACCGCTGGCAAGAAACAGCAGGACAAGGACGGCGGCGGTTTTGATCACGAATCAACCCCCAACCGCAGTCACGGTGGCCATGACCTCGGCGCGCCGGCCTTCCGACAGCGGCAGCAGCGGCAGGCGAATGCCCGAGTCGATCCGGCCCAAGGCATGCAGGGCCCACTTGACCGGCGACGGGCTGGTCTCCACAAACAACGCGCCATGCACCGGCTGAAGTTCGGCATCCAAGGCTTCGGCCTGTGCGCGCTCGCCCGCCAGCCAAGCGCTGCAGAAGGCCGCCATCTGCTGCGGCAGCACGTTGGCGGTGACCGATATCGTGCCGACCGCGCCAAGGTGCAGCATCTCCAAAGTCTGCGCGTCCTCGCCGGACAGCAGGATGAAGTCGTCCCCGCACAGGCGCCGCAGCTCCCCGATGCGGCTGGCGTCACCCGACGCCTCCTTGATGCCGACGATGTTGTCGATCGCCGCCAGCCGGGCCACGGTGGCGGGCAGCATGTCACAGGCGGTGCGCGGCGGCACGTTGTACAGCACCAAGGGCACATCACTGGCTTCGGCAATGGCCTTGTAATGATGGTAAAGGCCTTCCTGGGTGGGCTTGTTGTAGTAGGGCGTGACGATCAGGCAGGCGTCGGCGCCCTCGCGCTCCGCCTCCTGCGTCTGGTGGATGGCCTCGTCCGTCGAGTTGCTGCCGGTGCCCGCAATCACCGGCACTCGGCCATCGACCAGCGCGATGACCCGGCGAATGACCTCCAGATGCTCCGCCGTCGTCAAGGTGGCGGATTCACCGGTGGTGCCCATGGGCACAATGCCGTGGGTGCCGCTGTCGAGATGCCAAGCGACCAGCCGCTCCAGGGCCTCCCAATCAAGTGCCCCAGAGGCCGTCATCGGCGTCACCAGCGCGACGATGCTGCCGCTCAGCATGGATCGTCCAATAGGCGTCGCATGATCAGGGAATGGGCAGGTAGCCGTTGTTGACGCCCTTGGTGAACACGCCGACGGCGTCGTGGGCGTGCAGGCTCTCGTGGTGCTCAATGCGCACCCAGAAATCGCTGAGCCGGCTGTCACCTTGCAGCAGCGCCTTGAGCTTGCGCCCGGAGTCCTCAATGAACATCAGGTTCTGGCCGTTCAGCCGGGCGAACTCCTGCTCATCCTCGCGCTTGACCGCGGTTTGCACCGGCGTCTTGAGGGTGGCTTCCACATCGTCGATCAGGTCGGTGATCGGAAAATCCACCAAGCCGTCGCGCAGCTTGACCAGCAGCCGGGCGATGCTGCGCTGGCTGTGCGGCGTGGCCACGATGCCGTTCTCGGTGCCCAACCACGCCTTGACTTCGCTGGCATTGACGGAGCCGCGGCGGCCAAAGTCCGCTTCGAACTGGTTTTGGATCAGTTGCCGGGCCAGCGCCGCCGAGCACGGGCAGGTGGACGAGTAATAGACGCCGATGCCGAGCTCCAAGTGAATTTCCCGGCCAATGAGGGTGCCCTTGATGGTGACTGGGTAGTTGTTCCAGCCGGAATGGTCGCTGACCAGGGCATTGCGGCGCAGGTAGTAATCGAACTCGAACTGCACGAAGGCCCGGGTGGACAGCCCCCGATGCGACTCGAGCACCGAAGCGAGCAGCAGCTTCAGCCCCGCGGCGGTCAGCGGCCGGGTATCCGCGTGCTCATCCAGAATGAGGTAGAGGCGGGACATGTGGATGCCCTTGGCCTTGGTGTCCGCCAGGTCCACATAGACCTGCACCTTGGTGTGGACTTGCCGGGTCGCACCGCAATCGGTCACCAGCAACGGCTGGTGAATCTCGCTCATGCCCACCCAATCGAGCGCCACCTGCGGCTGATGCAGTTCGCGGCTGGCGATGTCCGGCATGTCGTTGCTGGCGACCAGCTCCGGCTTGGTCATTCAATCGGTCCCTGTCAGTGCCTTGCGGTCGATTGTACTTGACTGAGAGGCTACCCTGAAAGCGCCTCCACCTCATCCGAAGTCAGCGGGCGCGCCTCCTCCTCCACCAAGAACGGGATGCCGTCACGAACCGGATAGGCCAGCCGGCTAGCACGGCACCAAAGTTCGTCGCGGTCGGAGCGGTAGGTCAACGTGGCCTTGCTGACCGGGCAGACGAGGATTTCCAGCAGCTTGGCGTCCATCATGACGCGAAGGGGTCCTGGAGCACGATGGTCTGGGAACGGTCCGGGCCTGTGGAAATGATGCTGATCGGGGCGCCAACCGCCTCCTCGATGCGCTCGACGTAGCGCCGCGCGTTGGCGGGCAGCTCATCCAAGCGGCGGGCGCCAAAGGTGGATTCCTGCCAACCGGGCAACTGCTCGAATTGGGGCTTGAGATCGGAGTAGTACTCGCTGCCGAAGCGCGCGGCGCCGCGATCGCCGGCCGGCGCTTCGTAGGCGGTGCAGATGTTGATGGTGGGCAAGCCGTCGAGCACGTCGAGCTTGGTCAGGCACAGCCCGGAAATGCTGTTGATGCGCACCGCTTGCCGCAGCGCTGCGGCATCGAACCAACCGCAGCGGCGCGGGCGGCCAGTGGTCGAGCCAAACTCCGCGCCCCGTTCGGCCAAGCCCTTGCCCACGTCGTCGTCGAGTTCCGTGGGAAAAGGCCCTGAACCCACCCGGGTGGCGTAGGCCTTGGTGATGCCGAGCACATAGTCGAGCCACGCGGGGCCGAACCCGCTGCCGGCCGCGGCGCCGGCCGCCGTGGTGTTGGATGAGGTGACAAAGGGGTAGGTGCCGAGATCGACGTCGAGCAGCGCGCCTTGCGCCCCCTCGAAGAGCAGGTTCTTGCCTTGCTCGCGCAGTTGGTGGATGAGGGACACCGTATCGGCAACCAAGGGGCAAATCTGGCCGCTGACTTCCGCGCACTGGTCCAAGGTGCGCTGGTAGTCCTCGGCAGGCGCTTGATAGTAGTTCTCCAGAACGAAGTTGTGGTAGGCCATGACCTCGCGCAGCTTGTCCGCAAACTCCGGCCAATAGAACAGATCGCCGATCCTCAAGCCCCGGCGCGCCGCCTTGTCCTCGTAGGCCGGGCCAATGCCGCGCCCGGTGGTGCCGATCTTGCCCACGCCGCGAGCGGCCTCCCGGGCATGGTCGAGGCGGACGTGGTGGGGCAGGATCAATTGACAGGCCGGGCTGAGGCGCAGCCGCTCGCGCACCGACACACCGTGTGCCTCAAGGCGGCCGATTTCGTCGAGCAGGGCTGTGGGGTCGAGAACCACGCCGTTGCCGATGACGCACAGCGCGTCGGGGTGCAGGATGCCCGACGGAATCAGATGCAGCACCGTCTTGTGGTTGTCGATGACCAACGTATGGCCGGCGTTGTGCCCGCCTTGGCAGCGCACGACGGCGGCGGCTTGATCGGTCAGCAAATCGACAATCTTGCCTTTGCCCTCATCGCCCCATTGGGTGCCGATGACAACGACATTGCGTGCCATAGCTCGGTTTCGGCTCTTATTCGGCGAACGGTTCGGCGAACTGCCCGCCGGTCAGCCTTCGCCGCTTTTGAGGTATTTGAAGAATTCGCTGTTGGGATCGAGCACCAGCATGTCGCTCTTGTCGCCAAACACCTTGGCGTAGGCGTTGAGGCTGCGCGTGAACTCGTAGAATTCCGGATCCTTGTTGAAGGCATCCGCGTAGATTGCCGCCGAGCGGGCGTCGCCGTCGCCACGAATCTGCTCCGCCTCTCGATACGCCTCTGCTTCAATGACGACGGTTTGCCGTTCCGCATCGGCGCGAATGCCGAGGGCGAGCTCCTGGCCTTGCGCCCGATACTGCCGCGCCTCGATCTCCCGCTCGGAGTTCATGCGGTCATAGACCGAGGTGGAAACCTCGGTCGGCAGGTCGATGCGCTTGACCCGCACGTCGATGACCTCAATGCCCACCGCCTCCTTCATCACCCGGTTGAGGTCAGCGGTGAGCTCCTGCATGAGCTGGTCCCGCTCGCCGGAAATGACCTCGTGCATGTCGCGGCGGCTGATGGCGTTGCGCAGGCCCTCGTTGACCCGTTCCTGCAGCACGCGATTGGCGCGGTTTTCGTCGCCGGAGCTGGCCGTGTAGTAGTTGGGCACATCGACGATCCGCCATTTGGCGAAGGAATCAACGATCAAGGGCTTCTTCTCCAGGGTGTAGTAGGTTTCCGGCCTGGAGTCCAAGGTCAGCACCCGGGCATCGAACTTCTTGACCTCTTCGGCGATCGGCAGCTTGAAGTGCAGGCCGGGCTGCACATCAGCCGTGACGACTGCGCCGAAACGCAGCAGCACCGCCCGCTCGGTCTGTTCAACGATGTAGAGGCTTTGCCCGAGCAGCAGCAGGGCCACCAGGGTGATGACGACCAGGATCAGATTGCGAAGGTTCATCGGTGGCCTCCTCAGCGGGCGTCGCGGCCGCGGCCGTCGGCGACCCGGCTGTTGATTTCACGAATGACCGCATCGGCCAGATTGCGCACCGTGTCCTGGGTGGCCGCGCCGCCCACTCCAGCGGCGCCGGACTGCACGAAGCGGTCGAGCGGCAGGTACATCAGGTTGTTGCCGCCCTCCACATCGACCATGATTTTCGAACTGGCCGACAGCACGGATTCGATGGAGTCCAAGTAGAGCCGGTCTCTCGTGACCTCCTTGGCCAAGGAATACTCGGCCAGCAGCTTCTCGAAGCGCTGCGCCTCGCCCTCGGAGCGGGCTACCACTCGGTCCCGGTAGGCGTTGGCCTCCTCAATGAGCTTCTGCGCCTCGCCGCGCGCCGTGGGAATGACGCTCTCGGCGTAGGCATTGGCCTCGTTGATGACCCGCTGCTCATCCTCCTTGGCCTTTTGCACGTCGTTGAAGGCGTCACGGACCTGGGACGGGGGGGCGCTCTCGTCAATGTTCACCTTGCTGACCAAGATACCCGTCTCGTAGCGGTTAAGGTAGGACTGCAGGCGTTCCTGCACCTCGACGGCAATGGCGGCGCGGCCGTCGGTGATCACTTGGTCCATGATCGAGCCGCCCACCACATGGCGCAGGGCGCTCTCCGTGGCGTGGTCCAGGCTCACTTCCGGATTGCGCACCATGACCAGGAAGGCGATGGGGTCATCGACCACGTACTGCACCGTCATGCTGACATCGACGATGTTCTCATCCTCGGTCAGCATCAGCGCCTGATGGCTCTTGGAGCGCACCTGGGTGACGTTGACCTTGCGCACCCGGTCGATCAGCGGCGGATTCCAATGCAGGCCGGGCATGACGATGTTCTGCTGCACGGCGCCAAAGCGAAACACCACGCCGCGCTCGCCCTGGTCGATCTGGTACAGGCCGAAAAACCCGTAAATGGCGGCAAGCGCCACCAAGCCCGCGCCGAGCAGGCCGCCGCTCAACTTGCCGTTGCCGCTGTCGCCGCCGCTTCGGCCACCGCCGAAAATGCCGGTCAATTGCGACTTCAGCTTTCTGAAGGCTTCATCAAGGTCCGGCGGCCCCTTGTCGCCTTGGTTGCCCCAAGGATCCCGGCCGCCGCCACCTGGTTCATTCCACGCCATGCGGTGCTCCATTAGTGGATGAGTTCTAAGTGGCCCAAGTGTACTGCCTCAAGTGCATCGGGTCACTTTGTATTTGAGTTTCCCGCCGCTGCTGCCGCCGATTTGGGCAGCGGCAGCGCCGCGGAGAGCCGAGCTAGGCGCAGGCCGCCAAGTCGCGGCGCAGGCGGGCCATCAGGCGCTTGTCGCCGCGCACCTTCAGGCGCATCCCGCCATTGCCGGTGTGGGTCTCGCCAAGAACGGCGTCCGCAGCGTAAAGCCAAGCGCGAATGCCGCCGGCGGAGGCCGGCAAATCGACCTCGATGGGCGCTTGAACGCCCAGCGCCGAGCCGATGCGGGAACGCAGCGCGTCGAGCCCCTCGCCGGTGGCGGCGCTCACCGCAAGGGCATCGGGCGGCGCTGGCTCAGCCTGGGGAAGATCGCATTTGTTGAGCACGTCGATGCGCGCTACGGCATCGGCGCCGATCTCCGCCAGCACCGCCTCCACATCGGCGATGCGTTGGTCAAGCCGCGGGGCGGCGCCATCCATCACGTGAATCAGCAGGTCCGCTTGGCTGACTTCCTCAAGAGTCGCCTTGAAGGCGTCGATCAGGGTGTGCGGAAGATGGCTGATGAAGCCGACCGTGTCGGCCAGCACCACCTGCGCCGCGCCCGGAACGTCGATGCGCCGCAGGGTCGGATCCAAGGTGGCAAACAGCTGGTCCTCGGCCGCCACCCCAGCCGCGGCCAGCGCGTTGAACAGGGTCGATTTGCCGGCATTGGTGTAGCCGACCAAGGCGACGGTCTGCGCGCCCGAGCGCCGTCGCTGCCGCTGGCCTTGGGTGCGGCGTTTGCGCACCCCCTCAAGCCGGGACTGCACGGACTTGATGCGTGTCGCGAGCATTCTCTGGTCGAGTTCAAGCTGCGTCTCGCCGGCACCACCGCGCAAGCCGATGCCGCCCCGCTGCCGTTCCAAGTGGCTCCAGCCGCCCACCAACTGGGTTTGGGCGTGGGTAAGCTGCGCGAGCTCCACCTGAAGCTGCCCCTCGAAGGTGCGGGCGCGCTGGGCGAAGATGTGAATGATCAATTCGGAGCGGCTCAGCACCCGGCAGCCAAGCGCCTCCTCCAGATTGCGCTGCTGGCGCGCTGAAAGGTCGTTGTTGACCACCAATGTGTTGGCGTCCTGGGCTTCGATGATCTGGCGAATCTCATCGACCTTGCCCGACCCGACCAGCCAACGGGGATGCTCCCGCCGACGCCGCGCCGCCACTTGGCCCACCGGGGTGAGGCCGGCGGAAGCAGCCAACTCCGTTGTCTCAGCGATGTTAAGGGTGGGCTGCGACAGAAGTTCAACGTGCAGCAGGACGACCCGCCGCCCGGTGGCAAGACGGTCAATGAAAAGGCTTTTGTTGGGGGGGGGGGGGGCCGCGCGGGGCCCCGCGGTGGGGGCGGTTTTTGGGGGGGGGGGGGCCCCCGCCCACCCGGCGGGTGGGTGGGATAAAAA
>CAZRBP010000048.1:0-6118 GCA_964598305.1 uncultured Pseudomonadales bacterium | reverse complement strand
GAGGGGCGGGCCCCTCGCGCTCCCCGGCTGAGGGCTCTTTTTTGCGAGGGGCGGGCCCCTCGCGCTCCCCGGCTGAGGGCTCTAAATCCTTCAATCTGCGCCTCGGTGCCGAAAAGCTAGTCGGCGGCATCCTCACTGACGGGCAAATGAATGTTGCGGGACGGCACGACGGTGGAAATCGCGTGCTTGTACACCATCTGGCTAACGGAATTGCGCAGCAGAACGACAAATTGGTCGAATGACTCAATTTTGCCTTGCAGCTTGATGCCGTTGACCAAATACACTGACACCGGAACCCGCTCCCTGCGCAGAGCGTTAAGATAGGGGTCCTGAACCGAGATCCCTTTTGTCACTGTCTGCTCCTAGCGGGCTCGCAGATATGGCGAATTTTCAACATCCCTGCTCTTCATGTGAACCCGCAACCCCTAAGGTTACTACGGCAGCGGCTTGAAGGCTATTCCAATCGACGCACTCGAGCGGTGGCGCTGCGCTCGGTGGCGAGTATGTGGCCACCACCGAGCCTGGCTGGGGCGATGACCACCTGCTCACCGGCCTGCACGGCCATGAAGCGCGCATCCCGCTGCTCCCAGACTTGGCCATTGGCCAGCCGAAACACGAGGTGGCCCCCGGGTCGGCGGTCGAGCAGAATGATCGTCGATTCCACGCTCCCCGCCGATACATCCGATGAGGGCGGCGAGGCGCTGGCCAACCGGTCGATGCAGGCCAGCCGCGTCCCAGCGTCGTCGATGACGGCACAGTCCTCGCCAGCCGCGGCAAGGGCAGCCTGTCCCGCCCATGCGGCGGCCAATGCGCCCAAGGCCATCCGGCGCCAACCTAAGCGAAACGTTCCCATACCCGCTACAGTAGCAGCAAACCACCGCAACCACAGGAGAATTGCCATGGCTTACGCATACGCTCGGCTGGCCGTCGAGATTTCGGGGCGAATCGCCACCGTCACCATCGACAACCCGCCCATCAACCTGATGAACCAAGCCCTCTACATCGAGCTGCTGAAGCTGTCTTCGGAACTGAAGGCGGACCCCGACCTGTCCGTCGTGGTGCTCAAGAGCGCTGACCCCGACTTCTTCATCGCCCACTTCGACGTCGAGGCCATTCTCGGCTTCCCCATAGAGGACGCGGCGGAGCGGGATTCGGAACTGAACCCCTTTCACCAGATGTGCGAGCGCTTTCGGACCATGGACAAGGTGGTCATCGCGCAAATCGAAGGCCGGGTGGGCGGCGGCGGCAGCGAGTTGGCGGCCAGTTGCGACCTGCGCTATGGCGTGCGCGGCAAGACCGTCATCAACCAGATGGAAGTGCCCATCGGCATCCTGCCCGGTGGCACCGGCACCCAGCGCCTGCCTCGCCTGGTGGGCCGCGGACGGGCCTTGGAGATCATTCTCGGCGGCGGCGACCTCGACGCGGAAACGGCCGAGCGCTGGGGCTATCTCAACCGCATTTTCGCCGCCGACGGCATTGGCCCCTTCGTCGAGGAACTGGCGCAGCGCATCGCCTCCTTCCCAATCGAAGCCGTGCGCCTCGCCAAGGAGGCGGTCAACGGCGCAGAGCAGCCACTGGCCGAGGGCCTGCTCGATGAAGCCTACCTGTTCCAACGGCTGCTGCGCACCGACAGCGCACAGAGCGCCATGCGGCGATTCCTGGAAATCGGCGGGCAAACCCGAGAGGGCGAACTGCAGGTGGCGGAGTTGAGCCGACAACTGGCCGACGGCTGACCTACCCCCGCGCTCCCGTGCCTTGACGTAGGGCCATGTACTCCGCGAGCCGTTCCTTCTCCCCGGCCGGGTCGCCGCGCATCCGCTCGACAAGCTGGGAGCGTTGCCGGCGGTCGGCCAACTCCCGAAGCCGCTCCAATCCCTCCCGGAATTCAATGGCCAAACCGTCGGCATCCAGCATTGACGGACGTTGGTGGAGCCGCAGCAGTTCGGCATGGCCTTCCTGTCCTGACCAGCGGCCGAGGAGTTGGGCCGCGTCCGCGTCGGCGTGAGCGGCCGCATAGCGGATCACGTCGGCGAACAACGGGCTCAGTTGCCCATCGGCCAGAAGGTCAATGTCAGCTGGGTTGAGTTCGGCGGCGAGGCCGGGCGACTTCAGAAGCAGCGACAGAAGCTGCTGGGGCAGTCCGTCGCGGCGCTGCCCCCTGCGCCGCTGCGGAGCCGGTCGCCGCGGCAGCACCTGATCGGGCCGCGCATCCGCCCCGCCAACGCCCGTGAGCTCCTGCAACCGGCCGCGCATCATCTGCTGCAGCGGGCTGCTGGAAGGTACCCGCTGCACGTAGGGCGCGGCCAGGTCAGCGAGCCGGGCGCGGTCATCCAAGGCAGACAGGTCGAGCCCCTGGGTCAATTCAGCAAAGAGATACTCGATGGCGGGGGTTGCGGTGCCGATGCGGCGGCGGAAGTCGTCAGCACCCTGCCCGCGCACCAAGGTGTCCGGGTCTTCGCCATCGGGCAGGAACATGAACTTCAGCCGCCGTCCGCCACCCAAGTGGCCGAGCGCGCTCTCCAGCGCCTTCCAAGCGGCGCGGCGCCCCGCAGCGTCGCCGTCGAAGCAGCAAATCACCTCGTCGACGTAGCGGTACAGCTTGCGGTAGTGCTCCTCCCCGGTGGCCGTGCCCAAGGTGGCGACGGTGTTGCGAATGCCCGCTTGGGCAAGGGCGATGACGTCCAGATAGCCCTCCACCACGATCAGCGATTCGAGCCGGCGCGAGGATTTGCGGGCTTCAAAGAGCCCGTAAAGCTCCTGGCTCTTATGGAAAATGGGCGTTTCCGGCGAGTTTAGGTACTTGGGGCCCTGGCCATCGCCAAGCAGCCGGCCACCGAAGGCGATGATCCGGCCCCGGCCATCCCGCACCGGGAACATGATCCGTCCGCGAAAGCGGTCGTACTCCCGGCCGCGTTCGTTCTTGCCAATCAGCCCGGCTTCGAGCAACACCTTGGAAGGCACTGGGCGGGCGCCTCCGCCGAGCGTCTCGTGCAGGCCGTTCCATGCGTCCGGAGCAAAGCCCAGCCTGAATTCGCGGGCGATCTCACCAGTCAAGCCGCGCCCCTTGAGATAGTCGATGGCCTCCGGAGAGCGCCTGAGCTGCGCCTTGTAATAACTTTCCGCCGCACGCATGGCCTCGAACAGAGGGGTGAGGTCACGGCCCGGGGACTTCGACTGCGTCCGCGGCACCTCCATGCCGACGGACGCCGCCAAGGACTCCACCGCCTCGGTGAACGACAGCCCTTCGAACTCCTCGAGGAACTTGATGGCGTCACCGCCCGCCCCGCAGCCGAAGCAGTAGTACATGTTCTTGGCGGGGCTGACGGTGAACGAGGGGGTCTTTTCGTCGTGGAAGGGGCACAGCCCCAGCAAGTCCTTGCCACCCTTCTTGAGCGCCACCCGGCTGCCCACCACCGCCGTGATATCGACCCGATCCTGGAGCTCGTTGATGAAGGTCTTGGGAATCGAGTAGGCCATGGCCGACAGGTTAGCACCGATTCACCCGGCCCGCCTGGCGGTCAGGATGGGCGGTTGGCGGGTTGGCCGGTTTGGTCGGCGGCGGCTTGAGGGGCGCCGTGGATGCCTTGGATCAATCCCTCCAAGCGGGCGATGGCGGCGCCCATCTCACGGAACCCCGCATCCATGCGCCGCTCCAAGGCTTCGATGCGGGCATCCGTGCTCTCGAAGCGCTTTTCGAACCGGGCCTCCATCTGGTCCAGACGGCGGTCCACCCGCTCGAAGCGGGCATCGACCTGTTCGAAGCGGGCATCGACCTGTTCGAAGCGGGCATCGACCTGTTCGAAGCGGGCTTCGATCTGGGCGAAGCGGGTGTCGTTGGCATCCCCCATCGCGCCAATAACGCTGAGGTTGACGCCCGTCGTGGTGATGCCGACCATCAGGATGGCAGCAACGGTGGTGAGAAATTGGTGCTTCATGCTCATTTTCCTTAGCATTTTGGTTGAACGGCGGCGTCATTGTCCAGCCAGTTTCAGGTTTTGTCTGTAGGATGGATGCAGCAGTTTTTTTGGGCGAATGTCCTACACGGCGGACTAGGGCCTGTCCGCTGCGTCAAGGCCGTGCAGGTGGCGGCCTCCCACACGGCGTTGTCACCCTTTCCGCGAGCGGAAAGGCCCTAACAGGGGGTGCCTAGCGCTAAAACCCCACCTATTCGCCGGACAGGGCACTAGCAACCCCAAGCGTGTTAGATTAGCCGCTTCAACAACGAACCAAACGACGGGAGGGGCTGTGTCAAGCCAAGACCACGAACAGGTATCGATCTATCCATTCACCGAGGCGCAGCGCGAGGATCTGCTCAGCAAGGCCGGGGAGTGCGTCTTCAACTGGACCACCAAGGACGGCTGGGCGGTCGGCGTGGTGCATGCCTTCGTTTGGCATGAGGGCCGCGCCTGGATCACCTGCGGCGTCCACCGCCACCGGGTATCCGCCATCCGCCGCGATCCGCGCTGCTCCGTGGTGGTCAGCGGCATCGCCGCCCCGGACGGCCCGAACGGGGCCATCACCATCAAGGGACGGGCCATTATCCACGACGACGAGGAAACCAAAAGCTGGTTCTACCCGGCGCTGGCCCGTGGCCCCTACGGGCGTCTCGGCGGCATCCTGAGCGACGAAGATGAGGAGCAGGCCAAGGACTTCGAAAGGCGCTTGGACTCGCCCCTGCGCGTGATCATCGAAATCGTGCCGGAGAAGTGGATCACCTTGGACAGCGACAAGATGGCCAAGGACACCGCCGGACTGCTCACGGACGAGGAGCGCGGCCCCCTGCTGGAAGCCGATTCGGTGCGCATGCCGGCCGAGCTTAAGCGCCGGGGCCTCGAATAGCCGCCGAGCGCTGGAAGCCGGCCCAATGACCGGCCGCCTTCTCATCACTGGCGCCAACGGCCACCTCGGACGGTTGCTGATCCGCACTCTGGGCCAGGATCCGACCGCGGCACCGGTGCGGGCCGTGGTCCGTTCCGAGCGCGCCGCAAGAAGCCTCGACGATCTCCCCTCGCCGGAGCGGCGCGAGATCCGCATCATCGACTACCGGGACCGCGCCGGCCTTGAGGACGCTGCCCAAGGATGCGCCGCGGCCATCCACCTCGTGGGCATCCTGAAGCAAACCCGGGCCAATCGCTACGAGAACGCCCACGAACAGCCCGCCGAGGCGCTGTCCGCCGCCTGCGCGGCAGCCGGGGTGGCGCGCATCGTCCACACCAGCATCCACGGCGCCGGCTCGGCTTCCCGCAACGGCTGTCTTGCATCGCGCGGACGCACCGACCAAATCCTGGTGGCATCGCCCGTGCCCGCCGTGATCCTGCGGGTTCCCATGGTGCTTGGCCCGGGCGACATCGCAGCCGAAGCGCTCCGGCACCAAGCCACTTCAGGCCGTGCGAGGCTAGTGGGCGGCGGCGTGGCGCTGCAGCAGCCAATCGCCGCAACCGACGTAGTGGCGGCCCTGCTCGCTGCGACCCAACCGAACGTCCCCGGCGACGCCGTGATCGAACTTGGCGGCCCGGAGTCGCTGAGCCACCGCGCCCTCGTCGAACGCACCGCCCACGTCCTAGGCCGGGAGGTCGCCTTCGCCAGCACGCCGCTGATCGCAGCGCAGGCATTCGCTTGGTTCGCGCAGACATTCCTGGCCGACCCGCCACTTACACTCGACATGCTTGGCGTCCTTGAGCAGGACGATGCGATCGACAATCAGCCGGCACTTGAAACGCTTGGCATCGAGCTCACGCCGCTCGACGCCGCCCTGCGCACCGCCTTCAACGAGGAATCCGCCCCGTGACAGCCACCAACGCCAGCGACCGCCCCCCTCCCCCACTCTGGCAGCGGGCGCTGCCTTGGCTGATCACGCTGGCCTGCTTCGCGTGGCTGTACACCCGCGTTGAAGGCGCGGCGGCCCGCCAAGGCCTGACCGCGGCGAGCTACCTGCTTGAGGTCTTTGCCAGCGTCTCCTGGGGATACTGGCTGGCATTGATGATTCCCTACTCCGCCTTCTTCTTCCTCATCGACTCCACCGTGGTGTGGCGCGTGGTCTCCTGGTTCAACGCCCGGGTGCCTTGGACCGGCATCCTGCCCATCCGCGCCAGCGCCTACATCATCTCCATCGTCAACG
>CAZRBP010000047.1:0-22504 GCA_964598305.1 uncultured Pseudomonadales bacterium | reverse complement strand
CTGGGAGCTGTGGCGGGCCATGGAGGCGCAAGGTGCGCTGACGCCGGACGCGCCGAGGCCGCTGATGCTGCCGGTGGTCATCCACAACGGCGACGCATTCTGGCGGGCGTCCCGGCGACTGGCAGACTGGACCTTGGCCGGTCTGCCACAGAGCCTGCACTCGGACCTTGCGCCCTTGCAGCCGTCGGTCGGCCTGCACGTGGTTGACTTCGCGGCGCACCGGGGGGACGATTTGATTATGGGCAGCCTGACCTCGCTGCAGATCGGGATCGAGCATGCGGGGCCGTCGGACTTTGCTCGGCTGCTGCCGGCACTGGCGGAACTGCCGGGTGCCCGCCTTCGGCGGACGGTTTACGATTGGGTGCGGCTGCGGGCGCGCCACCACTTCAGGTTGGACTTGGAGCCATTGGAGGATGAGGACATGAGCGTTGGAGCGTTTCGGTCACGGATCGACGAGAACATGAAACGGGCCACCGAGGCTTGGTACAACGACGGTCTGAACCAAGGCCTTGAACGCCAGCGAGCGCTGATTAGGCGCCTTGTCGCCACCAAATTCGGCGACAGCGCGGCAGCCAACTTGGCCGCATTAGTGGGGGAAACCGCCGATTGGGAAATGCTTGGCCATCTGGGCGAGATTGTTGTCGAGGCGGGCGACGAACCGCAATTGCTCGCCCAAGCGCGGGCGATCGTCGCCAAGTCTGCCTAACAGCCGCTCACGGAATCAGTCTTTCGCTGGGTCTACCCCCCTTTTTCGCCCAAGCGGAGCGCATTGGCATACGATTATGAAGCCCCAGATAAAGATGGGCATGGCACCATACATGAGTAAGAGACAATTCTATTTCCACGGAGAAGATCTTAAGCTTCTTGGGAACGCTATCCAGCGCACGGGGCGCAGCGTTGCGGGACTCGTTCGCGAGGCAGACTATCGAGTATGGCAGCACTCAGCCTCAGAAGGTCCCGTCGCCATATGGGACGGGCCCACCGCCCACAACGCCCAAGAGCACGACACGATACACGACCAAGTCGAATGAGGGACGGCGGTGGGTGGCTGAAGAGAGGAGAACGGTCGGGCGGGCGGAAGTCTAGAGCAAGTGCACTTCAAGCGTGGATTTGCGGAAGTTGACTGACTACATACAAATATACATACTTCCGTCATGGACACGCATTGGGATCCGATCAAGGCGCGGTCAGGCTGATCTCCGCCCGCCCTGCCACACGAAAGGAGACGAATGCCTATGCGAAAGGAATATGACTTCTCAGACGCCGTCCGCGGCGCCGCAGTGAAACAACCCGGCAAGACACGCATCACGATCATGCTCGACCAAGACGTCATCGCTGCGTTCCGCGCCCGGGCCAAGGACACCGGCTGGGGCTACCAGACCGCCATCAACCAAGCCCTGCGTGAGCACCTCGCCAGCGACGAGCTTGAGATGACTCTACGCCGCGTGGTGCGCGAAGAGATTCGAAAGGGAATTGTGTAGCAAAATCCGCAAGCCGTTAAACGGCCAGCGGAAGCTCGCCACCTGTTTGACGGGTCACAGGGCGGGCCTTACTGCACCCACGGCCCTCGCCGTCCAGCTGCGCCAATCCCTGACGCCGGATGTTTTCGGCCGCGTTCACGTCGGCGTTCGCCGCGTGCCCGCAGGCCTGACATCGAAAGGTCGATTGGTCGATTCGGTTCCCCGCGTCGACGAAGCCGCAGGCGCTGCACGTCTGCGATGTGTAGGCGGGATGGACGCGAACCACCCGCCCCGCCTTGTAATCCAGGTTCCGCTCCAAATCCCCCCATCCGCTCGACAGAATGGCCCGGTTCAAGCCGGACTTGGCCTTCACCTTGGTGCCCGGCGCACCCTCGGCACCCTTCGCGGAACGGGTCATGCCCTTGGTGTTCAAGTCCTCAATGGCCACGGTGTGCGCCGCATCGGCGATGCGCCGACTGGCTTGGTGGGCCCAGTTCGACCGGATGCCCCGCACGCGGCGGCAGGTCTTGGCATGCTTCCGCCGGGTTCGCGCCCGGCGCCTGCTGCCCTTCATTTGACGGGCCATCCTCCGCTGGTAGCGGCGCCTGCGGGCTTCCAGCCGCTTCATGTCGGGGATGTGGATGATCTCGCCGGAGTTCAGCGCGCACTGGCCCACGTTCCGGTCCACGCCAACCGACAAGCCGTCATCCTCATGGGCTGCGGCGCTGACCTCGTAAAAGACCGTACAGAACCACTTGTTGCCTTCGGGGGTGAAGACCGCCTGTTTGGGGATGCCGTCAGGATGCGGGTTTCCGCCGCGCCGCCGAAGCCGAAACTGCCCCATTTTTGGGATGAGAACGTGCCCGTTGCGGATGCGCACGTTCTCGGGGACCGTGAAGCCCATCCCGCAGCCCCGCCCCTTGAACTTGGGGCGCCCGCCCTGTCCGTTGAAGAGCTTTTGCCAAGCGTCGGCCTGCCGCTTCAGCGTGTACCGGACGACGGCGAACGGGAGCTCCTCAAGCCATTCATGGCCGCTGGACCGACGAAGCTGCGTGAACGCCTTGCCCAAGGTGAAGAAGCGCGGAAACGGAGGCCGTGGGCCTGCGGAGAACTGCCAGGCTAGGTCGGCGTGCTGCTGCCTGTCGAGAAAGACGTTCCAGACGTAGCGGCAGGCCCCGGCCAAGCAGTTCAGGCGTCGGGCCTTGGCCTGCGTTCCCGGCAGGACGCGGTAGCGAACCGTGCGGACTTCCTTTCCTTCAGGCATGGCTGTAAGTCTATACAGCCCCTGCGGATTTTGCTACATAATTCCCATTCGAAACGCTAGCTGACTTCTGAGCCAAACCCGGCCTAGCTTGGGCCTGTCTCCGAAACCCAACACGTGGTTGACTTCGCGGTGCACCGGGGTGACGATTTGATTGCGGGCAGCCTGACCTCGCTGCAGATTGGGATCGAACATGCTGGGCCGTCGGACTTTGCCGGCTGCCGCCGGCACTGGCGGAACTGCCAAGCATCCGCCTGCGGCGAACGGTTTACGAGTGGATTCGGCTCTGGGCGCGCCACCACTTCAGGTTGGACTTGGAGCCATTGGAGGATGAGAACATGAGCGTTGGAGTGTTTAGGTCAAGGATCGACGAGAACATGAAGCGGGCCACTTAGGCTTGGTACAACGACGGCCTTGTCGAGGGCCAACGCACTTTGCTAAGGCGCCAGATCGCCGCCAAGTTCGGCGACGGTGCAGCAGCCAGCTTGACCGCGCTTATCGCGGAGGTAGCCGACTGGGAAACGCTCGGCAGCCTAGGCGAGGTTGTCGTCCAAGCGGGTGACGAGCCGCAGCTGCTCGCCCGAGCGCAGGCGGTCGTCGCCGAATCCGCATAACGGCAGCTTGTCTGGGGAACTGCCTTTCACTGGGCTGCGCCGCGATTGGACGCTTTAGCAGACGATTGTGAAGCCCGCCCTCGAAGTGAACACGGTGCCATACATGATCAAGAGAGAAGTTTACTTCAGCACAGAAGAATTCAAGCTTCTTGAGACTGCTGCACGACACTCCGGAAGAAGCACTGCGAGCCTCATTCGCGAGGCTGTTCGCCGCGTATGGCTGCGCCCCACAGCAGAAGGTCCCATCGCCCTATGGGACGGGCCGACGGCGCACAGCGCCATGGAGCACGACACGATTTATTGCCGAATCGAATGAGAGTAGGTGAAGCAAATTTCGTTGACAGCGGGGCTCGGATTGCCCTTGCATTAGGCGGCGACGCTATCTTGAGCTGCCTGTGATTGTTTCCAGTAGCACCCTCTTGGCTTCTCTGATGTTCTTCACAGAACCATCCAAATCAAGTTTGCCGTCGTCACGGAATTCCAGCCAGTCGCGCCATTCCGCTACGCACATGGGTTTGGTCTTCGTGGCCTTCAGGTTCCGAGGCCTACTTGGCCACTCACCACCTTGTTCCACGAACGCTTTGGCCCAATGCTCCTTCTCACGATTCTGTCCTTCCACGCAAACCCATCTCTTAGCGCCATACAGTCGAAAGCTAATCCGGTTCTCTTCGATCCAAAGGGCGAAGCTGCTGCTAGAGCTCGTCTCCGCCGGTTCGATCGACAGGCAGTTGTAGCCGCCAACAATGCTGCCAAGCGGTTCCCAGTAGTCCCCGCTGTCTTTGAGCAAGTGTTCCTCAATGTACCGGTACAAGCCTTCCCAACCGTGCTTTGCCCACTGGCTTCGATCACTCCGTTCGCTGCCACCCTTCGTCCGCTTCACCCCCCAACTATATTCAGTCCATTCCATGAAACTGTCGGTTTCTTCCTGCCAACGCTCGAGGTGCCGACGAAAGTCAATCAGAATTTCGTTCGTACCCTGATAGGTTCTGAGGACGTTCAGAAAGTCGGTACGGTCGAAAACCGCGTAGCCCTGTTGTTCCGCATGTTGCCTGTGCTTGAGCGAGTGGTTGCCGGTTCTACAGTAGATGGGCCACAGCGTATCCTCAGTAACATTTTTGAAGCACGTCTTCCCCTCCAACACAGACGAAATACACCTTTCGAGCTGGTTATCGTGGGCTCCCGTGTTCGTCTTGTCCTCAATGAGCAGGACATGCCGACCATCCACGCACTCTACGCACGCCAGCACATCAATTCTTTTCTCCTGCCGCCTGACCTCAGTTCGGATCGAGTCGCCCAAATCAACGCTATAGTCCCATTTCCGCCACTTCGAGAACAGCGCATCGACGAACGCCAGGCCGCACTGGCGCAACTCTTCGCCCTCTAGATCGCCGTTGGTTTCCCTACCCGCCCAGTCAATCAACCAGCAGATCATGGCGTCTTGGGATAGTTCCTTCGTTGCATAGTCGAACAGGTTGGGTGGTGATGTCATGCTGTGATTCTCGTCAACTGAAAGTCTTCGGCGCATCGCGTGAGGAACCCGTCGATGGCCTTGTCCAATTCGCCGATTTCATCGGTGCCGTTCTGGATCAGGCAAAGTCTTGCACCGAACATTTCGGCCAGTTCATCGACGTCATCGCTGGCATAGTGGCTCCTCAGTACGCCCTCAGGAACGTACCTTTCGACATTCCCGTCTCTTCGCCCTTCATTCCTTTCACAACACAATTCGAGCGGCGCACCGACGTAAAGCGCCCATGCCGCATCCAAAAGGGTGGGGTCGAACTCCGAGAAGATCGGCGC
Organism: uncultured Pseudomonadales bacterium; assembly: GCA_964598305.1. Classification (GTDB taxonomy): domain Bacteria; phylum Pseudomonadota; class Gammaproteobacteria; order Pseudomonadales; family Azotimanducaceae; genus Azophilus. The sequence continues at coordinate 17,372 of CAZRBP010000047.1, read as the reverse complement.
ATAGGAACTTTTCGCGAATTCGCACAAGGTGACACCCCGCTCCCCCCTGCGCGAAATCACCCGTCTCTCAAGTTCACGGATCGTGATTGCGAAAACCTCTTCTCCGTCGAGAATCTCAATGCCGCCATTGGGATTTCGTTCGACGCTGGAACAGGATTCAGTGTCTGCAAGCGAACGCAGGATGTCGAACTCGTCGATCACATGAACCGGAAAACTGCTGCCAAGCAATCGCTGAAGCCCGGAGTGGAGGCGGGCAATGACCGTGCTCTTCCCCGAACCTGGTCGACCGACCACGAACACTACTGGCGAGATTGGCGACGACGCCATTGATTCGCTCGGAGGCAACGTCAGTTCCTTGGCGATGAGCACCCCTCTGTATCGGTGAGCAATACGGATCATTCCTCGGCACATCGCCGCGACAAGACGCGACTCAGGCCGAACCTGAAGACGTTTGGCCTCGCTGCAGCGTCACTTCCTCTTCAGGAGCCATGCAGCGAGAGATACTACAAAGGCACCTACGGCACCTACCGCTTCCCGAGCTCCCTTTTTTTCCTGTTCTTCTTAGCGGCACAGGCAGGACAGAGCTCTTCTCCGGGTTCCAATGACCGACTACACTTCGGACAGGTTTCCATCACCTTCCTCCCTAAATCGTGAGTATGTCCTTTGGCTTTATCTCAACCTCAACTGCCCCAAGACCTCCATCCGCGATCTGGTGACACTCCTCTAGCTCGTTTCTGAGCTGCGGAAGACTCTTTTTGAACTCCTGCAGCGGAGCTTCTGGAATCAGACCATCCTCAACAGGTACCAGCCGAGCCTTTTCTATGATCATACGGACGTTTTCGGAGGCCCCAAGTTTCTCGATATACTTGCTTAGCGCACGCCTACCAGCATGCGGTTCGTCGATAACAACGTAGCACTCCGCTAAGGTTTGAATACCAACAACACAAGCACAAAAAGACTCCTGTACGAGCTTGAATTGATCCTTGGCCACCTTCCTTCGGTCCTTGGTGATTAGCGGCCAATCGTCTCCGATGCCGGATTCTGCATTCGGCATCTTGCGAATTTGTCCGGGTAACGCCCTCAGGGCTTTTTCAACGCCCTCAGTCAAGGTCTGGATCGCGTTGGACGTGAGTACCAATTGTCTCTTACGATCCTTCGCGTCGCTTGCGAGGTCGTACTGGTTTTTCCCCGCCGCGATTTCTGCCATCCGATCATCATGGAGTCCCTCAAGAATTTCACTGATTCCTTTCTCGACACGGTTGAGTTGCATTGCGATACTAATCAGGAGAATCTGCGACCCTATGGCGGTAGCACACTTGACTAGGGACGGCCCAACTTTCTGCAACTTCACATGCTCAACGATCTCGCCGTTATTCTTGCGAATCACGGCCGAACAAAAGCCGTCAGCTCCTTGAGTCGGCTTAAACTTACTGACGATCTTGTACGTTTCGTCAGGATTCAAAGTCCGTAAGACTTCCGGAATTCCCGTCAGGGAACGCAACTCATGCAAAATCTTGGCTCTCTTTTTTCGGTAGATCTTTGCATGAAGCTCAGAGCTGCTAAGGGTGTCTGGCACCTGACGGGTGATTTCTAGGTCATTCACACGGGCTCCTTTCTTGCATCAGGCCTCTCCTTGTTCACGTCGTGATTTTGGTGACGACGCCGGCGCCGACGGTGCGTCCGCCCTCGCGGATGGCGAAGCGCTGCCCCTCCTCCATCGCGATCGGCGAGATCAGCGACACCGCCATGTTCACGTTGTCCCCGGGCATCACCATCTCAACACCCGACGGCAGCTCAACCGTACCCGTCACGTCCGTCGTCTCAAAGAAGAACTGCGGACGGTAGCCCTGGAAGAACGGCGTGTGCCGGCCCCCCTCGTCCTTCGACAGAACGTAAACCTCCGCGTCGAACCCCACGTGCGGCGTGATGCTCCCAGGCACCGCCAGAACCTGGCCCCGCTCAACCTCGTCGCGCTTCGTGCCGCGCAGCAGTACCCCCACGTTCTCCCCCGCGCGCCCCTCGTCCAGAAGCTTGCGGAACATCTCAACGCCCGTGCACGTCGTCCTCTGCGTCTCCTTGATCCCAACGATCGACACCTCGTCGCCCACCGTCACGATCCCACGCGCGATCCGGCCCGTCACCACCGTGCCACGCCCCGATATCGAGAACACGTCCTCGATCGGCATCAGGAACGGCTGGTCAACCGGACGCTCCGGCTCCGGAATGTACTCGTCCAACGCGTCCAGCAGCGCCTGAATCGACCCCAGGCCCTGCTCCCCCTCGTCCCCCTCCAGCGCGCGCAGCGCGCTGCCCACGATGATCGGCGTCTCGTCGCCCGGGAACTCGTACTGGTCCAGAAGCTCGCGTACCTCCATCTCAACCAGCTCAACGAGCTCCTCGTCGTCAACCATGTCCGCCTTGTTCATGTAAACCACGATCCGCGGAACCCCAACCTGGCGCGACAGCAGAATGTGCTCCCGCGTCTGCGGCATCGGGCCGTCCGCCGCCGACACCACCAGGATCGCACCGTCCATCTGCGCCGCCCCCGTGATCATGTTCTTCACGTAGTCCGCGTGCCCCGGACAGTCCACGTGCGCGTAGTGCCGAACGTCGCTCTCGTACTCCACGTGCGAGGTCGCGATCGTGATCCCACGCTCGCGCTCCTCCGGCGCGTTGTCGATCTGGTCGAACTCCCGCACCTCCCCGCCACGCGCCGCCGCGCAAACCTTCGTCAGCGCCGCCGTCAGCGTCGTCTTGCCGTGGTCAACGTGACCAATCGTCCCAACGTTCACGTGCGGCTTCGTCCGCTCAAACTTCTCCTTCGCCATGATGCTTTTCTCCTTGATTTCAGTAAAGTTTTTTCAATAGGTACTGGATGTTCGGTGGTCAGGGACCGTGGCTGTCATCGCTTCATGATGCTCTCAGCGATGCTGTCCGGCACCTCGGCGTATTTGTCGAACTCCATCGTGTAGGTGGCGCGCCCTTGGGTGGCAGAGCGCAAATCCGTGGAATAGCCGAACATCTCCGCCAAGGGCACGTCGGCGCGCACGATCTTGCCCGCCGGGTTCTCGTCCATGCCGCCGATGATGCCGCGGCGCCGGTTGAGGTCGCCCACCACGTCGCCCATGTAGTCCTCCGGGGTGACCACCTCGACGCTCATGATGGGCTCGAGCAGCACCGGACGGGCCTTCAGGGCGCCGTCGCGCATCGCCATGGAACCGGCGATCTTGAACGCCATTTCCGAGGAATCGACCTCGTGGAAAGAGCCGTCATAGAGGGTGGCGCGCACGTTGATGAGCGGATAGCCGGCCAGAACGCCATTCTGCATCTGCTCCTGAATGCCCTTGTTCACCGCCGGGATGTACTCCCGGGGGACCACGCCGCCGACAATCTTATCGACGAACTCGTAGTGGCCCTCGTCGTCCTGATAGGGTTCAATCTTGAGCCACACATGGCCGTACTGGCCGCGGCCGCCGGTCTGGCGAACGAACTTGCCCTCCACATCGACGCTGGCGCGGATGGTCTCCCGATAGGCCACCTGCGGCTTGCCGATGTTGGCCTCGACGCTGAATTCACGGCGCAGGCGATCGACAATGATGTCGAGATGCAGTTCGCCCATGCCGGAAATGATCGTTTGGCCGGACTCCTCGTCGGTCTCGACGCGGAACGAGGGATCCTCCTGGGCGAGCTTGCCCAAGGCCACGGACATCTTTTCCTGGTCCGGCACCGACTTCGGCTCCACGGCGACGGAAATGACCGGTTCGGGAAACTCCATGCGCTCCAAGGTGATGACGTCGGTTTGCGCGCAGAGCGTATCGCCCGTAGTGAGATCCTTCAGGCCGATGGCCGCTGCAATGTCGCCGGCCCGCACTTCCTTGATTTCGTTGCGGTGGTTGGAGTGCATCTGCACCATCCGTCCCACCCGCTCCCGCTTGCGCTTGACCGGGTTGAACACTTGGTCGCCGGAGCTTAGGACCCCGGAATAGACGCGGAAGAAAGTGAGGGTGCCGACAAAGGGGTCGGTGGCAATCTTGAAGGCGAGCGCCGCAAACGGGGCCGTATCGTCCGCCGGACGGGTGGCGCGGGTCTCCTCGTCCTCAAGAACGCCCTCGATGGGCTTGACCTCCGTCGGATTTGGGAGATAGTCGATCACCGCGTCGAGCATCGCCTGAACGCCCTTGTTCTTGAAGGCCGAACCGCACAGAGCCGGCACAATTTCGTTGGCCAAGGTGCGGATGCGCAGGCCCTCGCGAATTTCGGCCTCTGAGAGATCGCCTTCCTCGAGGTACTTCTCCATCAACTCCTCGTTGGCCTCCGCCGCGGTTTCCAGCATCTCCTCTCGCCATTGCTCGGCTTCCGCCTGCAAGTCATCGGGGATGTCGGCCAAATCGTAGGTCAGCCCCTGGTCCTCCTCATTCCAGTAGATGGCCTTCATGCGCAGCAAATCGACCACGCCCTTGAAATTCTCCTCCGCGCCGATGGCCAGTTGGATGGGCACCGGGTTGGCCCCCAAGCGATCGCGAATCTGCTCCACCACGCGCAGGAAGTCGGCGCCCGCCCGGTCCATCTTGTTGACGAACACCATGCGCGGCACTTCGTAGCGATTGGCTTGGCGCCAGACCGTCTCCGACTGCGGCTCGACGCCGGAGGTGCCGCAAAACACCACCACCGCACCATCGAGCACCCTTAAGCTGCGCTCCACTTCGATGGTGAAGTCCACGTGGCCGGGGGTGTCAATGATGTTGACCCGGTGGCGGTCGTACTGCTGGTTCATGCCCTGCCAGAAGCAGGTGGTGGCCGCCGAGGTGATGGTGATGCCGCGCTCCTGTTCCTGCTCCATCCAATCCATGACGGCAGCGCCATCATGGACCTCGCCAATCTTGTGCGACAGGCCCGTGTAGAACAGCACCCGCTCGGTGGTAGTCGTTTTGCCGGCGTCAACATGGGCCACGATGCCGATGTTGCGATAGCGGCTGATGGGGGTTTCACGAGCCATTCGTGCTCTCCGTCGTCAATGGGGTCAACTGAACCGGTGCCGGTCGAATTTGGGCGAGGCCGGACTTAGTACCTGTAGTGCGAGAACGCCCGGTTGGCCTCGGCCATGCGATGGGTCTCCTCGCGCCGCCTCACGGCCGCACCGCGCCCCGCCGAAGCGTCCATCAATTCCCCCGCCAAGCGCAGGGCCATGGACTTCTCGCCTCGGGAGCGGGCGCTCTCCACCAGCCAGCGCATGGCCAGCGCCTGGCGCCGGGAAGGCCGAACCTCCACCGGCACTTGGTAGGTCGCCCCGCCGACGCGGCGGGACTTGACCTCAACCACCGGCGCCACCGCCTCCAAGGCCTTCTCGAACACGTCCACCGGATCGCTGCGGTCGCGCTCCTCAATGCGCGACAGGGCGCCATAGACGATGCGCTCGGCCACGGACTTCTTGCCGCTGACCATCACATGGTTGATGAACTTGGCGACGGTTTGGTTCTGGTACTTGGGATCAAGCAGGACTTCCCGCTTGGGAACGAGTCTGCGTCTGGGCATGGTTTGGCTCCTTGCTTCAGGGGGTTCCCCGAGGGCTTGTGCCGAACAGGCTCAAGCGCCGGGGCCTTACTTTGGGCTAATTTAGTTTGCTATCGCTAACGAGGCAGTTTGGCACCGTACTTGGAACGGCCCTGCTTGCGGTCGGCTACCCCGGACGTGTCCAAGGTGCCGCGAACGGTATGGTAGCGCACGCCGGGCAAGTCCTTCACTCGGCCGCCGCGAATCAACACCACCGAGTGCTCCTGCAGGTTGTGCCCCTCGCCGCCGATGTAGGAGGTGACTTCGTAGCCATTGGTCAGGCGCACGCGGCACACCTTGCGAAGCGCGGAATTCGGCTTCTTCGGCGTGGTGGTGTACACCCGTGTGCAGACGCCCCGCTTCTGCGGGTTGCCCTGCAAGGCAGGCACGATGTTCTTGCGCGCCTTGCGCTTGCGCGGCTTGCGCACTAACTGGCTGATAGTGGCCATGGCTTCTCCGTTACTCGACGTCCCCGGACCCGCCGGGGCGCGGCATTCTAAAACTCATTGCGGCTTCAATCAAACACTATCCCCGCACGGGATGCGCCGGAGTTTGGCGAAAGCCAAACTCCAACGCGAACTTTAGTTCGCGCTGGCGCTAAGCGCCTCCGACAGCTTGGCGTCGATGTCGTCCACCCGGGCCGGCGCCGGGGTGGGCGCCAATGCAGAGGCCCGCAGGTTGGCCGCCTCTTCGGCCCGCCGCCGCTTGCGGTCGCTGTGGTAGGTGAGCCCGGTTCCCGCCGGGATCAGGCGTCCGACGACGACGTTCTCCTTCAAGCCGCGCAGGGCATCCTGCTTGCCGGTGACCGCGGCTTCGGTGAGCACCCGGGTGGTCTCCTGGAACGAAGCCGCCGATATGAAGGACTCCGTGGCCAAGGAGGCCTTGGTGATGCCGAGCAGCACTCGCTGGTAGTCCACTGGCTCCTTGTCCTCCTCGACGAGCGCCTTGTTGACTTCACGCAGGCGCGTGTACTCGATCTGCTCACCGCGGATGAGCTCGGAATCGCCGGGCCCCATCACCTCCACCTTGCGTAGCATCTGCCGCACGATCACCTCGATGTGCTTGTCGTTGATCTTCACCCCCTGCAGGCGATAGACCTCCTGGATCTCGTTGATGATGTACTTGGCGAAGGCCTCGACACCGTTCAGGCGGACGATGTCGTGGGGGCTCAAGGGACCATGGCACACCACCTCACCCTTCTCAACGTGCTCGCCTTCAAAGACATCGACGCTGCGCCATTTCGGAATCAGGGTCTCCACGGGATCGCCCTCGGGCGGGGTGATCACCAGCCGCTGCTTGCCCTTGGTGGGGCGGCCGAAACTGACCACGCCCGAAGCTTCGGCGAGCACCGCCGGCTCCTTGGGCTTGCGCGCCTCGAAGAGGTCCGCCACCCGCGGCAAGCCGCCGGTGATGTCCCGGGTCTTGGAGCCCTCCTGGGGAATGCGGGCTATGATGTCGCCGACATGCACCGCATCCTTGTCCTCCAGGTTGAGGATGGCGTCACTGGGCAGGGGATAGGTCGTATCCTTGGCCGCATCCCTTTCCCCGGACGGATCGATCAGCACCAACGCGGGACGCAGATCCTTGCCCGCGGTCGGGCGATCCTTGGGGTCGAGAACGGTGATGTTGGTCAAGCCGGTCAACTCGTCGGTTTGACGGTTGATCGAGTGGCCTTCCTCCATGTCCTGGAACTCGACGACACCCTCCACCTCGGCAACAATTGGGTGGGTGTGCGGGTCCCAACGGGCAATCACGTCCCCGGATTCGACGGCGTCGCCCTCGGCCACCGAAATGACCGCGCCGTAGGGCAGCTTGTAGCGCTCCCGCTCCCGGCCATGGCTGTCGGCAACGGCGATTTCGCCGGATCGGGAAATGGCCACCAGTTCGCCGGAAGGCCGGGTCACCGTCTTCAGGTTATGCAAGCGAATGGAACCGCCGTGCTTGACCTCGATGCTGTCGATGGCCGTCGCCCGGGAAGCCGCGCCGCCAATGTGGAAGGTGCGCATGGTGAGCTGGGTGCCCGGTTCGCCGATGGACTGCGCGGCGATGACGCCCACCGCCTCGCCGACGTTGACCCGATGGCCGCGAGCCAGGTCGCGTCCGTAACAGGTGGCGCAAACCCCGAAGCGGGTCTCACAGGTGATGGCCGAGCGCACCGTGATCTCGTCAATGCCGAGATCGTCGAGCCGCTCCACCCCGGCTTCATCGAGCATGTCGCCGACCGCGAACAAAACCTCCCCGGTCTCGGCATCCACCACGTCAGCCGCCACGACGCGGCCAAGCACCCGGTCGCCCAAGGGCTCCACCACGTCACCGCCTTCGATGATGGCGGAAACCGTGAGGCCGTTGCTGGTGCCGCAGTCCACCTCGGTGACCACCACGTCCTGCGCCACGTCCACCAAGCGCCTTGTCAAGTAGCCGGAACTGGCCGTCTTAAGGGCCGTGTCCGCCAACCCCTTGCGGGCGCCGTGGGTGGAAATGAAGTACTCATTGACGTTCAACCCCTCGCGGAAGTTGGCCGTGATGGCATTGACGATGATCGACCCGTCCGGGCGGGTCATCAGGCCCCGCATCCCCGCCAACTGGCGAATTTGCGCCGGGGAGCCCCGAGCGCCGGAGTCCGCGTAGATGAACACCGAGTTGAAGGAGTTCTGCTCCTGCTCCTCGCCGTCGCTATCGACCACCGCCTCCTTGGAGATGCTGTCCATCATCGAGCGCGCCACCAAGTCATTGGCCCAAGACCAGATGTCAACCACCTTGTTGTACTTCTCACCCTCTGAAAGCAGGCCGGAGACGTACTGCCGCTCCACCTCCTGCACCTCCTCCTTGGCCTGCTCGATGATGGTGGCCTTCTCGTCGGGTATGACCAGATCGTCGACGCCGATGGAGGCGCCCGAGGCGGTCGAGTGGCTGAAGCCGGTGTACATGAGCTGGTCGGCGAACACCACCGTGTCCTTCAAGCCAACGTTGCGGTAGCAATCGTTGATCAGCCGCGAAATCGCCTTTTTGTCCATGGTCTTGTTGACCGACGCAAAAGGCAGTTCGCCGGGCACGATCTCGTAGAGCAGCACCCGGCCCACCGTGGTGTCGATGAGCTCGCTGCCCCCCTCGTCCGGCAGGCGCACCTTGATCTGGGCATGCAGATCCACATGCCCGCCGTGGTAGGCCCGATGCACTTCGTGGGGGTCGACGAAGACCATGCCCTCGCCCTTGGCGTTGATTCGCTCGCGGGTCATGTAGTACACGCCAAGCACCACGTCCTGGGAGGGTACGATGATCGGCTCGCCGCTGGCCGGCGACAGGATGTTGTTGGTGGACATCATCAGCGCCCGGGACTCCAACTGGGCCTCCAAGGTAAGCGGCACGTGAACCGCCATCTGGTCGCCGTCAAAGTCGGCGTTGTAGGCGGTGCAGACCAAGGGGTGGAGCTGAATGGCCTTGCCTTCGATCAGCACCGGCTCAAACGCTTGGATGCCGAGACGGTGCAGCGTCGGCGCCCGGTTCAGCAGCACCGGATGCTCACGGATGACTTCGGCCAGGATGTCCCAGACTTCAGCGGTCTCCCGCTCGACAACCTTCTTGGCGGCCTTGATGGTGGTGGCGAGCCCCCGGTCCTGGAGCTGACCGAAGATGAACGGCTTGAACAGTTCCAAGGCCATCTTCTTGGGCAGGCCGCACTGATGCAGCTTCAGCGTCGGCCCGACGACGATGACTGAACGCCCCGAGTAGTCGACCCGCTTGCCGAGCAGGTTCTGCCGAAAACGGCCCTGCTTGCCCTTGATCATGTCCGCGAGCGACTTCAATGCCCGCTTGTTGGTGCCGGTGATGGCCCGGGCCCGGCGGCCGTTGTCGAGCAGCGCATCGACCGATTCCTGCAGCATGCGCTTTTCGTTGCGCACGATGATGTCCGGCGCCGAGAGGTCGAGCAGGCGCCGCAGGCGATTGTTGCGGTTGATGACCCGGCGATAGAGATCGTTCAGATCCGAGGTGGCGAAGCGGCCTCCGTCCAAGGGAACAAGCGGGCGCAGGTCCGGCGGCAGCACGGGCAGCATCTTGAGGATCATCCATTCCGGCTTGTTGCCGGAGTTCACGAACGCCTCCATCAGCTTTAGGCGCTTGGAGAGCTTCTTGATCTTGGTTTCCGAATTGGTGGCCGGAATCGCTTCGCGAAGTTCCTGTATCTGCCCTTCCAAGTCCATCGACACCAGCAGTTCCTGAATCGCCTCGGCACCCATGCGGGCATCGAATTCGCTGCCGTACTCCTCCAGCTTTTCGTAGTACTCCTCGTCGGTGAGCAACTGACCTTGCGCTAGGTCCGTCAGGCCGGGTTCGACGACCACATGGGACTCGAAGTAGAGCACCCGCTCAATGTCCCTAAGCGTCATGTCGAGCAGCAGGCCGATGCGCGACGGCAGCGACTTCAGAAACCAGATGTGGGCGACGGGGCTGGCGAGGTCGATGTGCCCCATGCGTTCCCGGCGCACCTTGGTCAGCGTCACTTCCACGCCGCACTTCTCGCAGACCACGCCGCGGTGCTTCATGCGCTTGTACTTGCCGCACAGGCACTCGTAGTCCTTCACCGGGCCGAAGATCCGGGCGCAGAACAGCCCGTCCCGCTCCGGCTTGAAGGTGCGGTAGTTGATGGTCTCCGGTTTGCGCACTTCGCCGAATGACCAGGACTTGATCATTTCCGGCGAAGCCAACCCGATGTGAAGCGCATCAAATTCAGTCGCTTCCCCTTGATCCCTGAGAACATTCAATAGGCCTTTCAAGGTTTGCCTCCGGCTGCTTTATGTTGGTTTCGAACGCTAGTTTTCATTCGGCTGTCGCTACGGCATGGCGGTCACTCGGTTTCCAGCTCGATGTTGATGCCCAACGACCGGATTTCCTTGACCAGCACGTTGAAGGACTCCGGCATGCCCGCCTCCATGCGGAAATCGCCGAGAACGATGTTCTTGTACATCTTGGTACGCCCATTCACGTCGTCCGACTTCACGGTCAGCATCTCCTGCAGGGTGTAGGCGGCGCCATAGGCCTCCAAGGCCCACACCTCCATCTCGCCAAAGCGCTGGCCACCGAACTGGGCCTTGCCGCCCAAGGGCTGTTGCGTCACCAAGCTGTAGGAGCCCGTTGAGCGGGCGTGCATCTTGTCGTCAATCAAGTGATTGAGCTTGAGCATGTACATGTAGCCAACGGTCACCGGCCGGTCAAAGGCTTGCCCGGTGCGGCCGTCGTACAGGACGGCCTGACCGCTCTCCGGCAACCCGGCGAGGCGCAGCATCTCCTTGATTTCAGACTCCGCGGCACCGTCGAAAACCGGCGTGGAGATGGGCAGTCCATCGCGCAGGTTGCCAGCCAACTCCAGGATTTCGGCGTCCGAAAACCCGGTGAGATCGATCTTGCGCTCACCAACTGCGTTGTAAACCTCATCAAGGTAGGTGCGAACCTCCTCGACCTGGCGCTGCTGCTCAAGCAGGGCGTTGATCTGGTCGCCGATGCCCTTGGCCGCCCAGCCGAGGTGGGTTTCGAGCACTTGGCCAACGTTCATCCGGGACGGCACGCCCAATGGATTGAGGACGATGTCCACCGGCTCGCCATTGTCGTCGAAAGGCATGTCCTCAATCGGCATGATGACCGAGATCACGCCCTTGTTGCCATGCCGCCCGGCCATCTTGTCGCCCGGCTGAATGCGGCGCTTGATGGCGAGGTAAACCTTGACGATCTTGAGCACGCCCGGGTTGAGGTCGTCGCCGCTTTCGAGTTTCGAGCGCTTGTCCTCGAAGATCTCCTCCAAGCGCTTGGCGCGGGCCTTCAACTGCTTCTCCGCGCCTTCGATCTGCTTGTTGAGGCCATCGTCGGCCATGCGGATTCTGAACCAGTCCTCGAACGGCGTCTCATCAAGGTAGGCGCCGGTGACGGCCGCCCGGCCTTCCACCCCCGGCAACTGCGCCGCATCCTGACCGGTCAGGGCGCTGCGCAGCCGCTCCTGGGTCGCCGCCTCGACGATGCGGTGCTCATCGTCGAGGTCCTTGCGGATCTGCGCCAGTTCGGCTTGCTCGATGGCCTTGGACCGCTCATCCTTCTCCACGCCGTCGCGGGTGAACACGCGCACGTCGATCACCGTGCCCTTGACGCTGGTGGGAACCCGTAGGGAGGTGTCCTTCACGTCCGAGGCCTTCTCGCCGAAAATGGCCCGCAGCAGTTTCTCCTCCGGGGTGAGCTGGGTTTCGCCCTTCGGCGTCACTTTGCCCACCAGGATGTCGCCCGCGGTGACTTCGGCGCCAATGTAAACGATGCCCGACTCATCGAGCTTGGACAACGCGCCAACGCCGACGCTCGGAATGTCGCTGGTGATCTCCTCCGGACCGAGCCTGGTGTCGCGCGCGATGCAGGTCAGTTCCTGGATGTGAACGCTGGTGAAGCGGTCATCCTGCACCACCCGCTCCGAAACCAGAATGGAGTCCTCGAAGTTGTAGCCGTTCCAAGGCATGAAGGCGACCCGCATGTTCTGGCCGAGAGCCAGTTCACCCTTGTCCACCGAGGGGCCGTCGGCCAGGATGTCGCCCGGCTCGATCTGATCGCCCGGCGCCACCAAAGGCCGCTGGTTGATGCAGGTGTTCTGATTGGAACGGGTGAACTTGATCAAGTTGTAGATGTCCACCCCAGCTTCGTTGGCCTCGGTTTCCTGCTCCGACACCCGCACGACGATGCGTCCGGCATCAACGCTGTCCACCACGCCGCCGCGGTTGGCGGTGACGCAGACCCCCGAATCCCGGGCCACGTGGCGCTCGATGCCGGTGCCCACTAGGGGCTTCTCGGTGCGCAGGGTGGGCACGGCCTGGCGCTGCATGTTGGACCCCATCAACGCCCGGTTGGCGTCATCGTGCTCCAGGAAGGGAATCAGCGCGGCGGCAATGGAGACCACCTGCTTGGGGGAGACATCCATGTAATTGACGTTGTCCGGCTCCATCTTGGCGAACTCGTTCTGATGGCGGACGTCAACCAAGGGTTCGGCAAAGGTGCCGTCATCGTCCAGGCGGGAACTGGCTTGGGCGATGACGTACTCCGCTTCGTCGATAGCCGAGAGGTACTCGATGTCGTCCGCCACATGGCCGTCCACCACCTTGCGGTACGGGGTCTCCAAAAAGCCGTACTCGTTGGTGCGGGCGTAAGCCGCCAGGCTGTTGATCAGGCCGATGTTCGGACCCTCCGGGGTCTCGATGGGGCAAACCCGCCCGTAGTGGGTCGGGTGCACGTCGCGCACCTCGAATCCGGCTCGCTCCCGGGTCAGGCCGCCTGGTCCCAAGGCCGATACCCGCCGCTTGTGGGTGACCTCGGAAAGCGGATTGTTCTGATCCATGAACTGGGAAAGCTGGCTGGAGCCGAAAAACTCCTTGACCGCCGCCGCCACCGGTTTGGCGTTGATCATGTCCTGGGGCATCAATCCCTCGGATTCGGCCAGCGACAGGCGTTCCTTCACCGCCCGCTCCACCCGGATCAAGCCAACGCGGAACTGGTTCTCGGACATCTCACCCACCGAGCGCACCCGGCGGTTGCCGAGATGGTCGATGTCATCAACCGAGCCACGGCCGTTGCGGATGTCGATCAAGATCTTGAGGACATCGATGATGTCGTCCTTGGACAGGACTCCCGCGCCGGTGGTCTTGCCCCGTCCGAGGCGGCGATTGAACTTCATTCGGCCAACGGTCGAAAGATCGTAGCGCTCCTTGGAGAAGAACAGGTTCTCGAACAGGTTCTCGGCGGCCTCCTTGGTGGGCGGCTCGCCTGGGCGCATCATCCGGTAGATCTCCACGAGCGCCTCAAGCTGATTGGAGGTCGGGTCGATGCGCAGCGTATCCGAGATGTAGGGCCCGCAATCGAGTTCGTTGGTGTAGATGGTCTTGATGGTCGAAACCTGCATCTCCAGCAGTTTTTCGAGCACTTCCTCAGTAATGACGGAGTTGCACGGCAGCAGAATCTCGCCGGTTTCCTCATCGATGACGTCTTCCGCCGTCACCCCGTCGAGCAGGTACTCCCGGGGTACGTCCAAGCGCTTGATTCGGCTCTGCTGAAGCTGGTTGACATGCCGTTTGGTCACGCGGTTGCCCGCCTCGACGACCACCTCGCCTTGGCGCGTGGTGATGTCGAACGATGCCACTTCCCCAAGCAGCCGGTCCGCCTCCAAGTCGAGCGAAAAGCCGTTCTTCTTGACGTGGAAGACGTTCATGTCGAAAAACATGCCGAGCATTTCCTCGCTCGAGCAGCCAAGCGCCCGCAAAATGATCGTGGCCGGCAGCTTGCGGCGACGGTCGATGCGCACGAACACGCAGTCCTTGGGATCGAACTCGAAGTCGAGCCAGGAGCCGCGGTAGGGAATCACCCGGGCGGAATAGAGCAGCTTGCCGGAACTGTGCGTCTTGCCCCGGTCGTGATCGAAGAACACCCCCGGTGAGCGGTGCAGCTGGGAGACGACCACCCGCTCCGTGCCGTTGATGACGAAAGTGCCGTTGGCGGTCATGAGCGGCACTTCGCCCATGTACACCTCCTGCTCCTTGATGTCCTTGATCGCCTTGCTGGACGACTCCCGGTCATAGATGATCAAGCGCACCTTGACGCGCAACGGCGCAGCGTAGGTGATGCTGCGCAGGATGCACTCCTTGACGTCGAACGCCGGTTCACCGAGCTGGTAGTCCACGTACTCGAGGGCCGCGTTGCCTGAGTAGCTGACAATGGGGAACACCGACCGAAACGCAGCATGCAGGCCCACTTCGCGACGTTTGCTGGCGGGTACGCCACGCTGCAGGAACCTGCCGTAGGATTCCACTTGGATGGCCAGCAAGTACGGCATTTTCATGGACTCGGCAATTTTGCCGAAGTCTTTGCGAACGCGTTTTCTCTCGGTAAAGCTATACGCCATTCGAATCTCCCGGGGATCAGTTATTCACACAACGACAAACGGCCGGAACCCGCTTCCGGGGACCGGCCGGCCGCGACGCTGTCGGTCGCGCAGGCAGCGCGGCACAGGCGCCGAGTTGGGCGCCGGCTTGCTGCCGAACTTGAAGCGGCCAAGCTATTTCAACTCGGCTTGGGCGCCCGCTTCCTCAAGTTGCTTCTTGAATTCCTCGGCCTCTTCCTTGGCGACGCCTTCCTTGATCGTCGAAGGCGCGCCATCCACCAATCCCTTGGCATCCTTCAGGCCGAGCCCGGTGATAGTGCGCACCACCTTGATCACGTTGACTTTCTTGTCGCCGATGGCACTCAGCACGATATCGAATTCGGTCTGCTCCTCGGCGGCCGCCTCGGCACCGCCATCACCGGCGGCTGCCGCCGCAACCGCAACCGGCGCCGCGGCGGACACGCCGAACTTCTCCTCCATGGACTGAACGAGCTGCACTACCTCCATGACACTCATGTCGGCAATGGCGTTCAAGATGTCGTCTTTGGACAAAGCCATAGTTTGATCTCCTTTATTTGGTTCCTATCCGTTTAGCTTTCCGTCGCCTTCCGTTTCCAAGCGGATTCAGTCACCGCCAGCCGGTTGCGCGCCCTGTTCCACGCCACCTTCCGCTGGCGCGCCCGTTTGCGCCGTCTTGGCTTCTCCGACCGCTGCCAAGGTGCGCACCAGTTGGCCCGGAACTTCATTCAGGGTTCGCACCAGCTTTCCGATCGGCGCCAGCATGACGCTCATCAACAGGCCGAGCGCCTCGGAACGAGTCGGCAGTTTCGCGACGCGGTCGATTTCGCTGGCGGCCAGCAGGGTGCCGCCAATGGCCAGCGCCTTCACTTCAAGCGCTTCATACTCATCGACGCACGCCTTCATCAGCCGAGCCGCGGAGCCCGGTTCGTCCAGCGACAGGGCCAGCAGGGTCGGTCCCTCCAGCGCGTCGTTCAAACACTCATAGTCGGTGCCTTCCACGGCCCGGCGCGCCAAGGAATTGCGAACCACCCGAAGGTACACGCCTTCCCTGCGCGCCTTGGCGCGCAGTTCGGTCATGTCAACCACGGCCAAGCCGCGGAAATCCGCCAACACCGCCGAGTGCGCCTTACGCGCCTCCGCGCCGACTTCGGCAACGATCGTCTGCTTTTGTTCGAGCCTAAGAGCCACTTGATTCCGCCTTGTTCTTCCGCTTGATGGTTTCGCGTGATGGGTTAGGTAGGCGCTTCGCTCCGCGTTCAACCGCAGGAGGCGCCAATGGCAGTCCGCTAAATCTCCAACGACGCCTGATCGATGGCGAGGCCAGGCCCCATCGTTGTCGATAGCGTGATCTTCTTGAGAAACACGCCTTTGGCGGAGGCTGGCCGTGATTTTTTCAAATCCGCCACCAGAGTTTCCAAATTCTCCTTGACCTGGGTGGCGGAGAAGCCCACTTGACCGACGCTGCCATGCACGATGCCACCTCGGTCGGTGCGGAAGCGAACCTGCCCCGCCTTGGCGTTCTTTACCGCCGCTTCCACGTCAGCGGTGACGGTGCCGGTTTTCGGGTTGGGCATCAGTCCCCGCGGACCGAGCAGCCGACCCAAGGGGCCAACAACCCGCATGGCATCCGGCGTGGCAATGACCACGTCAAAATTCAGGTCGCCGCCCTTGATTCGTTCGGCAAGCTCGTCAAGCCCGACAACGTCCGCGCCAGCAGCCTCGGCTAGGCTGGCACTCTCGCCTTGGGCGAAGACTGCCACCCGCACCGCCTTGCCGGTGCCGTGGGGCAGGGTGCTTGCGCCCCGAAGCGTCTGGTCGGACTTGCGCACATCGACGCCTAGGTTGACCGATACGTCAAAGCTCTCCTTGAATTTGGCCTTCGACAACTCGGATAGCAAGCCCACCGCCTCGTCAATGGCGTAGAACTTGCCTTGGTCCACGGCCTCGGCAATGGCCTGCCGGCGCCGGCTCAACTTAGCGGCCATTCTATGCACCCTCCGCAACCGCCGGGTCATCGGCCCCGGCTACTTCAATGCCGGCGCTGCGAGCGCTGCCGGCGATGGTGCGCACCGCGGCGTCGAGATCCGCCGCGGTGAGGTCCGGATCCTTCAGCTTGGCGATTTCCTCGAGTTGAGCGCGGGTGACGGTCCCGCGCTTGACCGTGTTGGGCGTGGCGCTGCCCTTGTCGATGCCGGCCGCCTTTCTCAGCAGCACGGACGCTGGCGGCGTTTTGGTGATGAAGGTGAAGCTGCGGTCGGCGTAAACGGTGATGACCACAGGGATTGGCAGGCCCTGCTCAAGACTCTGGGTCTGGGCGTTGAAGGCCTTGCAAAAGTCCATGATATTGACGCCGTGCTGACCTAGGGCCGGGCCGACGGGGGGGCTGGGATTGGCCTGTCCCGCCGGCACTTGCAGCTTGACGTAGGCCATGACTTTTCTTGCCATCTACTTATCTCCTCGGGTGCCAGCGCTCGCAACGCGGCCCCTTAGGCCACACTTTGAACTCCCCGTTTGCGTTGCTCTGAGGCATCGCCTCGTTAGCCTTTCTCCACCTGTCCGAAGTCGAGCTCCACCGGCGTCGAACGACCGAATATGGTGACCGCCACATGCAGCCGGCTCTTCTCGTAGTTCACTTCCTCAACGTAGCCGCTAAAGTCGTTGAAAGGCCCATCAATGACACGTACCACCTCGCCCGGCTCGAAGACCACCTTGGGCGCCGCCTTGCCGGTGCCGGCTTCAACGCGCGCGAGGATGTCGTCAGCTTCCTTGGGCGACAGCGGCGCGGGATTGTCGGCGGTGCCGCCGATGAACCCCATGACACGCGGCGTCTGCTTGACCAGATGCCAGGTTTCCTGAGTGAGCTCCATCTCAACCAAGACGTAGCCAGGGAAAAACTTGCGTTCGC
>CAZRBP010000046.1:16151-22543 GCA_964598305.1 uncultured Pseudomonadales bacterium | reverse complement strand
TCGCTCCAACGCACCTCGCGGCCGCCAAGGGAGGAGCTAGGGGCTCAGTCCAACGCGTCCAGGTACTTCTCGGCGTCCAAGGCCGCCATGCAGCCGAAGCCGGCGGAGGTGACCGCTTGGCGGTAGATTTGATCGGCCACGTCACCGGCGGCGAAGACGCCGGGCACGCTGGTGGCGGTGGCGTTGCCGTTCAGGCCGCTCGACACCCTGATGTAGCCGCCGTCCATGTCGAGTTGACCCTCGAAGATGCCGGTGTTCGGCGTATGGCCGATGGCGATGAAGACGCCGGCGAGATCGATCCGGCGCTCTTCATCGCCTAAGGTCGAACGGATGCGGATGCCGGTGACGCCGGATTCGTCGCCCAGCACTTCCGACAAGGTGTGGTTCCAAGCTGGTTCGATGTTCTCCCGCGCGAACAGGCGGTCCTGCAGGATCTTCTCCGCCCGCATCTCGTCGCGGCGATGCACCAAGGTCACCTTGCTGGCGATGTTCGACAGGTAGAGCGCCTCCTCGGCCGCCGTATTGCCGCCGCCGATGACGGCCACCTCCTGGCCACGGTAGAAGAAGCCGTCGCAGGTTGCGCAGGCGCTCACCCCGCGCCCTTTGTAGGCCTCCTCGGAGGGCAGGCCCAGGTAGCGGGCGGATGCCCCGGTGGCGATGATGAGCGCATCGCTCGTGTAGAGGCCACGGTCGCCGGTCAGTTCGAAGGGCTGCACGCTGAGGTCGGCGGCGTGAACCTGATCGTTGACGATGGTGGCGTCGAACCGCTCGACGTGCTCAGCCATCTGCATCATCAGCTCCGGCCCCTGCAAGGCCGCGTGCCCCCCGGGCCAGTTCTCGACCTCCGTGGTGGTGGTGAGTTGGCCCCCAACCTCAATTCCAGTGATGAGCGCCGGCTTGAGATTGGCCCTGGCGGCATACAGTGCGGCCGTGTAGCCGGCCGGGCCGGAGCCGAGAACAATGAGCTTGTGATGCTGGGACACGGATGGGTCGATCAGTCAAAGGCGCCCATCTTGCCTTCATTCAGGCCGAAACGCACGGTTGGGCTGCCAACTAGCCTATGATGCGCCGCTTGGGTGCCAGCAACGCGGGTTGCGCGCTGGTTTGGCCAAGAGACAAGGGAGGAAGGTTCATGGATTCAAAACTCAAGGGCCGGGTAGCGGTCATCACGGGCGGGGCCAGCGGCTTGGGCCGGGCATCGGCTGAGCGGTTCGCGGCGGAGGGCGCGAACCTGGTGCTCGCGGACTTGAACGCCAGAGCCGGTGAGGAGACGGCGGCCGCCATCACCGCCGAGACCGGGCGACAGGTCGAGTTCGTAGAGCTTGACGTCACCGACGAGGACAAGACCGAGGAGTTGATGCGCCACGCCGTCGATGCCTTCGGCCGGCTTGACGTAGTGTTGGCGGCGGCCGGCGTCTCAAGCGCTGGCTACGTTAGCGGCCAGGTGACGGTGCGCATCGACGACCCGGAGACCAACTACCTCATCAACAAGCCCGCCGCCGACTGGCGCCGGGTGCTGGACATCAACCTGACCGGCGTGATGCTCACCGCCCGGGCGGCAGCGCAGGCCATGATCGGCTTGGGCAACCCGGGTTCGATCATCAGCATCGCCTCGATCGCCGGGCGGGTGCCGCTGGCCGGCGCAGCCGAGTACAGCGTCTCCAAGGCCGGCGTCATCATGCTCACCCAAGTGCTGGCCCGGGAACTGGCGGACCACGGCATCCGGGTGAACGCCATCGGTCCCGGCTTCATCGAAACGCCCATGACGGCGGGCGTCCGCCAGGACCCCGAAGGCGTTGAAATGGTGATGGCGATGACGCCCATGCAGCGCTTTGGCCAGCCTTCGGAAGTCGCCAGCACGGCGCTGTTCCTCGCCAGCGACGAGTCGTCCTACTTCACGGGGCAGACGCTCTTTCCGAGCGGCGGGATCAACGTCGGTTAGCCCGAATTGCCATGCCAAGGGGCACGAATGGGCTAAACCACGTTTAAGTGCTGGCTCCCCGCGCCCACCACGGCGTCTGTGGTGACCTTGGCATCGAAGGTAACGAAGCACCCTTGCCGTTCGACCGCCAACGCCAGCAAATAGAAATCAGTAATCTGCTTGGCGCCGATGACATGCTGCCAGCGGGTTACGGCGGAGTCCAACAGGCTGACCGAGTCGGGCCAGAATTCGTGATGGCGAGTGGCCGTTGCCTCGCGCAGACGCTCCGCCACTTGCGCTGCTTTCAATCCGCCGGGATAACTCGGCTGCGACATGATCCTCAGGCAGCCGTTCTGAGTGATTGGGCAGGTCGCCCAGCCGGTGCGAATGTTGTTCCGCAGCCAACGCCTTGCCGGTTCATGGTGGACATGATCCGCGTCAAGCAGGGCGATTAAGACGTTTACGTCCAACAGGGATCGCATCAATCGCCAGCCTCTTCACGCAGCTGGTTGACCAGTTCGTTTGTGACGATTCCGCCCCGTTTTGGGAAGGGCCGAAAGCCAAATTCAGGGGGTGGCTCCGCAGCGGACCTTGCTGCCGCGCCGCCGCCTTCGCCGAGCAATGACTGGCGGATGAGGCGGGAGACCACCGTGCCGATGGGTTTCGCCTCTCGCTTGGCGACTTCCTTGACGGCCGTCAGCACATCGTCGGCAATGTTCAAAGTAGTTCTCATGGCGCGCTTCAATCGTCACTTGGGTGATGATTGAAGCTACTGCATCACGCATCAAACTTCAACGATGAATCTAGGGTTGGCCAGGTTGCCAAACGGTTAAGTGGATCAGAACGCAGCGGGAGATTCTGGCTGAATCCTCATTTCCCACCAAGTTTTGAGTGGTTTTTGCGCTATTCTGGCCATTCGTCAGACTGCTTGGAGGACGAAGCCATGGCCGAAGCGGCGGACGAGTTGGGTGACGCCGAGGCGCGCTTTGAGCAGCGCATAGCGCGTGACGAGCGCGTCGAGCCGAAGGACTGGATGCCGGAGGGCTATCGGCGCACCCTGATCCGGCAAATCTCCCAGCATGCCCACTCCGAAGTGATCGGCATGCAGCCGGAGGGTGGCTGGATCACCCGTGCCCCGTCGCTCAAGCGCAAGCTCATCCTGTTGGCCAAGGTGCAGGATGAGGGCGGGCATGGCCTTTATCTTTACAGCGCTGCCGAGACCTTGGGCGCCAGCCGCGACGAAATGATCGATGCCTTGCAAGAGGGCCGGGCCAAGTACTCCTCCATCTTCAACTACCCGGCCCTCACCTGGGCGGACATCGGAGCCATCGGCTGGCTGGTGGACAGCGCCGCCATCGTCAACCAGATACCCCTGCAGCGCTGCTCCTACGGCCCCTACGCCCGAGCTATGGTGCGCATCTGCAAGGAGGAGAGCTTTCACCAGCGCCAGGGCTACGACATCATGCTGACGCTGGCGCGGGGCACCGCCGCGCAAAAGGCCATGGCCCAGGACGCCCTGAACCGCTGGTGGTGGCCGACCTTGATGATGTTCGGGCCGCCGGACGCCGAGTCGATCCACACTTCCGAGTCCTTCGCTTGGAAGATCAAGCGTCACAGCAACGACGAACTGCGCCAGAAGTTCATCGACCAAGCGGTGCCCCAGGCGGAGGTGCTGGGCCTAGCCATTCCCGATCCCGACCTGGCTTGCGACGAGGCCAGCGGTCACTATCGCATCGGCCCCATCGATTGGGACGAGTTCCAGCGCGTGGTGGCCGGGGACGGTCCCTGCAACCGGCAACGGCTCGCCCATCACCGGCGCGTGCGGGACGATGGCGCCTGGGTTCGGGAGGCGGTCGAAGCCCATGCGGAGAAGGCCCGGGCCCGTGGCGCACGGGCCGGCGTTGAAGGAGCGCGCGATGCCGCTGTTTGAAGTCTTCGTGCGGCCCCGGCGCGGCCTTCAGCATCAACATGCCGGCAGCTTGCGGGCGGAGGATGCGGAGCTGGCGCTGCAGTACGCCCGGGAGATCTACACCCGGCGCCGCGAGGGGGTGAGCCTCTGGGTGGTTCGCTCGTCGGACATCACCGCCTCCCAGGAGGACGATGCGCCGGCCTTCTTTGACCCGGCTGACGACAAGCCCTATCGGGATGCGACCTACTATGCGCTGCCGAAGGAAGTCAAGGGCCTATGAGCCTGCTGGAGGCGGTCGTTGGCTTGGGCGATGACGCTCTGGTGCTCGGCCAGCGGCTCTCGGCGTGGTGCGGCAAGTCGCCGTGGCTGGAGGAGGACTTGGCGGTGGCCAACACGGCCTTGGACTTTCTCGGCCGCGCCCGCCTCCTTTACGGCTACGCCGAAGCCCTCGGCGGTTGCGATGAAGATGCCTACGCCTTCCAACGCGACGCCCGGGACTTCACCAATTTGCTGATCTATGAGTTGCCCTGTGCCGACTTTGCCTCGGCTTGCGCCCGGCAGTTCCTGGTTGACGCCTTCGATGCGCTCCACTTGGAGAGGCTGTCTGAAAGCGCCGATGCCAACTTGGCCGGCATTGCCGCCAAGGCCCACAAGGAGGCGCTGTACCACCGCCGTCGGTCCGCGGCTTGGCTGGTGCGGCTCGGCGATGGCACCGCCGAGAGCCGCTGCCGGATGCAGAAGGCGCTGGCGGATGTCTGGGGCTATCACACGGAACTCTTCGCGGCGGTTGAAGGCGAAACCAGTTTGGTCTCGAATGGCGTTCTGCCGGATCGGGCCGCCCTGCGTCCAGAGTGGCTCGCGACAGTGACGGCTACCTTGGACGAGGCAACGCTCGAGCTGCCCTCCGCCGATTGGCGCATCGATGGGGGACGCCAAGGCCTGCACACTGAACACTTGGACCCCATGCTCGCGGAAATGCAGCACCTGCACCGCAGCCATCCGGGAGCTCGCTGGTGACCTCATCGAAAGCCGCCATCCCCTTGGAGACGCCGGAGTACGCTGCCCGCTTGGCCCAACGCCAAGCCTCCGGGCACGGGGCGCTTTATGCGCTGCTCGACGCGGTGCGCGATCCGGAGTTGCCGGAACTGAGCATTTGGGACTTGGGCGTGTTGCGCGAAGTGCGGGGGGACGGCGGTGAACTGACCGTCGCCATCACGCCCACCTATTCCGGATGTCCGGCGTTGGCCGTGATCCGGGAGGACATTGCCTCTTGCTTGAACGAGGCGGGCTGCCAAGGGTTCGAGATCGTCGAGGAGACCCGCCCGCCCTGGACCACCGCCCTGATGAGCCGCGCCGCCTGCGCCCAGTTGCAGGCCGGCGGCATTGCGCCGCCGGTCCCTGGCCCGGTGCGCTGTCCGGTGTGCGGCAGCGCCGAGACGGCTCTGGTCAGCGAGTTCGCATCGACCGCCTGCAAGGCGCACTACCGTTGCCGGACCTGCTTGGAACCCTTCGACCACTTCAAGACGCTAAAGTGAGCCAGCACGAACTTGAGGTGGCGGCGGTCGTTCGGGAAACGGAGCAGGCGGTGCGGGTGCGCCTGGCGGTGCCGGAGGCGCTAAAAGACCGGTTTGACTTCGATCCCGGCCAGTACCTCACCCTCACCCAGACCATCGGCGGCGAGCGGCTCAAGCGGGCCTATTCCATTTGCAGCCTGCCCGGCGAACCGCTCGAGGTGGGCATTAAGCACTTGCCCGGCGGCCGCTTCAGCGGCTACGCCAACCAGTCCTTGGCGGCTGGCGACCGGTTGCCGGTGGCGGAGCCCCAGGGACTGTTCACCCGCGACCCCAACCGCCTTGATGGGGTCCATTACCTGTGCATCGCTGCCGGCAGCGGCATCACGCCGATCCTGTCCATCGCGCGGGCGACGCTGGAGCGCCATCCGAGCAACCGGATCACCCTGCTCTACGGCAACAAGACCGCTGCGTCGATGATGTTTCGGGACGATCTGATGTTCCTCAAGAATCGGCACATGGATCGATTGCACTTCATCACGGTGTTCAGCCAGGAACTGCAGGACAACGACCTGTTCAACGGCCGCATCAACAACGCCAAGGGCGCGGAGTTCATCAAGCGCCTGCTGCCGCTCGAAGGCTTCGACGACTTCTTCCTGTGCGGGCCGGAATCCATGGTGTCGGAGGTCACCCGCGGACTGCGAGGGGAGGGCGTGGCCAAGGCGCGCATCCACGTCGAGCTCTTCTCGGCCTCCGCCGAGGATGCCGCCCGCCGGGTGCAAAAGCAGGAGGAGCGGGCCAGCCGCTACGGCAACCGGCATTGTCGGGTGACCATCCGCTTCCAGGGACGCCGCCATCGATTCGACTTGGAATGCGACGGCGAAAACCTGCTCGACCGGGCCCGCGCCCTCGGCATCGAACTGCCGTTCTCCTGCAAGGACGGCGTCTGCGCCACCTGCAAGGCGCGCCTACTCGAAGGGCAGGTGGACATGGACGTCAATCACGCTCTGACCGAGGAGGAGGTGGCGGCGGGGTACATCCTCAGCTGCCA
>CAZRBP010000046.1:0-16051 GCA_964598305.1 uncultured Pseudomonadales bacterium | reverse complement strand
TCAATCACGCTCTGACCGAGGAGGAGGTGGCGGCGGGGTACATCCTCAGCTGCCAAAGCCATCCGCTGCCGGGCAAGGTGTCCTTGGACTTTGATGCTTAAAGGCCCTTTTTTTGCGAGGGGTGCCCCCTCGCGCTCCCCGGCTGAAGGCTCCTAGGCCATTGACCATTGGCGAGTCGCGGCTTGGTGGTGTAGGCTTCTAGGGTTGATGCATTGAATTTTCGCGGAGCGTGGGGCCGACGCTGGCCGATCGCGCTCCGAAGTGAGGCAAACCCTTGTCCGATATGGGAAAAAACCTGCTGCTGTGGTTGATTATCGCCGCCGTGCTGCTGACGGTGTTCAACAACTTCAGCGTCAAGCCGGGGCCGGAGAAGCTCAGCTACTCGCGGTTCATCGAACTCGTTCGCATGGGCGATGTGCATGAGGTCACCATCGATGGCTTGGTGATCGACGGCACCCGCAAGTCCGGCGAGAACTTCCGCGTCATCCGGCCCGACCTCTATGATCAGAAGCTGATGGACGATCTCTACAACCACAGCGTGGTCATAGAGGGCAAGGAGCCTGAGAAGCAGAGCTTCTGGGCGCAGTTGCTGATCGCGAGCTTCCCCATTCTCATCATCATCGGCGTGTTTCTGCTCTTCATGCGGCAGATGCAGGGCGGCGCCGGCGGCCGGGGCGGGCCGATGTCGTTCGGCAAGAGCAAGGCGCGGCTGCTTTCGGAGGATCAGATCAAGACCACCTTTGCCGATGTGGCCGGGGTGGATGAGGCCAAGGAGGACGTCCAGGAACTGGTCGAATTCCTGCGCGACCCGAGCAAGTTCCAGCGGCTGGGCGGCCGCATTCCGCGCGGCATTCTCATGGTGGGCCAACCGGGCACCGGCAAGACGCTGCTTGCCAAGGCCATTGCCGGTGAGGCCAAGGTACCCTTCTTTTCGATTTCCGGCTCCGACTTCGTGGAGATGTTCGTCGGCGTTGGCGCATCGAGGGTGCGCGACATGTTTGAGCAGGCCAAAAAGCAGTCGCCCTGCATCATCTTCATCGACGAAATTGACGCCGTCGGCCGGCACCGGGGCGCGGGCCTGGGCGGCGGGCATGACGAGCGGGAGCAGACGCTCAACCAGCTGCTCGTGGAAATGGACGGCTTCGAGCCCAACGACGGCATCATTGTCATTGCCGCCACCAACCGTCCCGACGTGCTCGATCCTGCGCTGCTGCGCCCTGGGCGATTTGACCGTCAAGTGGTGGTCAGCCTGCCGGACATTCGCGGGCGTGAGCAGATTTTGAAGGTTCACATGCGCAAGGTGCCGCTCTCCGACGACGTGGAGGCGAGCATCATCGCCCGCGGCACCCCCGGTTTTTCCGGCGCCGATCTCGCCAACCTGGTCAATGAGGCAGCGCTGTTCGCCGCCCGGGCCGGAAAGCGCTTGGTGGAGATGGTGGAGTTCGAGTCCGCCAAGGACAAGATCATGATGGGCGCGGAACGGCGATCCATGGTCATGTCGGACGAGGAAAAGCGCAATACCGCCTACCACGAAGCGGGCCACGCCATCGTCGGCAAGCTGGTGCCCGGCCACGACCCGGTTTACAAGGTCACCATCATTCCCCGGGGCCGGGCGCTGGGCGTGACCATGTTTCTGCCGGAGGAGGACCGATACAGCCTGAGCCGTCAGCGCATCAAGGCGCAGATCTGCGGCCTGTTCGGCGGGCGCATCGCCGAGGAAATGATCCTAGGTCCCGATTTCGTCACCACGGGCGCCTCCAACGACATTGAGCGGGCCACTGGGCTGGCGCGCAACATGGTCACCAAGTGGGGGCTGTCCGAGAAGCTCGGTCCCCTGATGTATGACGAGGACGACGGCGAGGTCTTCCTGGGCATGTCGGCGGGCGTCAAGCCTAAGCCCCATTCGCAGCAGACCGCCCAAGCCATCGACGAGGAAGTGCGCCGGATCATCGATGACTGCTACGGCGAGGCCAATCGGCTGCTGACCGAGAACGAGGACAAGCTGCACTCGATGGCCAGTGCCCTGATCGAGTTCGAAACCCTGCTCCCGGAACAGATCGACGACATCATGGCTGGCGCCAAGCCCCGCCAGCCGAAGCCGCCGAAGACGGGCAAGGGCAGTAAGTCCGGCTCCCCGGAACCTGCCATCGGCGGTCCGGCCGAAGAGCACTAGGGAACCGGCCAATCGAGTCCCGTTCGCTCGGTGTGAGCAAGAAGCACTTTGGAACCGACGGCATTCGCGGCGCGGTCGGGCGTTTCCCCATCACCCCGGAGTTTTGCCTGCGCCTCGGCTGGGCGGTGGGCAAGGTGTTCGCCCGCCAAGGCAGCAGCCACATACTCGTTGGCAAGGACACGCGCATATCCGGCTACATGCTGGAGTCGGTGCTGGAGTCGGGCCTGGTGTCCGCTGGGGCGGACGTCAGCCTCATGGGCCCCATGCCAACCCCGGCGGTGGCCTATCTGACCCGCACGCTGCGGGCTGATGCGGGCATCGTCGTCAGCGCTTCCCACAACCCGTACGGCGACAATGGCATCAAGTTCTTTGATGGCGACGGCAACAAGCTTGATGACGGCGTCGAAGCGGAGATTGAGCGGCAGTTGGGGGTCGAGATGATTTGCGCCCCTTCGGATCAGATCGGCCGGGCATCCCGAATCGAGGACGCCGCCGGACGTTACATCGAATTCTGCAAGGCCACCGCCGGCCGCGGCTTTCGCCTGCACGGACTGCGCATCGTGCTCGATTGCGCCCATGGGGCCACCTATCACGTAGCACCCGGGGTGTTCGAGGAGCTCGGCGCGGAAATCACCGTCGTTGGCGCCTCCCCCAACGGCTTCAACATCAATGCGGGCCGCGGCTCGTCGCATCCGCAGCATCTGGCGGAGAAGGTGCGGGAGTTGGGAGCCGACCTCGGCATCGCCTTCGACGGCGACGGCGACCGGGTCATCATGGTCGATGCCAAGGGCGAGGTCGTCGATGGCGATGAACTGCTTTTCCTGATTGCCAGCCACCGGCAGCGTCAGGGCGTGCTGCAGGGGGGCGTGGTCGGCACCGTCATGTCGAATCGAGGTTTGGAGCAGGCGCTTGCGCGCTTGGAGATTCCTTTCGCCCGCTCCCCCGTGGGTGACCGCTACGTGCTCGAGCTGCTGCGCGAGAAGGGCTGGGGCTTGGGCGGCGAATCCTCCGGCCACATTCTCTGCCTGGACTTGACCACCACCGGCGATGGCATCGTTTCCGCGTTGCAAGCCCTCGTGTTGATGGTGGAAGCGGACAAGGCCTTGCATGAACTCAAGCAAGGCATGACCAAGCTTCCCCAAGCAATAGTCAACGTGGCGGTGGACGGCGCACCGACCGCGACCGTCTGCGAACGGGCCGCCCCGACCCTGCAGAAGAGGGAGCAGGCGCTCGGTGATAAGTACCGCGTACTGATCCGTCCTTCCGGCACGGAACCCGTGGTGCGGGTGATGGTCGAGGGCGACGACTCCGAGGACGTGGCCACCATCGCCGAGGAACTCGCGGCGGTCATAAAAAAAGCGGGATAGGGCGGATCGGCCAAGCCCTAATTGCAGGACAGGGTGCTTGCGGCTACCATTCGCGCCCCTTGGCGGTGGTGTGGTCCCTGATGCGCCGTTCAATCGTGGCCGGCAACTGGAAAATGCATGGTTCGCGGGAAGCCGTGGCCGACTTTTGCCAAGCGTTGCGCCGGGCGGGCCTTGGCGCGGAGTTGGACGTGTTGGTCTTTCCGCCGGTGGCCTATCTTGGCGAATTCGTGGCTGGGGTTGGGGACGCAGGCGTGGCAGTGGGGGCTCAGGACTTGCATCCGGCGGCCCAGGGCGCCCATACCGGCGAGGTCTCCGCTGCCATGATTGCCGACCTTGGCGGGCGCTGGGTGCTGACCGGGCATTCCGAACGCCGTAGCGAACAGGGCGAGAGCGATGCGCTGGTGGCGGCCAAGTTCGGTGCGGCGCTTGGCGTGGGCTTAAGGCCCATCCTCTGCGTTGGCGAGACGTTGGCGCAACGGCAGGCTGGCGAGGCGGAGGCGGTCGTGGCGGGGCAGGTTCAGGCGGTGATTGAGGCCGTTGGCGTCGATGGCGTCGCCCAAGGCGCGGTTG
This sequence comes from uncultured Pseudomonadales bacterium, assembly GCA_964598305.1. Lineage (GTDB taxonomy): Bacteria > Pseudomonadota > Gammaproteobacteria > Pseudomonadales > Azotimanducaceae > Azophilus. The sequence goes on along the minus strand of CAZRBP010000046.1, from coordinate 11,941 downwards.
CCTACGAGCCGGTTTGGGCGATCGGCACCGGCGAGACGGCGGCGCCGGATGAGGCGGCGGCCATGCACGGCCTGATTCGGGAGACCATTGGCGCCGCGGACGCCGCGCTGGCCGGGTCGATCCGGGTGATATACGGCGGCAGCGTCAACCCGCATAATGCTGCCGCGTTGTTCAGCGAGCCGGACATAGACGGCGGGCTGATCGGCGGCGCTTCATTGCAGGCGGAGAGCTTTCTGGCCATAGTGGCTGCCGCAGCCTGAGGGTCCAAGGCGGGGTGCGAATAGGACAGGAGTGGCAATCGTGGACATGACGACCTTTGAAACCGTATTGATGATGCTGTTGGTGCTGATTGCATTGGCCTTGGGCGCCTTGGTGCTTCTGCAGCAGGGCCGCGGGGCGGATGCCGGGGCAGCGTTTGGCTCCGGTGCGTCGAACACGATGTTCGGCAGCAGCGGCTCCACGTCCTTTCTGGTCAAGGCTACGGCTTGGCTGGCGGTCAGCTTTTTCGTGATTTCCTTCGGCTTGGCTTGGTTCGCCAAGGAGCGGGCCGCCGGGCTGCAGGAAGTTGGTGTGCCCGTCGTCGCCGACCCGGTCGAGTCCTCCGAGCCATTGACTTCCGACGACGAGGAATTAGATTCAGGCATTCCTGACGTGTAAGTCCGTAAATCACCGCGCAACCGTGCCGAAGTGGCGGAATTGGTAGACGCGCTACCTTGAGGGGGTAGTGGGCGTAAGCCCGTGCGAGTTCGAGTCTCGCCTTCGGCACCATATTCGTTGGAGTCCAAGCGCGAACCTTGGCCCTTTGGGGCCAAGGTCCGCGCTTGCAGGGCGCGTGTCGCGTCCCTATAATCCGCTCCCTTGCTGATGCGGGGTGGAGCAGTCTGGTAGCTCGTCGGGCTCATAACCCGAAGGTCGTGGGTTCAAATCCTGCCCCCGCTACCAAAGGATGCAGGTGCGCTGTCCGCCTGTTTGGCAGGGCGGCGCGCAAATGAGGCCCCTATGCGGAAAGGCCCGGTTTCGGGCCTTTTTGGCCGGGGCCTTTTAGTAGGTTTCGCCGCCATAGTGGTTAGGGCGGTGGGGCCGGTGATGGCGGTCCTTGAGGTGGCTTGCCCGTAAGGCGAGGTCGCCTGTTTTCGTTGGGCTGAATTTGAAGATGGGCGTGACCCGAAAGCCGTGGCAGCCTTTGCGATTGGAGCTGGCGCGGCAGGGGGGTCTAGCCCATTTTTTGTTGGTGGACTGTGAATCGAACGGAACGGCAAATTGAGGACCTTGTGCAGATGACGGTTGCGGCGGCTGGCTGCGCCATTTGGGGCGTGGAGTACCAGGCGGCTGGCAAGCGGTCGCGGCTGCGGGTTTACATCGATAAGTCCGGTGGCGTGTCGGTTGGCGATTGCGAGCGGGTAAGCCACGACCTCAGCGACTTGTTGGACCTTGAAGGCGTGATCGGCGGCAGCTACGACCTCGAGGTGTCGTCGCCCGGCCTTGACCGCATTCTGTTCAACGCGGAGCAATACGCTGGCCACGTCGGCGAAACGGTGGATGTGCGGCTGAACTTCCCGTTTGAGGGCCGCAAGCGGTTCGTCGGGTTGTTGGCGGGCGTCGAGGACGGCCAGGCGCTGGTGCGGATTGAGGATGAGGAGTATGTGCTGCCCTTGGAGAACGTCCAACGGGCGCGGGTGGTTCCGACGTTTGACTAATTTCCGAGCGAATTTTGGCAATGAAGCGGCATGGGTCGGTAAGGGCGCGGTAACTGCGGTAACAAGAGAATGACGAAAGAGATTTTTCAGGCCATCGAAGGGGCTTCGCTGGAAAAGGGCGTTTCCAAGGAGGTCATTTTTGACGCCATGGAAAGCGCTTTGGCGAGCGCCACCAAGCGGCGCTACGATGAGGACGCGGAGTTCCGGGTTGCCATCGACCGGGAAACGGGCGACTACGAGACCTTCCGGGTCTGGACCGTGGTGGATGTGGAGCAACTCGAGGAGCCGCTCAATCCGGCTGCCGAACTCACGCCGGACGACCCCCGTGCTGCCGGGCTCGAAATCGGCGACACCATCGAGGCGCCCGTTGAATCCGTGGCGTTCGGCCGCATCGCTGCGCAGACGGCGAAACAGGTCATCGTGCAGAAGGTGCGCGAGGCGGAACGGGCGCGCGTCTTCGAGGAGTACACCCCCAAGGTCGGCCAACTCGTCGGTGGCGCCGTCAAGCGCGTTGGCCGGGACAACGTCATCGTCGATCTCGGCAACAACGCCGAGGGCCTGCTCACCCGTGAACATCTCATACCCAGGGAAACCTTCCGCGTCAACGAGCGAGTGCGGGCCATGCTGGTGGAGCTGCGCCCCGAAAACCGCGGCCCTCAGCTCATTCTGTCCCGAACCTCCCCGCAGATGCTTGCGGAGCTGTTCAAGATCGAAGTGCCGGAGATTTCGGAGGACATCATTCAAATTCGCGGCGCGGCGCGCGATCCGGGCTCCCGTGCCAAGATCGCGGTCAGCACCAACGATGGGCGCATCGACCCGGTGGGCGCTTGCGTGGGCATGCGCGGCTCCAGGGTTCAGGCGGTCTCCGGAGAGCTGGCTGGCGAGCGCATCGACATCGTGCCTTGGAACGACAATCCCGCCCAACTCACCATCAACGCCATGGCGCCCGCTGAGGTCGCCTACATCCAGATCGACGAAGACGCCCACACCATGAACATCGCCGTTGCCGAAGACAAGCTGGCCCAGGCGATCGGCAAGGGCGGCCAGAACGTCCGCTTGGCGAGCGACCTGACCGGATGGACGTTGAACATCATGACCGAGCAGGAAGCGGCCGACATGCAGGAGGCCGAGGCGGTGCGCATGGTGGAGGACTTCATGGAGTCCCTATCCGTGGATGAGAACGTTGCCACGGTGCTGGTCGAGGAAGGCTTCACCACGTTGGAGGAGGTCGCCTACGTCGCCGAGGAGGAAATGAACGCCATCGAGGGCTTCGATGAGGAAATCGTCGAGGAACTCAGGAACCGGGCTCGGGACGCCTTGCTGACCCGGGCGATTGCCAGCGAGGAGGCCCGTGAGCCGGCTGAAGACCTGCTGAACATGGCGGGTATGGAGCGCGATCTGGCTTATCGTTTGGCGGGACACGAGATCCTCACCATGGAGGACTTGGCGGAGCTGGCGGTGGGGGAATTGTTGGAGATGCTTGACGACCTCGACGAGGAGCGGGCAGCGGAGCTCATCATGACCGCCCGAGCGCCCTGGTTTGAGGAAGCGGAAAGCGGCGCGCAGGATGAATCGGTCGAAGGCGTCGGCAACGGGGTCTGAGGGGCGCAAGGGAAAGTCAATGGCTGATGTTACGGTCGAGGAACTCGCCGCCACGGTGAAAACCCCGGTGGAGCGTCTGCTCAAGCAGATGGCGGATGCCGGGCTGCCCCACACCAGTGGCGAGGAGAGCGTTTCCGAACAGCAGAAACACGACCTGCTCGCCCATCTGCGCAGCAGCCACGGCGCTGGCGCCACCCTGAAACCGCGGGGCACGATCAGCCTCAAGCGCCGTTCGGTCGGCACCGTGAAGGCGGTGAGCCAAGGCCGCACCGGCCACAAGGTCAAGGTTGAGGTGATGCGCCGGCGCTCCTACGTCAAGCCGGACGAGGAGGCTGCGGCGCCCGCCTCCCCAGCCGTTCGCGAACCCACTGCGGCGGAGCTTGAGGCGCAGCGCATCCGTGAGCAGGAGCAGCTGCGCAAGGAGGCGGAAGAGGAGGCGCGCCGTGCGGCGGAACGTAAGGCGGAGGAGGCTGAACGACAGCGGCAGGAGGAGGAGCGCGCGCAGGAGGAGCAGGCTGCCAAGGCGCTGAAGGAGGCGGAGCCGGCGAGCCGGCCGACCGGCCGGGCAGCCAAGGAAGCCATCAGCCCGGAGGTCGCGGCCGCCGAAGCCCAAGCCAAGGTTCAAGCCACGGAAAAGGCGGGCAAGCGGGTCAAGGGCAAGGAGCGGGACCGCTCCAACCGGGACGGATTTGGCCAGGGCCGAACGGGACGCCGGGAACTGTCGCTGAAGTCGGAGCGCCGCGGGCGCCGAAAAATCCGCCGCGCCCATGCGCCGATCAAGGTCGAGCAGCAGGGCGGCGAATTCAAGCCTACCGAGTTCATCGCGCGGGAAGTCGAAGTGCCGGAGATGATCACCGTCGGCGAACTCGCCCAGCGCATGACCGTCAAGGCGGGTGAAGTCATCAAGACGCTGATGGACTTGGGTTTGATGGCCACCATCAATCAGGCCATCGACCAGGATACGGCGACCACGGTGGTCGAAGTGATGGGCCACAAGGTCAAGCTCATCCATGAGGACGCCATGGAGCAGGCACTCGAGCAGTCCCTGCGCATCGAAGGCGAGGGGGAATCCCGGCCGCCGGTGGTGACCGTGATGGGCCATGTCGATCACGGCAAGACGTCGCTGCTTGACAAGATTCGCCACACTCGGGTGGTCAGCGGCGAGGCGGGTGGCATCACCCAGCACATCGGCGCTTACTCCGTGGACACCGACCACGGCCGCATCTGCTTCATCGACACGCCGGGCCATGCGGCGTTCACCGCCATGCGGGCGCGGGGCGCTCGGGTGACCGACATCGTCATTCTCGTGGTCGCCGCCGACGATGGCGTCATGCCGCAGACCGAGGAGGCCATTCAACACGCCAAGGCCGCCGACGTGCCAATCGTTGTCGCGATCAACAAGATGGACCTGGAAGGTGCGGACCCGGAGCGGGTCACCAAGGAGTTGGCGGCCAAGGACGTGGCGCCGGAGGCCTGGGGCGGCGACATCCAGTTCGTCAACGTGTCGGCGGTGACCGGCGAAGGCCTCGACAGCCTGCTCGAAGCGGTGCTGCTGCAGGCCGAGATTTTGGAGCTCAAGGCGGTGCCCGACGCTCAAGCACGGGGCGTGGTGGTGGAGTCTCGCCTCGACCGCGGCCGCGGTCCGGTGTCAACCATCCTCGTCCAAAACGGCACTTTGAAGCGCGGCGACATCATCATCGCCGGCGAACATCACGGCCGGGTGCGCGCCATGCTCAATGATCAGGGCGAGCAGGCGTCGAGTGCCGGGCCCTCGGAGCCGGTGGAGGTGCTCGGGCTGAACGGCACACCGGCCGCCGGCGACGCCTTCTCCGCAGTCACCGACGAACGCTCGGCTCGGGAATTGGCGGAATTTCGCCGCGACAAGACCCAGGAGCAGCGTCAAGCAATGCAGCAGGCGGCCAAGCTCGACAACATGTTCGCCAGCCTCGGCGAGGGTGAAAAGCGGGTGCTCAAGCTGGTGGTCAAGGCGGACGTGCGGGGCAGCCTGGAGGCCATCGTGCAGGCCTTGGCGGAGCTCGGCAACGATGAGGTCGCGGTCAACGTGCTCGGCTCCGGCGTCGGCGGCATCACCGAAAGCGACATCAACTTGGCGCTCACCTACGGGGCCGCGGTATTCGGATTCAACGTGCGCGCCGATGGCGCCGCCAAGGACATCATCGAATCCGAAGGCGTGGACCTGCGCTACTACAGCGTCATTTACGAATTGATCGACGACGTGAGGCAAGTGCTCAGCGGCATGCTGGCGCCGGAGGTGCGCGAGGAGATCTTGGGCGTCGCCGAAGTGCGCGACGTGTTCAACTCACCGCGTTTGGGCCAGATTGCCGGCTGCATGGTGACCGAGGGCACGGTGCATCGGAACAAGCCCATTCGCGTGTTGCGTGACAACGTGGTGATCTACGAGGGTGAACTCGAGTCCTTGCGGCGGTTCAAGGACGATGTCACCGAAGTGCGCCATGGCACCGAGTGCGGCATCGGGGTGCGCAACTACAACGATGTCCGGCTCGGCGATCTCATCGAGGTCTTCGAGTCGCAAGAGTTCGCGCGCGCCCTTTGAGGGCGCAGGCTCCCGCAGCGGCACATGCCTGAAGCCGGACTCCATCTGCGCATGGCTGACTTTGCGCGCGAGGAAATCGCCCGAATCATTCAATTCGAGATGCGCGATCCGCGCATCGGCATGGTTAGCGTGAACGATGTGCGCGTCAGCCGCGACCTCGCTTTTGCGGATGTCTACGTGTCGGCCATGCCGTCCGGGTCGCCGGCGGACCAAGAGGCGCTGGTGGCGGTCTTAAACGGCGCCTCGGGCTATTTCCGCTCCAAGCTCGCCAAGCGCCATCGCATGCGCACTACGCCGAGGCCCCGCTTTCACTACGACGAGTCGGTGGAGCGCGGCCGTCGGCTCGAACGGCTGATCGACCAGGCCGTCGGGGTTGACCAGACGGGTGCTGGCCATGTCTAGGCGCAGCCGCCGGGGGCGGGACGTCGATGGGGTGCTGGTTCTCGACAAGCCCGCCGCTATGAGTTCCAACGACGCGGTGCAGAAGTCCAAGCGCCTGTTCGGGGCACGCAAGGTGGGCCATACCGGCAACCTGGATCCGCTCGCCACCGGCGTGCTGCCGCTGTGCTTCGGACAGGCAACCAAGTTTTCGCGCTACCTGCTCGACTCCGACAAGCGCTATTGGTCGCGCATCAAGCTCGGCGTCGCCACCGATACCGGTGATGCGGACGGCAAGGTGCTCTGCTCAAGGTCTGCGGCCGCCGTTCGCCGAGCGGACGTGGAGAGCGCCTTGGCGCATTTCCGCGGCCCCATCAAGCAGGTGCCCTCCATGTTTTCCGCCATCAAGCACAAGGGGCAGCCGCTTTACAAGCTGGCCCGCCAAGGCATCGAAGTGGAGCGCGAGGCCCGTGACGCCACCATCTACTCCAACGAAATGACGGCCTTCGAGGGCGATGAGGTGGAATTGGAGATTCACTGCAGCAAGGGCACCTACGTGCGCTGCATCGCCGAGGAGCTCGGCGAGCGGCTCGGCTGCGGCGCTCATGTGTCGGCGTTGCGCCGCCTGCAGGCCGGTCCATACGGCGAAGAGGATTTGGTCACCTTTGACACGTTGGAGCAGGCGCGGGCGCAAGGCTCGCTGGATCCGTTCCTGCTGCCGGTGTCGAGCACGGTGGGCCAATGGCCGGACATTCGCTTGCCGCCCGCCGCCGCCTATCATGTGCGCAACGGACAGCCGGTCATGGTGCCCCATGCCCCCACCAGCGGCTGGGTGCGGCTTTCACAGGCCGGCGAATGCGGCGAAGCCAACGAGTCGGCGCAACGCTTTCTCGGCGTCGGGGAGGTGCTTGAAGACGGGCGCATCGCGCCTCGCCGGTTGGTGAGCCAAGCATAGGGGTGCACGAATTCACGTTTCAGAAATTGGGCCTGCCCTAGAGGTTGGGGCCAAAAATGCAAGGCACGGCTGCAAATATGCGCGGCGGGCCTTGCTTAACCTAAATTGAGCATATTTGGAGAAACAACATGGCGTTGTCAGCCGAAACCAAGGCGGAGGTCATTAAGGCGTATCAAACCCAGCAGGGCGATACCGGGTCACCTGAGGTTCAGGTGGCTTTGCTGACCACCAACATCAACACGTTGCAGGAGCACTTCCGGGCGCACAAGAAGGACCATCATTCGCGCCGGGGCTTGATTCGCATGGTGAACCAGCGGCGCAAGCTGCTCGACTACTTAAAGGACAAGGATCGATCGCGCTACCAAGCGTTGATCAAGCGCCTTCAACTCAGGCGCTAGCCATCTACAGCAACAGCAGAGCTAGAAACAGCAAGAAAAGCATTGGAAGGAGAACATTTTGAATCCAACAGCAAGAGAATTTCAGTTTGGCGGCCAGCAGGTTCGCATCGAAACGGGCCGCGTTGCCCGTCAGGCGAGCGGCTCGGCGCTCGTCACCATGGGCGACTCGGTGGTGTTGACCACCGCCGTCGGCATGACGAGGGGGCGCCCCGGTGCCGCCTTCTTCCCGCTCACGGTGAACTACCAGGAGAAGACCTACGCCGCCGGCAAGATTCCCGGCGGTTTCTTCCGCCGCGAGGGGCGGCCCACCGAGAAGGAGACCCTCACGTCGAGGCTCATCGACCGGCCCATTCGGCCCCTCTTTCCCAAGGGGTTCATGAATGAGGTGCAGGTGGTGGCCACGGTCATGTCCGCCGATAAGGACCAGGACCCCGACATCGCCGCCATGATCGGCACCTCCGCCGCCCTCGCCCTCTCCGGCATTCCCTTTGCGGGGCCGATCGGCGCGGCCCGGGTCGGCTACCAGGACCATCGCTACGTGCTCAACCCGGGCTACAAGGCGCTGGAGGACTCGCAGCTCAACATGGTGGTTGCCGGCACCGGCAATGCGGTGCTGATGGTTGAGTCCGAAGCCAAGGAACTCTCGGAGGATGAGATGCTCGGCGCCGTGCTGTTCGCCCACCAGGAAATGCAGGTGGTGATCGAAGCGGTCGCCTCATTGGCTGCCGAGGTCGGCAAGCCGGCTTGGGATTGGACTCCCGATCCGGTTGACGAGGCGCTCGTTGAGCGGGTGTCCAACGTTGCCAAGGGCCGCCTCGGCGATGCCTACCGGGTCACCGACAAGGTGCAGCGGCTGGCCGAGGTCGGGGCTCTCAAGGAGCAGGTGGTTGAGGAACTGGCGGGCGGCGAGTCCGCGGAGGCCGATCCGGAAGCGGTTGCCGGCGTTTTCAGCAAGGTCGAGAAGGACTTGGTTCGACGCCGGGTGCTGAACGGCGAGCCGCGCATCGACGGCCGCGACCTGCGTACCGTGCGGCCGATTTCGGTGGAGGTGGGCCTGCTGCCCCGAGCCCACGGCTCGGCGCTGTTCACCCGCGGCGAAACCCAGGCCGTTGTCACTGCCACGCTCGGCGCGCTGCGCGACGCCGCCTTGGTGGAGGGCTTGCCGGGCACCTACAAGGACCACTTCCTGCTGCACTACAACTTCCCGCCGTACTCGGTGGGGGAGGCGGGCATGATGACTGGCCCCAAGCGGCGCGAGATCGGCCACGGCCGCTTGGCGCGCCGGGGGCTCGGCGCGGTGCTGCCCAATGAGCAGGATTTCCCCTACACGCTGCGCGTGGTTTCGGAAATCACCGAGTCCAACGGCTCCAGCTCCATGGCCAGCGTCTGCGGATCATCCCTCGCCCTGATGGACGCCGGCGTGCCGATCAAGCGTCCGGTGGCGGGGGTCGCCATGGGCTTGGTCAAGGACGGCAACAAGTACGCGGTGCTGACCGACATTCTCGGCGATGAGGATCATCTCGGCGACATGGACTTCAAGGTGGCCGGCACCGAGCAGGGCGTCACCGCCTTGCAGATGGACATCAAGATCGACGGCATCACCGAGAACATCATGGAGGAGGCGTTGCTGCAGGCGCTCGATGCGCGAATGCACATCTTGGGCGAGATGAACAAGGTGCTCCCGGCCTCCAGGGAGCAGATTTCGGAGCATGCGCCCTCGATGACCGTGATTCACGTCTCCAAGGACAAGATCCGCGACATCATCGGCAAGGGCGGCGCGACCATTCGCTCCATCGTCGATGAGACCGGCGCCGACGTCGACATCGACGATGACGGCTCGGTGCGCATCTACGCCGAGGACGCCGCAGGCATGAACGCTGCGGTGGCGCGCATCCAGGAAATCACCGCCGAGGCGGAGATCGGCAAGATCTACAACGGCCGAGTGGCGCGCATCGTCGAGTTTGGCGCTTTCGTCAACATCCTGCCGGGCAAGGACGGCTTGGTCCACATCTCCCAGATCGCCGACAAGCGGGTGGAGAAGGTCACCGACTACCTCGAGGAAGGCCAGAACGTGGACGTGGTGGTGCTCGACATCGACCAACGCGGCCGCATCAAGCTAAGCATGAAGGAGGTGGAGAACTACGCGGAATCGGCGTAGGGAGGGGAGTGCTGTGGACGACTTGCTGAAGCTGATCGGGACGTTGCGCGAACGAATTGGCTCGCACCAAGTGGCGCTGCGGGGAAACGAGGCATTGACGCGGTCGGTGCTGATTGATCCGCTTCTTCGAGCCTTGGGCTGGGATACCGAGAACCCTATGCAAGTAGTCCCAGAGTACCGCATTCCATCCGAACCGAGAAAGCCAGCCGACTATGCACTGTTTGCTGGCGGTGACGTTCCTGTGGTCATCGTAGAAGCGAAGAAACTGGGTGAATCGCTTGATGACGCCGCGCGTCAGGCGGTGCAGTACTGCACGGAGGATGGATACAAGCACTTCGCAGTGACAGATGGGAGTCGTTGGATTCTCTACGAGACTCATAGGCCGGTTGCTTTGGAGGAGAAGAAGATTGCGAGATTCGACCTTGCGTCGGATTCGCCGATCGAGGTGTGTTCAATGGCGCTTAGCCTTTGGCGCCAGAGATTCGTCGAGGGCGCATCTGCGCCGGTTAAATCTGTGCCGATGCCTAGAGCCGCTGCCGACGTGCCTGAACCGCGTCAGTCGACGGCGGCCTCATCAAGCCAAGGCGATCTCTCGGGCGGTTGGATACCACTGTCTGAACTTGCGCCGGAGGGTGGCGAGAAGCCGGAACAGCTAAGTCTGCCGTCCGGCGAGGCCCACGTGGCTACGAGTTGGGCACAACTCGTTGAAAAACTCACACAGTGGTTGGTAGATCGCGGTCACCTAACGGAGGCGAGCTTGCCGATTAGCGCAGGGGGGGGCGGGGACGAGATATGTTGTCGCGGCGCAACCGACGCACAGCGACGGCAAACCATTCAGACAATCCCGCAGGACAGGAAGGTTCTTTGTGGAGACGAGCTATAGCGGTTCGAATCACGCGAGTAATATGCGGACTATAGTTGAGAACGCTGGTCAGCAGGCGGATGATTTCGCGGTACGGACGAAGAAGCGCGACCAAGGCAGTCAAGCATGAAGATCGTCAGGTTCGACCGCAGTGATGCGTTTCTCAACCAGGAGTTGGCAGATCTCATCAAGTCGGTCGACGACGATCTCGACGACAACCCCGTCGTTGCCTATGCGTTTTGCGCGATCTTCGAGGACGGCGTGGATATGCGGTCTTGGAGCGCGGTTGGTGGTGTGCACGATTTGGCGTTGGTGGGTTCCCTCGCATCCTTGCAGCAGCAAATCGTGGAAGATCGCAACAGCACGGAACATGGGGGGCCAGAGCCCGAAGACTGAAGCGGGCTGGACCTGAGCATGAGCTCGCCCATTACGTGGACATACGGCACCTCGCGTCATTGAGGGCGGGGCGTCCTCGAACTAGGCATCAGAATCCGATTTGAAATCAACCACTTGCAATTTTGTTCCATGGAAGGGCAGGATGCCCTCGAGCCGATCGCGGTTCGCGGCTGTTCCCCCGGTCGGCGTTCCGCCCCGGGGGGTGGATTTGCGGATACAAGGCGTCGATTTCCCACAAGAAGTGCGGAGTTAGCCTACAGACAGCCTCAAAAACGCCGGGTTAGATGGTGTTTTCCCAACCCGGTCTAGGAGGCATATACTCATGCGGCAGGCAGTCGAGGAAATCGGGGCGATGACCAAGAGCCTTGAAGCATCGGGGTTCGAGCGGCGCGAAGCGGATGCGACCATCCGCGCCATCGCCAACTCCATCGAGAAGTTCGCGGTGACGCCCGACATGCTGCGCGAGGCGTTTGACGAACACACATCGGAGATGAAGGCCCTGTTCAGGGAACAGACAGCGGCCATCAACGCCCGGTTCGAGGATCACAGGTTGGATACCAATGCCCGGTTCGAAGATCACCGGTCGGACACCAATGCCCGCTTCAATGACCTGAGGCTGGACATGAACAAGCAGTTTGAAGCCCTCGGCACGGAACTGCGGGCCGTGACCTCCCGGCTGTTTACGCTGACGCTCTCCATCACGGTGGGGATGGCGGGCATCGTGGGCGCCATGATCGTCGACAAGCTGTAGAGCTATTCGCTCCCCGCCCGGTTTTCGATCAGGTCGTCCACCACGGCGGGTTCGGCCAGGGTGGTCACGTCGCCTAGGTTGCCCAGGTCGTTGGCGGCGATCTTGCGCAGAATTCGGCGCATGATCTTGCCGGAGCGGGTCTTGGGCAGCCCGGGCGCCCATTGCAGGG
>CAZRBP010000045.1:20531-22751 GCA_964598305.1 uncultured Pseudomonadales bacterium | reverse complement strand
CCCTCGGTTCAATGCGAGGGCAAGATGCCCTCGCTCCGGGCGTTTACTCTTGGAGCGAGGGCATCTTGCCCTCGAATGAAGCCGCTTCGATTCGAGAGCGGGGCGCTCTTGTCTCCGGCAAAACGAGAATTGCTGCCGCTTGTGGGAGCTAACTCTCCGGTAACGCAAAAGCCACTAAGTGGTCCCCAGGCGGATTGAAGCCCGCCCAGTGGCCGCCGGCGGCGATCACCACGAATTGGCGGCCGTCGGGCAGTTGGTAGGTCATGGGCGTTGCGTTGGCCGCGGTGGGCAGTTCGTGGCGCCAGAGTTCGGTGCCGGTTTCGGCGTCGAAGGCCCGGAAGCTGTGTTCCATGGCGGCGCCGATGAAGATCAGGCCAGACGCGGTGACCGTTGGGCCGCCGACCGCGGGCACGCCCTTGATCCACCAGAACGGGAAGGGCGCCATGTGGCGGGTGGTGCCTATGGGCACGCTCCAAAGCACTTTGCCGGCGACTAGGTCGATGGCGTCCAGCGTGCTCCAAGGTGGCGCCGTGCAGGGCACCCCCAAGGGCGAGGCGAGATTTCGGGTTCGCACGCAGTAGGGGGTGCCCCGTTGCGCGCCGCCGCTGCCGCCTGCGTCGCATTCCGCTCGGGGCGTCAAGCGCACGATGGACGGCGCCCGGTTGGTCACTGCGAACAGCACTTGCCGTTCGGGGTCGATGGCGGGGGAGCCCCAGTTGTTGCCGCCGGCGTTGCTTGGATAAAACAGGGTGCCCTGCAGGCTTGGCGGTGTGTAGATGCCTTCGTTGCGCAGTTCGGCGATTCGGTCCCGGCAAATTCCGCGGTCCCAGAAGGTGAGGCCCCAGGCATCCTCGGGGCCGATCGGCGTGCTGATCAGCGCCGGCAGGTGGGTGGGGAAGGGCTGGGTCGGCGACAGGTACTCGCCTTCCACCGGCTGTTGCGGCACCGGCCGTTCCTCCACGGGCCAAACCGGCTGCCCGGTCTCCCGGTAGAGCATGAAGGTCAGGCCCATCTTGGTCATCTGGGCGAGGGCGGGAATTGTGCTGTCACCAAGCCGCAAGTCCACCACGGTGGGCTGGGAAGGCACGTCGTAGTCCCAGATGTCGTGGTGCACCGTTTGGAAGTGCCACCGGCGCTCGCCGGTGGTGCCGTCCAGCGCCACCACGGAGCTTGAGTATTCATCAAGGCCGTCCCGCAGCCCGCCGAAGTAGTCCGGCGAGGTGTTGCCGGTAGGCGCGAAGACTAGGTTGCGCTGGGTGTCCACCGAAAGGATGGACCAGACGTTGGCGGTGCCCCGGCGGTAGCTGCCGTCCTCGTCGAGGCTGGCCATGCCCGGCGGCACCGGATTCCAAGCCCAACGCAGCGCGCCGGTGCGCACGTCGTAGGCCCGCACCACGCCGCTGGGCACGTCGAGGCTGATGTTGTCCAGAACCATGGCGCCGGTGATGGCCAGATCGCCCAGGATCGCCGGTGGTGAGGTGATGGAGTATTCCCAAGGGTCGTGTTCGGACAGGCCGTGGGAGGCATCCACCTCGCCGTCCGTGCCGAAGTCCGGGCAGGGCTTGCCGGTGGCGGCGTCGAGGGCGATCAGTCGCCCGTCCAAGGTGCCCTCGATGATGCGGTGCTCGCAGAAGCCGGCCTTGCCGGAGCGCCAACTGCTTACGCCCCGGCAGTTGGGGAGTGCGTCGGCGAATTTGTCCACCTTGGGGTCGAAGCGCCACAGTTCGGTGCCGGTGCGGGCGTCCAGGGCGAAGACGATGTTGAACGGCGAGCAGTAGTAGAGCGTCTCATCGACCAGGATGGGCGTTGCCTGGAATGAGCTTTGGGAGAAGACGCCGGCCTCGAGGTCGCGTTCGCGGATGTCGCCGGAGTTGTGTGTCCAGGCGATTTCGAGTTGGCCGACGTTGTCGGGCCCGATCTCGTCCGCGACTGAATAATGGCCTCCGCCCGGCTGGCCGCCATAGGTGGGCCATCCGGCTGACTCAGCGGCCAGTCCGGTGCTGGCCCAAACGGAAAGCGCTGTTCCGGTGGCCCAAGCCAGTGGCCGATTCAGCAATCTCAAGGGAGTCTCCCGCCTGCGCAATCGGCGAATGTTAACCGGTAAAGCCGGCCAAGGTGTTCAATGCCGACTCGACCTCTCACTAACCGACCTGGGTTCAAGGCGAGGGCAAGTTGCCCTCGCTCCGGGCGTCCTTCGGAGCGAGGGCGACCCGCCCTCGA
>CAZRBP010000045.1:0-20431 GCA_964598305.1 uncultured Pseudomonadales bacterium | reverse complement strand
GGGCAAGTTGCCCTCGCTCCGGGCGTCCTTCGGAGCGAGGGCGACCCGCCCTCGAACTGGATATCGGAATCCAACTGGGATTCAATCAGTTGGAATTCGTTCGAGGGAAGGTCGCCATGCCGCAGGGAATGCCAGTGAGATTTGGCCTTTTGGCCGTAGCAGCGTTTTGGGTTGGGGCTGCGGCAGCCGCCAGCGAGGCCGAACGCCTGCTCAAGGCGCGGCAGGCGGAGTTTGCACAGGAGGTGATCGAGGTTGCCGATGGGGTGTACACGGCCGTGGGCTTCGGCGTCTCCACTTCCTCGATGATCGTCGGCGATGATGGCCTCATCATCATCGACACGCAGATCGACGAGGCGGCGGCGCAAGGCGTGTTGGCGGCGTTCCGCGAACTGTCCGACCGGCCGGTGCGGGCCATCGTGCTCACCCACGGGCACGGCGACCACACCGGCGGGCTCCGAGTCTTCGTCGGCGAAAGCCGCCCGCAAGTCTGGGGGCGGGAGGGATTTGGCAGCGAAGGGCGTTGGCTGGCGGAGGCTGGGCTGACCGTGCAACGCCTGCGCGGCGTCCGGCAGGCCGGCATGCTGCTGAACCGGGAGCAGCGCATCAACAACGGCGTCGCCCAGGCCTATTGGCCGAAGCGGCGTGGCCCAAGCGGCGTGTTCGCCGCCCAAAACCGGCCCACCCACTTCTTCACGGGCGACCGGGCCACGTTGGACTTGGCCGGCGTCCGCTTGGAGCTGGTCGCCGCCGACGGCGAAACGGGCGATCAGCTCTATGCCTGGCTGGCGGACCGCAAGGTGCTGTTTGCGGGCGACAACTTCTACAAGTCCTGGCCCAATCTCTATGCGATCCGCGGCACGGGCTACCGGGACGTGCGCGCCTGGATCGATTCCCTGAGCCGCATGATCGAAGAGCGTCCCCAGGCTCTGGTTGCTGGCCACACCCGGCCCGTGATCGGCGCCGACCGGGTGACGGAGGTGCTGACTCACTACCGGGACGGCGTCGCATCGATATTCGAGCAGACCATTGCCGGCATGAACCGGGGCCTGACCCCGGATGAACTCGTGGAGACCGTCGGGCTGCCGCCGGAACTGGCCGAACTGGACTACCTCAAGCCCTACTACGGCAACGTCGAATGGGCGGTGCGCGCCATTTTCACGGGCTATCTCGGCTGGTTTGACGGCAACCCCTCGAACCTGTTTCCGCTCTCGCCGGCGGATGAGGCGCGCCGGGTTGCGGCGCTGGCCGGCGGCGTGGAGGCGCTGCGCACCGCGGCTGCAGCAGCGGTGACGTCGGACCCCCAATGGACCGCACAATTGTGCGACCACTTGGTGGCCCTTGATCCGCAAGATACTGCCGCCATGCTTCTCAAGGCCGATGCGCTGGACGCCTTGGCCCGGGAACTGCTCACGGCGACCGGGCGAAATTACTACATGACCAGCGCCCTGCAACTGCGGCGCGCAGCGGCCGAGGCTTCTACTTCAGGCGGTAGCGGATCGGCAGGCTCTTGAGTCCGCCGACAAAGGTGGACTGGATGTAGCGCGGTTCGCCGTTCAGTTCGATGGCATCCACGCGCTGCAGCAGTTCCTTAAGGAAGGCGCCCATCTCCAAGCGCGCCAGATGCTGGCCGAGACAGACGTGGGCGCCGAAGCCGAAGGCCAGGTGGTTGGGGCCGCCACGGTCGATGCGGAAGGCAAAGGGTGCCTCGAACACCGTCTCGTCCCGGTTGGCGGATGGATACCAGAGCACGCAGGCCTCCCCGGCGGCGACGGCCGTGCCGCCCACGGTGCAGTCGGCGGTGGCGGTGCGCATAAACTGGCGCACCGGCGAAACCCAGCGGATGATCTCATTGAGGGCGCCGGCCATGTGCCCGTCGGGGTCGGCGCGCAGCTTGGCCATTTCGCCGGGGTGTTCGATGAGCGCCAACAGGCCGCCCGCGATGGATGAACTGGTGGTGTCGTGGCCGGCGGTGGCGATGATCTGGTAGTAGCCGTTGGCTTCGAGGTCCGCAATCGGCTCCCCGTCAATTCGGGCGTTGGCGATCACGCTGGCCACGTCGTCCGTCGGTTGGGCGCGGCGGCTGCGGCTGAGTTCGCTGAAGTAGGCCTCGAAGTCCCGCACCGTATCGACCAGCGCGCTCGGCTCGAAGGAGCGCTGATTGTCAGGGTCCGATGAGCCGAACAACTCCTGGGTGAGCTTCATCATCAACGGCTCGTCGGACTCCGGCACGCCGAGGATCGACATGATCACCCGCAGCGGGTACCAGACGGCCACGTCCTTGACGAAGTCGCACTCACCGCCGAGGCCGGCCAGCCGGTCCACGTACTCGGTGGCCAGTTGGTCGATGCGGCCTTGCAGCTTGCGCAGGTTCTCGCCCCGGAACCAGGCTTGGGTCAGCATCCGGTAGCGGCTGTGTTCCGGATCGTCCATGGTCACCAGGGAGCGGACCAGGTGCCGGCGCCCGAATAGCTGCTCCGTCATGGCGGGCAGGATCTTCCCGCTCAGCAGTGGCCGCGGGTCGTTGATGAACAGCGTCTTGTCGCTCTCGACGGCCTTGACGTCGTCGTAGCGGGTGACGCACAAAAAGGGGTCGTAGCCGTTCGGCTCCATCCAGCGAACGGGCGCGTTGTGGCGCAGCCAAGTGAACTGCTCGTGCACCCAGTCTTCGTCCGCCCAGCGGGCGGTATCGACCAAGGCTTCGTCGAGGGCGGGGAATTCGGTGACGATCGGCAGAGTCATGACCGCATCATACCGCAGGCGCTACCGCAACAACTCCTCGGCGATGATCATCTTGCGCACTTCGGTGGTGCCGGCGCCGATTTCCAGCATCTTGGTGGCGCGGAACAGGCGGTTGACCTCGGATTCCCAGATGTAGCCGCTGCCGCCGTGAATCTGCACCGCGTTGTCCAGCACCCGGTTGCAGCTGTCGGCGCAGTAGAGAACCGAGGCGGCCGTGCGGGCGTGGATTTCGCCTCGCCCGGCTTGGGATTCATCGGTGCGGTCGAGTTCGGCGAGCACCTGCCAGCAAAAGGTGCGCATGGTCTGCACCCAGACGTACATGTCGGCCAGGCGCGACTGCACCATCTGGAAGCGGGCGATGGGTTGGCCGAACTGCTCCCGGCTGGCGGCGTACTCCAGCGACAGATCGAGCGCCCGTTCAGCCACGCCGACGCTGATGGCCGCGATCACCGCCCGTTCAACGTCGAGGCCGCTCATCACGACTTGGTGGCCCTGGTGCTCGGTGCCGACGATCTGGGTCAGGGGCACCGGCAGATCGTCGAACACCAATTCCCCTGTCTGGCTGCCGCGAAAGCCCATCTTGACCAGCTTCTGCGCCACGTCGAAGCCGGGCGAGGCCGCTTCCACGGCGAAGGCGGTGATGCCCTTGGAGCCCTTGCCGCGCTCGGTCTTGGCGTACAGCAGGCACAGGTCGGCCACCGGGCCGTTGGTGATGTAGAGCTTGGTGCCGTTGATGACGTAGTGGTCGCCGCCCCGCTCGGCGCGGCAGCGCATGGAGCCTAGGGCGTCGGAACCGGCGCCGGGTTCGGTGAGGCCCAAGCAGCCGATCCATTCTCCGGAGCAGAGCTTGGGCAGATACTTCTCCCGCATGGCGTCGGAACCGTTGTTGTGCAGGTTGTTGGCGCACAGGTTGTCATGCGCGACCCAGGACAGCGCCAAGGCGTGGTTCCAACGGCCGAAGGCCTGTGCCACCAGACCCGCCTCCAAGAGACCTAGGCCCACCCCGCCGTAGCGCTCCGGGATGGTGACGCCCAAAAAGCCGAGTTCGCCCAACTCCGGAAACAAGTCGTCCGGCCACCACTCGTCGGCGTCCATGCGCGGGGCCAGCGGCGCCAGACGCTCCCGGCCGTAGCGGTCGGCGTGCTCAAGCAGGGCCTGCTGATCGGAGGTCAGGGCGAACTGGTGGGTCATTGGGTTTGCCGCCTAGAGTCTCAGGATCCCGTACCGGGGTTCGCCAAATGGCGCGTTCAAGGCCGCTTCAATGCCGATCCCGAGGGCGTTGCGGGTGTCCACGGGATCCAACACGCCGTCGTCCCAGAGTTCCGAGGTGGCGTAGTAGGCGCTGGTGGTGTTTTCGTAGTTGGCCAGCACGTCGGCGCGGATTTGCTCAAGCTCCGCTTCGTCGGGGGTGAGGCCTTCACGCTTGAGTTGGGCGACCTTGATGGTCACCAAGGTGTTGGCGGCCTGCTCCTCGCCCATTACCGAGATGCGGCTGTGCGGCCAACTGAACAGCAGCCGGGCGTCGAAGGCGCGTCCGCACATGCCGTAGTTGCCGGCGCCGTAGGAGCCGTTGGTCATCACCGTGAACTTGGGCACTTCGGAGCAGGCCTGCACCATGATCATCTTGGCGCCGTCCTTGGTGATGCCGCGCCGCTCGTACTCCCGGCCCACCATGTAGCCGGTGATGTTTTGGAAAAAGACCAGCGGCACCCGGTTCTGGTTGCACAGTTCCATGAAGTGGGCGGCCTTCAAGGAGCTGTCGTTGAACAGCACGCCGTTGTTGCCGAGCACGCCCACCTTGTAGCCCCATAGGTTGGCGAAGCCGCACACCAGGGTGTCGCCGTAGTCGGGCTGGTACTCGGCCAGGCGGCTGCCATCGACGACGCGGGCGATCACCTCGCGCATGTCGAACTGCTTGCGCACATCGTCGGGAATGATGCCGTAGAGATCCTCCGGGTCGTACCAGGGCGCTTCGGGCGTCTCCCGCTGCAAGGGGAACTTCTCTCGCTGCTTCCACTGCATCACCACTTCGCGGCCGATGGCGATGGCTTCGGCTTCGTTGGCGGCATAGAAGTCGCAGGTGCCGGAAACGCTGGTGTGCATGCGGGCGCCGCCCAATTCATCGACCGTCACCTCCTCGCCGGTGGCGGCCTTCACCAACGGCGGTCCGCCGAGAAACACCGCGCCGGTGCCCTCCACGATCACCGAGTAGTCGGATAGCGTGGGGATGTAGGCGCCCCCGGCAGTGCAGTGGCCGAAGACCAGGGCGAGCTGCTTGCAGCCGAGCTTCGACAGTTGGCACTGATTGCGGAAGATGCGCCCGGCCATGGCCTTGTCGGCGAACAGGTCTGATTGCAGCGGCAGGAAGGCGCCGGCGCTGTCGCACAGATGCACCACCGGCAGCCGGTTTTCGATGGCGATGTCCAGGGCGCGAATCATCTTCTTGACGGTCAGCGGATACCAAGCCCCGCCCTTCACCGACGGGTCGCTGCAGTTGATGACCACTTCCCGGCCACCGACCACGCCGATGCCGGTGATGCAGCTCGCCGACGGCGAGCCGCCGTCGTAGGCCATGTTGGCGGCGAGGGAGGAAAACTCCAGGAAGGGCGTGCCGGGATCGAGCAACTGCTCGAGGCGCTCCCGGGGCATTTGCTTGTCCTGGCGGGCGAGGCGCTCCCGGTCCCGGTCCGGACGGTCGAGGCGGGCGGCGCGTTGGCGCGCCTGAAATTCTCCCACCACCTTGAGGTTGTGCGCCCGAAAGGCGCGGTAGGAGGCGCTGCTCGGGTTGATTCGAGTTTCGATTCGACGCATCAGGGATTGCCCTCCACTTCGATCAGCACGGCGCCCCGCTCGAAGCTGTCGCCGGGCGCCACCCGCACGGCGCGGACCGTGCCCGCCACCGGCGCCTTGATCTCGGTTTGCATCTTCATGCTTTCGATGAGCGCCAGCCGCTGGTTCGCTTCGACTTGATCGCCCACACTGACCTCGATCTCGACCGCCACGCCGGGCATGGGCGCCCGAATGCCGCCATCGGCGCCGCCGCCCTCGGTTCGGTCGGCAAAGCCGCGGACGCACTCGATGCGCCAGGTTCTGCCCTCCAAGTGCACGAACAGCACCGGGCCGTCCTGGGCGGCGGCGACCGGGTGCTCGCGGCCGTTGACCGTCAGGACGCCTTCATGGTCGCCGGTCCAGCGCAGGCTCGCTTCGAGCGGGCTGCCGTCGATCTCCAGCCGTTGGCACGCACCGCGGCGCCGGGGCAGCACCCAGTAGCCGTGACCGTCGATGCGGTGGGTTGGATTCATCAGTCAGTTGGTCCAAGCGCCCATGGCCGCGTGCAGGCTGGGCATGGCGGCGTCGACCAGGCGGGTTTGGCGGTCGGCGAGGTGGGCTGCGGCCAATGCCTTGGCGACGGCGTCCGTGGGCGGTGCGGCCAACAGTTCCGCCTGGTGGCGGTCGAGGAAGCCGGTGTCGGTGGCGCCTTGGGCAAAGGCCGGATGGGCCAGAATCGCCGCCAGATAGGCCGCGTTGGTGCCGACGCCGAGGACCACCGTGTCCCGCAGCGCGCCTAGGCAGCGGTCGATGGCCGCCTGCCGGGTCGGGCCGTGGGCCACCACCTTGGCCAGCAGGGGGTCGAATGCGGCGGTGATCTCCTGGCCCGGATGCAGGCCGCTGTCCACGCGGACGCCTTCGCCCTCGGCCTCCTTGAGGTGCAGGATGCGGCCCGTCTCCGGCAGAAAGCCGTTGGCTGCATCCTCCGCGCACAGCCGGCACTCGATGGCGTGGCCGCTCGGCCGCAACTCATCCTGGCGCAGGCTTAGGGGCTGGCCGGCGGCGATGCGCACTTGCTCGGCCACCAGATCGACGCCGTAAACGAGCTCCGTCACTGGGTGCTCCACCTGGATGCGGGTGTTCATTTCGAGGAAGAAGAACTCGCCCTCGGGCGTGTGCAGAAACTCCACGGTTCCCGCCCCTTGGTAGGCGGCGGCGCGGGCAATGCCCACCGCCGCTTCGCCGAGCTGGGTGCGCATGGCGTCGTCAACGGCGGGCGAGGGCGCTTCCTCGACCACCTTCTGGAAACGCCGCTGCACCGAACACTCGCGCTCGCCGAGGTGCACGGCGCGCTCACCGTCGCCGAGCACTTGCACCTCGATGTGCCGGATGTCGGTGAAGTACCGCTCCACGTAGATGCGCCCGTCGCCGAAGTAGCGCTCGGCCTCGGAAGCGGCCACCCGCAGGGCGCCGTCGAGTTCATCGGCTTGGCGGACGATGTTCATGCCCTTGCCGCCGCCGCCGGCGGAGGCCTTGACCACCAGCGGAAAGCCGAGGTCCGCCGCGGCTTGGGCAAAGCCGGCATCGGTGGCCGCCAGTTCCACCGACGGCGGCACCGGGAAGCCGTGCTCGGCAACGAAGCGGCGGGAGGCGATCTTGTCGCCCATCAGTTCCATGACCTCGGCGCTCGGGCCGATGAAGGTGATGTCGGCGTCTGCGAGCGCCTTGGCAAAGGCGGCGTTCTCCGCCAGGAAACCATAGCCTGGATGCACCGCGGCCACGCCCAGGCGAACGCAGGCACTGACGATCTGCTCAATGTCCAAGTAGGCGGCGGTGGGGCTGGCGCCGCTGACTTCCACGGCTTCGTCCGCTTCGGCAACGGCCGGGGAGCGGCGGTCGGCGTCGTGGTAAACCACGGCCGACGGGATGCCCAGGGCGCGCAGGCAGCGCAGGACGCGCCGGGCGATTTCGCCGCGGTTGGCGACCAGGACTTTGGGGAACAGCGGTTGCGGCACCGCGCTCACTCGTCGCCGAGCGCAAGCCCGAGGATCACGGCGGTGGAGCAGTGGTAGGCCGAGGATTGGGTGCCCATGCAC
Organism: uncultured Pseudomonadales bacterium; assembly: GCA_964598305.1. GTDB lineage: Bacteria > Pseudomonadota > Gammaproteobacteria > Pseudomonadales > Azotimanducaceae > Azophilus. Next base: position 12,827 of record CAZRBP010000045.1, on the reverse strand, counting down.
CAGTTGATGTCGTTGTTGGCGGGGGGTCGATAAACCGGCTTGTCGTCCTCGTTGCGGTTGCACAGGCAGCGGCCGCAACTGCTCTTGCCGCAGCAGTCGTTGTAGGAGATGACGTAGTTGTTGCCGTCCGCCGGGTTCATGCAGGTGCCGATCCAAGTGATGGGCGACATCTCCGTGCCCGGCGGGCAGGCGTTTTGGGTGCCGCCGCAGCAGGCGCACAGAAAGCCGTCGATGCCGCAGTAGCGCCAGTAGCTGCAGTCGGTCGGATCACCGGGATCCTGCGGGTTGCCGGTGGATTGGGCGGGCACGTCGTCAACGGATGCGCCAGCGTCCGCGGCTGCCCCGGCACTGCCCCGAGCCACCGGCAGGAGCGGCAAGGACCCGGCACCGGCCAAAACGGCGCCGAGGGTGGCGATGAAGCTGCGCCTGGAGCTGCGCTGGGCGATGCTGCGAACGTTGCTCTCGGTGAGTTTGTCCAACCACTTCATGGGCCTTCTCCGATGCATTGGGCGGCGTGACGGTTCATCGCGCTATTGTATGGCGTGGACCATGTAGGGCGTCTCGCCCAAGGCGCCGATGGTGCGCAGGTAGGTGCCGGTCCGGCCATCGTAGATGTCGAGTTGGCCTTCGATATTCACCACCAGCAGTTGCGGGTCGTCGTTGGCGGATGCGCCGATGCTCAACGCCGGCACGCGCAGGTCAAAACGCGCCAGGCGGGTCTTGGCCTTCACATCGAACAGCCAAATTTCCGGCGCCGGATCCTTGTGGCTGCCGGGATAGCCGTTCGGCGTCATGCCCACCCACAGCAGGCCCGAGTCATGACCGGCGGTGCCGTGCCAGCCCGCCGGACGCCAGTTTTGTGCCCGTTCCTCGGCGCTGGCGAGCCACCAACGGGCGCCGATCACCGCCTTGGCACTCTCTGCGTCCACTGGCTGCACTTCGCCGCCGTAGGTGACGAAGTGCCAGATACCATTGATTTTGCTTGCTTTTTCGGAAAGAGGGTCAGCGTCTATGTCGTTGAAGGGCGCACTGGGTTCAACGCTGGCTGGCTGCCCCGCTTCGTCGAGCTTGACGTTCAGCAAGGTGCCGTTGCCGCACAGCATCATGAAGCCCCGGGCCGCGTCCGGATAGACCAGCGCGCAGCCCGGCGCCGGCACTTCGTTGACGATTTCGCGGCTGTCGAGGTCGATGACGGTCACCGAGGTGCCCGGATTCTGATTCCAGACCAGCAAGAAGCGCTCATCGGCGGTCACCGCGGAATTGGCCTTGTTGATCACGGTGTTGGCGCGCTTAGGATGCAGGTCGATTTCCGCCACCAGGGCGAGGTTGGCGAAATCGTAAATTGCGACCACGTCCTGGCGCTCGCCCCGCGTTCCGCGGCTGTGGATGGTTTCGCCTACGTAGAACTCCTGGCGTCCCCGGGCGTAGTTGATGGTGGCGAACTGGCCGGCGCTCAGCATGCCGATGAAGCGGCGCGTCTCGGTGTCCACCAAGCTGAACTTGGAGTCGATGAGGCTGCCGAAGGCGAAGTCATGGACCACGGCGTAGCTGCCCGGATAGGGCGTGGCGATGGTCTGGACGTTGGGAATGGGCTCCGGCGGCAAGTCGGCCAAGCCCGGGATTGCGCCGCCCAGGCCAAGGGCAAACAGCACGGGGGCAGCGGCTTGCGCCAGCCAAGCGCGTATGGAGCCTTTCAAGAACCGTTCTCCTTAAAGTCGTTTGACATCAAAGTCGGTTGACATCGAGCCGCTAAAAGCGTCCAATATAGTACGAGGGTACTAAATCAGATTCAACCACCGTCAAATTTAACCGCTAGATCGTACGCGAATGCAAACCCAGCGCGACAGCAAGCGTCGGACCGGAACCGCGACCTACGCCACCGGCCAGGAGACCGCGCAACGCATTCTTGATGTGGCCCGACAGCTCTTCATGGAGGAGGGGCACAGCAAGCTGACGATGCGCCGCATCGCCAAGGCGGCCGGCATGTCGCCCGGCAACCTCAGCTACTACTATCCGACCCGGGCCGACCTCCTGGCCGACCTCCTGCAGCACGTCATCGACGGCTACATCAGCCAGTTTCAGACCCTGCGCGGCGCCAGTGACGATGCGGAGGAGCAGTTCCGCGCCGTGCTCGGCTTTGTCTTTGACGACTTGGCAACCCGGGAGACGACGCTGTTCTTCCCGGAGCTTTGGGTGCTGGCCAATCGGGACGAGTGGATCGCCCAGCAGATGGAGAAGATGTACGCCCAGTACCGGGCGATACTCGTGGACGTGATCGGCTTGATCAATCCCGGCTTGACCGAAACCCACAGGGCCGATCTGGCACTGATGATTTCCGCCTCCATTGAAGGACACACCGTATTCGTCGGCCATGACCGGCCGCACCGGGCCCGGGCCGGGAAGCTGCGCAATGTACTGATCGAACACTTTCTGCGGCTCGTCAAGGAAACCAGCGAGCCGCACAGCGCGAACGGGCCGGTGGGCCAACAGGAGAGGAGAAACCCATGAAGACAAGAGCAGCACTATTGGCGTTGATCGGCGCGTCTGTGGCGATGCCGGGCCAAGCGGCCGTCATCGAGGAGATCGTGGTCACCGCGCAGAAGCGCGAGCAGAACGCCCAGGACGTCGGCATCGCCATCAGCGCCCTGACCGGCGAACAGATGCGCCAGCTTGGCTACAGCAGCGCCCAGCAGGTGACCGCCATGGCGCCGGGGGTGCAGACGGTGCAGCCCAACGGTGAGGCCAACTACGCCATCGCCATGCGCGGAGTTGCCGCCAATGACTTCACCACCAACGTGGAGAGTCCGGTGGCCATCTATCTCGACGAGGTTTACATCAGCCAAATGTCCGGCACCGGCTTCATGCTGTTCGACATGGAACGGGTGGAGATGCTGCGCGGTCCCCAGGGCACCCTGTACGGCCGCAACGCCACCGGTGGGTTGGCCCACTTCGTCACCGTCAAGCCGTCCCAGGAGGCCTCGGGCTATGGCCAGTTCACGGTGGGCCGCTACGACCAGATCAAGTTTGAGGGTGCCGTCGGCGGGCCGCTGTCGGATACGCTGTCCGCCCGGCTGTCGCTGTCCACCCACAACAACGACGGCTACGCCAAGAACCGGCTGCTCGACAAGCGGCTGAACAACGCCGACGATTCAGCGGTGCGCGGACAGTTGCTGTTCGAGCCGACCGACAGCTTCTCGCTGCTGCTGAACGCCCGCCGGTCTAAGCAGGACATCGACACCGGCTTCTTCGAGCACGTCAGCGCCAACGTCGAAGGCATGTTCACGCCCAACGAGATTAACGAAGTGCTCGGCTACATCGACAACGATGGCGACGTGTACGAAGGGGACTACGACCGGGACGGCCACAACAAGCTCGAGACCGAGGGCTACACCGCGACCATCAACTGGGATGCGGAGCACTTCACCCTGACCTCCATCACCGACTACTCCACCGTGGAGCGGGACTACATCGAGGATTCCGATGCGTCGCCGGTGCCCTTCTTCAACTTCTTTCTCTCCACGGATGCCGAGCAGTTCTCCCAGGAAGTGCGGGTGAACGGCTCGACCGATGTGATGGACTGGGTGGCAGGCGTCTATTATCTCGACATCACCGTCAAGGATGCCAACGGCGCGGAAACGGAACCCTTCATCACCTATGTGTTCGAGATTCCTTCGCCCGCCATTTCAGGCCTAGACAACCCGTACGAGACCAACACCGAGTCCTGGTCCATCTTCGGCCAAGTCGAGCGCCGCCTGACCGACCGGCTCACAGGCATTGTTGGCGCCCGTTGGATTCGCGATGAAAAGGACCACGATTTCTCAATCAATGTGGTGGATTTCATCCCCGGCACGGTGCAGCGCAACGGCAACCCGAACATCATTGCGACCGTTGGCTCCTACTACGGCGAGCGGACGGATGACGAGTTCGCGGTGCGCTTGGCGGCCAACTACGACCTGAGCGACAACGCCATGCTCTACGCGAGCTGGAACCGCGGCGTGAAGGGCGGTGGCTACAACGCGACGATATTCCCCCTAGGCGGCGGGAACTACGACGATGAAACGATGAGCTACGATCCCGAACAGCTCGACGCCTTCGAAGTGGGCTTCAAGTCCCGCCAGCTCGACGGCCGGATGATCTTCAATGGCGCCTTCTACTACTACGACTACAAGGATTACCAAGCCTTCCAGATCATCGGCGTTGACACCATCACCAGCAACGCCGACGCCGACTCCTACGGCGGCGAGCTTGAGATGCAGATCACCCCGGCCGGCGGCGTGGACATCGTTCTCGGCGCGGCCTACAACGACATCGAGGTGGACCTGGGCGGCGGCCGTCCCAAGACCACCTCCGTGCAATCCCCGAAGTGGAACCTCAACGGCCTGGTGCGCTACGAATGGCCGGTGCTCGGCGGCACCATGGCGGGCCAGTTCGACTTCCTCTACCGCTCCAAGCACTACTTTTCCCTGACCGGCGCGCCGACCGTGGAGGAGAATGGCTACACGCTGATGAACGCATCGCTGATGTACACCAGCGCCGACGGCCGCTGGTCGCTCAACGCGTTCGTGGAAAACCTCGGCGACGAAGAGCACCTGGTGCAGACCTTCGACCTGTCCGGCCCGAACGCATTCGGCATGGTGGAGCAGTACTACAACCGGCCCCGCTGGTGGGGGATCAGCGCCGCGGTGTACTTCTAGGCAGGTTGCCGCCGAAGTGACTGCTACCCCGCTGTCCTAGGGCGCCATGTCCGAAGACCCGCACGCCGACCGTGAATTCGGCTTCCACACCCGGGCCGTTCACGCCGGGGCGCGTCCGGAGCCCGGCACCGGCGCCCGGGCCGTCCCCATCTACCAGACCTCAAGCTACGTTTTTGAGGATCCGGAGTCGGCCGCCGCCTACTTCAACCTGCAGGAGTACGGCAACACCTATTCGCGGATCATGAACCCGACGGTGGCTGCCTTGGAGGAGCGGCTGGCCAATCTGGAAGGCGGCATCGGCGCGGTGGCCTTCGCCAGCGGTTTGGCGGCGCAGTCGTCGGCGCTGTTCACGATGCTGACGCCTGGCGACCATGTGCTCGCCTCAGCGGCGCTCTATGGCGGCACCGTGACGCAGCTCAAGCACTTGGCCCGCAAGCTGTCCCTGGGGCTGACCTTCATCGACCCGGACGACCCGGCGGGTTGGCGCGCCGCGCTGCGTGATGAGACCCGCGTTCTGTTCGCCGAGACCATCGGCAACCCGGGCGGCAACGTGCTGGACATCGAGGCCGTGGCGGCGGTGGCCAGCGAGGCGGGGGTGCCGCTCATGGTGGACAACACCTTTGCGACCCCCTATCTCTGCCGCCCCATCGAATGGGGTGCGGACATCGTGGTGCACTCAGCGACCAAGTTCATCGGCGGCCACGGCACCAGCATCGGCGGCGCGGTGGTGGACTCCGGGGACTTCGACTGGTCGAACGGCAAGTTCGGCATCGTCGCCGATCCGTCCCCGGCCTATCATGGCCTCGCCTTCCACGAGACCTTCGGCACCTACGGCTACCTCATGAAACTGCGCTCGGAAACCCTGCGCGACCTTGGCGGGGCCATGGCCCCCTTAAACGCCTTTCTGTTCATGCAAGGCTTGGAGACGCTGCCGCTGCGCATGGAGCGGCATGTGGCCAACGCCCGCGCCGTGGCCGAGTGGCTTAGCGGGCGCGATGACGTGGCGGGCGTTCGCCACTCGGGTCTAGCCGGCAGCCCTTACGCTGGGCTGGCCGCCAAGTACCTGCCCAAGGGAGCGGGCGCGGTGTTCTGCTTTGATCTCGACGGTGGCCGGGAGGCCGGCCAGGATTTCATTCGCGGCGTGCGCCTGTTCTCCCACCTCGCCAACGTCGGCGATGCCAAGAGCCTCATCATTCATCCGGCCAGCACCACCCACCGGCAACTCGGCGATGACGAACTAACCGCCGCCGGCATCGGTCCCGGCACCATTCGCTTGTCCATCGGCATTGAAGACCCGGAGGACCTGATCTGGGACCTCGAACAGGGGTTCGCCCAGGTCGCCGCATCGCGTTATGGCTGAACCGGCGGCCTACCAAGACCCCGCCGTCGTGCAGCGGGTGCTGCGCCGGACCAAGACGGTGGCGATCGTCGGCTTGTCCTCCAACCCGTTGCGGGCCAGCCACTTCGTGGGCTTTTACGCCATGCGCCACGGCTACCGGGTGATTCCCGTGAATCCCCGGGAGGAGGCGGTGCTCGGCCAACGTTCCTATCCGGCCCTGACCGACATCCCGGAGCCGGTGGACTTGGTGGACGTGTTCCGCGCCCCGGCGGCGGTGCCCGCCATCGCCCGGGAGGCGGTGGCCATCGGCGCGGGCGCCCTCTGGCTGCAGTTCGAGGTGAACAGCCCAGAAGGCGCCGCCTTGGCTGCCGAGGCGGGCCTCGACGTGGTCATGGATCGCTGCTTCAAGATCGAGCACGCCCGCTACCTGGGGCGCATGCACGTGCTCGGCTTCAACACCGGCGTGGTCTCCGCCCGCCGCGTCGGCTCAAGCTAAGGACAATCCCATGGTGACTGCATAGCCATTTGAGGCAGCAATCAGCCCATTGCGCGAAACGGCGCGGAAAGTGGTTAGAATGCCGCGCACTCCGGCGTCGAGAGTTTTTTGTGGAGGTCATCCAGCTACTCATCAGCGGCGTTTCCCAAGGCTGCGTCTATGGGCTGATCGCGCTCGGCTTCGTGCTGATCTACAAGGCCACCGAGATGGTCAACTTTGCCCAGGGCGACATCATGATGATCGGCGCCTTCATCGCCTTCACCTTCATCAATCTGCTCGGCTGGCCGTTCCTCTGGGGCTTTTTGGCCGCCGTGGCGGTGATGGCGTTGCTCGGGGCCTTGACCGAGCGGCTGCTGCTGCGGCCCATGATCGGCGAGCCGCACTTTGCGGTGCTGATGCTGACCATCGGCCTCGGTTTCGTCCTGCGCACCATTGCCGGGGAACGCTGGGGCAGTGAGCCCAAGACCCTGGACCTGCCTTGGGGATCGGCGGTCTGGCGCTTTGGCGAGGTCACGGTGGGCGGTGATGACTTGGCGGTCGTGGGCGGCACGCTGGGGCTGTGTGCGTTGCTCTACCTGTTCTTCCGCTTCACCCGGCTTGGCATCGCCATGCAGGCGGCGTCGCAGAATCAACTGGCCGCCTTCTACGTGGGCATTCCGGTCAAGCGGGTCTTCGGCCTGGTCTGGGCGCTGGCCGCGGTGCTTGCCGCCTGCGCGGGGGTGCTGGCGCCGGGCGGGGTGATCGACCCGAACATCGGCTTCATCGGCATCAAGGCTTTTGCCGCCGCCATCGTCGGCGGCTTGGGCAGCCTGCCGGGGGCCATCCTCGGCGGCCTGCTGGTGGGCCTCTCGGAGCAGTTCGCGGGCCGCTACCTGTGGCCGGGCTTCTCCGACGTCAGCGCCTACGTGCTGCTGCTGGCCATGCTGATGATTCGCCCGGAAGGGCTGTTTGCGGCCATGCAGCAAAAGAAAGTCTAACGCCGCGAGGCCAGGCGATGCGCTTTATCCGCAAGACGTCCTACGCCCAGGACATCGACCTGTTCAAGCACAATGGCCAGCGCTTCTGGTACGGCGTGCTGGCGCTGGCGGTTCTGCTCGCGCCGCTGGCGCTGGACCGTTTCCTGTTGGGGGAAATGGCGCTGGTTTACATCTACGCCATCGCCGGCGTCGGGCTGATGCTGCTGGTGGGCTACACCGGCCAGGTAAGCCTCGGCCATGCTGCCTTTCTGGCCATCGGCGCGTACTGCCACGCTTGGCTGCTGAATCAGGGCTGGCCCTTTCCGCTGGCCTTGGCGGCGGCGACTGGATTCTCCGGCGTGGTGGGCATCGCGGTTGGGATTCCGGCGTTGCGCATGACCGGCATCTACTTGGCCGTGGCCACGCTGGCCTTCTTGGTGATCGTCGAGCAGGTGCTGTCCCATTGGGTGTCGGTCACCGGCGGCTTTCGGGGCATGCCGGTGCCCAAGGCGGCATTCGGCATCGACCTCTCGGCGCCGGTCGCCTTCTACTACCTCTGCCTGCTGGTGCTGTTTCTGTCGATGGTGGCGGCACTCAACTGGCTGCGCAGCCCGACCGGCCGGGCCATGGCGGCAGTTCGGGATTCGGAGACCTCCGCCGAGAGCATGGGCATTCACATCGCCTACACCAAGACCTTGGCGTTCGGGATTTCCGCCGCCTTCACCGGGCTGGCGGGCGGCTTGTTTGCCCACAAGATTGGCTATCTGGCGCCCGACGCCTTCACCTTGGCCACCTCCATCCAGTTGCTGCTGATGGTGGTGGTGGGCGGCCTCGGCTCCATGCACGGGGTGATTTACGGAGCCGTCTTCATCGGCCTGCTGCCGCAAGCCATCGCCTTGGTGCGCGATGCGGCGCCGCCCGTCGTGAGCCAGATACCGGGCCTTGAGGCGGGCGTCTTCGGCTTGATCCTGGTGCTGTTCCTCATCTACGAACCCGACGGCCTGTACGGGCGCTGGCGCAAGATTCGGTTGTTCTTTGAGGAGTTTCCGATCTACCGCCGGGCCACCTACAAGCGCCAGAAGACCTACTTGCGCACGGAGCGGCTGCGATGACGTTGCTGGTCGCCGACAACCTGTCGGTGAGCTTCGGTGGCGTCAAGGCGGTGCGGGAGCTTTCGTTTGCGGTGCAGCCCGGGGAGGTGTTCAGCATCGTTGGGCCCAACGGGGCGGGCAAGACCACGGTGTTCAACCTCATCAGCCGCATCTATGACGTGGACGAGGGCGCCATCGCCTTCGATGGCCAGGACATCACTGGGCTGCCGGCCCACGGCATTGCCGAACTGGGCATCGCCCGGACCTTTCAGAACACGGAGTTGTTCGAGCGCGAGACGGTGCTGAAGAACCTGCTCATTGGCTGCCACATCCATCGGCGCAGCAACCTGTTCTCGGAGTTGTTTTTCCTGCCCTCGGTGCGGCGCGGCGAACTGGCCCTGCGCCAATCGGTGGAGGACGTGATCGACCTGCTCGATTTGCAGAGCTACCGCGACAAGCCGATCAGCGAACTGCCGTTCGGCGCCCGCAAGATGGTCGAGATCGCCCGGGCGCTGTGCCTGCGGCCGCGGCTGCTGCTGCTCGACGAGCCCTCTTCGGGCTTGAATCCCGAGGAGACCGAGGATCTGTCCTTCTGGCTGGAGGACATCAATGAGGAACTCGGCGTCACGGTCATGATGGTGGAGCACGACATGAACCTGGTGAGCCGGGCGTCGAATCGCGTGCTGGCGATGGCGGACGGGGCGCTGATCACCATTGGCACCCCGTCGGAAGTGCAAGGCCACCCGCAGGTGCAGCGCGCCTACCTGGGAGACTAGCGATGACGACGGACATGCTGGCGCTGCGCAACATCGAGACCTACTACGGCCCGATCATGGCCATTCGCGGCGTCAGCATGGCGGTGCGGGAAGGGCAGATTGTCAGTCTGCTCGGCGCCAATGGCGCCGGCAAGACCACGGTGCTCAAGACCATCAGCGGCGCGATGGAACCGCAGAAGGGCGTCGTCGAGTACCGGGGCGAAGCCATTCAGGCACGGGATCCGGACTGGGTGGCGCGGCGCGGCATCGGCCATGTGCCCGAGGGGCGGGAGGTGTTTCCCTTCCTGACCGTGGAGGAGAATCTGCGCATGGGCGCGTACTCGCGCCGGGATGGCGAAATCGACGCGGACATCGAGCAGGTTTACGGCTACTTCCCGGTGCTCAAGGGGTTCGGCCGGCAGCCGGCCCAAGTGCTCTCCGGGGGCCAGCAGCAGATGCTGGCCATCGGCCGCGCCCTGATGCTGCGCCCGGACCTCATGCTGCTTGACGAGCCGTCCTTGGGCCTGTCGCCGCGCCTGGTGCATGAGATCGCGGAGATCATCGTGCGGCTCAACCGGGAGCGCAGCGTCACCATGTTGCTGGTGGAGCAGAACGCCAAGATGGCGCTGGACATCGGCGACTACGGATACGTCATGGAGAATGGCCGCATCGTCATGGAGGACACCTGCGAACGGCTCAGGAACGCCCCGGACATCCAGGAGTTCTACTTGGGCATGAAGGACGAAGGCGTGCGCGGCCGCCGCCGCTGGAAGCAGAGGAAGACCTGGCGATGAGTGGGCCATTGACGATTGACGGCTGCGCCACGGTGCCGCAGCTCTTTTGGAAGCGGGTGACCGATTGGGGCCCCAAGGTGGCGCTCAGGGAGAAGGACTTCGGCATCTGGAACGAGACGACTTGGACCGGCTACGGCGAGCAGGCCCGCTTGGTGGGATTGGGGCTCAAGTCCTTAGGTCTTGAGCGCGGCGACGTGTGCTCCATCGCCGGCGAAGTCTGCAAGGAGTGGCTGTTCGCTGATCTTGGCGTCAACTGCATCGGCGGCGTCTCCAACGGCGTCTATCCCACCGACTCCCCGGAGCAGGTGGCCTACCTGATCAACGACAGCGGCACCCGCTTCTACTTCGCCGAGGACGAGGAGCAGCTCGACAAGGTGCTCGAAGTCCGGGAGCGCACGCCGACCCTGGAGAAGATCATCATTTTCGACATGGAGGGGTTGCGCAACTTCAGCGACCCGCAGTGCATGAGCTACGCGGAGTTGATCGCGCTTGGCGCCGCCTACGGCGAGGACCACGGGGCGCAATGGCAGGTGGCGATCGAGGCGGCTGAACCGGAGGATCTGATGATCCTCACCTACACCTCCGGCACCACCGGCCCGCCCAAGGGCGCGATGATCAGCCAAGGGAACATGATCTTCATGATGCGCAACCTGCAGCGCATCTACGGCGTTTACGACACCGACGAGCAGATCGGCTTCCTGCCCCTGGCCCATGTGGCCGGGCGCATGTTCTACACCTTCTGCGGCATCGAGTCCGGCTGCGTGGTCAATCTGGTGGAGGAGCCGGAGACCTTCGTCCAGGACCAGCAGGAGGTGGCCCCGACGGTGGCCTTCGCGGTGCCCCGGGTGTGGGAGAAGCAGCACTCCACCATTACCATTAAGCTCAAGGATGGCACGGCGCTAGGCCGCTTCGCTTACGGCTTGGCATTGAAGGCTGGCCTGAGGCGCGCGGCCTTTGCCAAAGCGGGCCGCCGAGTGCCTTGGCCGTTGCGCCTGGCCTGCGCGGCGGCCGACTTCTTGGTATTCAAGAACATTCTGGTTTTCTTGGGCCTTGACCGCTGCCGCTGGCTTTCCACTGGCGCCGCACCCATCGCGCCGGAGCTGATCGACTGGTTCTGGGCCATGAACAAGCCCATGTTCGAGGTCTATGGGCAGACCGAGTGCTCGGGCCTCGCCACCGCCAACCTGCCCGGAGAGACCCGCCTTGGCAGCGTCGGCAAGGCCAACGCGGAGGTTGACGTCACGCTTTCCGATGAGGGCGAGATCCTTATCCGCAGCGCCGGCGTGATACCGGGCTATTGGAACAAGCCGGAGAAGACCGCGGAGACCTTTCGCCAAGGCTGGCTGCACACCGGCGACGTGGGGCGCATCGACGACGACGGCTACGTTTACATCGTCGATCGGATGAAGGACATCATCATCACCGCCGGCGGCAAGAACATCACGCCGAGTGAAATCGAGAACCAACTCAAGTTCTCCCCCTACGTCACCGATGCGGTGGTGGTCGGCGACCGCCGCCCCTACCTGACCTGCCTGGTGATGATCGACCATGAGAACGTCACCAAGTTCGCCCAGGACCACGACGTCCCCTTCACCAACTACACAAGCCTGTGCCACACCCAGGCGGTGCAGGACCTGATCGGCGGGGAAATCGAAGCGGTCAACGCCAAGTTCGCCCGGGTGGAGACCATCAAGAAATTCAAGCTGATCGACCAGCTATTGGATCCGGAGGACGATGAGTTGACGCCCACCCAGAAGCTCAAGCGCAAGGTGGTGCATGAGAAGTACGCGGACTTGATTGAGGCCATGTACTAGCCAACAGAAGTGTTGCCTCAAGTGGCCATTGTGGCTACTATGGCCACCATGAACGAAGTCGCAGCCAAAGAGGCGAAGAACCGCTTCGGCCAGTTGCTCGAAGCATCGCAACGCCAGCCTGTCTGCGTGACAAAGAGCGGCAGGGCCGTCACAGTTATGCTGTCCATCCAGCAATACGAGCGGCTGAAAGGCGCGGCATGGGAACGCCTTTCCACCACTATGGATGCGATGAGTCAGGAAGCCGAGGCCAACGGATTGACCGAAGCCAGGCTCGCCGCGCTGCTTGCGGATGAGCGTTGAACGGGCGGTTATCGACACGAACGTCCTCATCAGCGCTGCGCTGCAGGCGTCGGGACGGCCGCGCCGCGTCGTGGACGCCATTTGCAGCGGCAACGGCACCCTGCTTTTTTCCGACGAGACTTTTGACGAACTCCGCAGCCGGATTCACCGGCCGAAGTTCGATCGCTATGTTGGCCGGGAAGTTCGGCAAGCCTATCTCGCGCAGCTTCTCGCCGTTTCCGACTGGGTGTCGATCACGGGCGCCCGCCTTGGATGCCGCGACCCGTACGATGACAAGATGCTGGAGACGGCGTTGATGGGTGGGGCAGACTGCCTCGTAACCGGCGACCACGACCTCCTCGCCATGTCCCCTTTCCGCAGCATCCCCATCCTATCGCCAGCCGATTTTCTTGGCTTTCAGATGTGACCCCCCCAAATGCGGGCGGGTACGCGACGGCGGTGCCGAGCGGCTCAGCGGCACACAACTATCCAACACAGCCAACAAAGAGCCAACAAAGAGTGTCGCAAAACCGGCCCAAAGTGTAGTATGCTTCCCCTGCCGCCGGCGGATGCTGCGATAGCATCGGGATACCTATAATGATCGTTCGC
>CAZRBP010000044.1:0-23038 GCA_964598305.1 uncultured Pseudomonadales bacterium | reverse complement strand
GCCCATTATCGAGCAATGCGAACGGCTCATGCTGTCTATGGGCGCCTGGAGCATGGTCAAGCATTGCGCCGACGAGGACATCGAGGCCGAGCGGGCTTTGGAGGGTTGCTGACAGATAGGACGCATTGACCACCCCGACCTAACTACTGAGCGGTGAAATGGCAATTTGGACATGAGGGGAATCGACACCAAGGAATACGACATTCCGGCGCTCCCGGTGGGGATGCTCGATGAGTTAGACCAACAGAGAATCGGTGTGGGGAGCGACGTACTCTACGCGGGGTTCCCAAATGGCATGAAGGACAGGAGAAACGGATTGGCGCTGATGAGGAAGGGTTCCATCGCTTCGGTGCCCTCGATGGACTGCCAGGGAAAGGGACTGGTTGCCATCGACGGAACGGTCCTGCCAGGCAACAGCGGTGGGCCAGTTTTCGTGGACTATGCGGACCGCTACTTTCTGCTCGGGGTGATGAAGGCAATGAGCACGGAGGCGGACGACTATGGGTTCGCGGTCAAACAGAAGTATGTGAGACAGCTGGATGCGCCACGACAGATTGGACGCGGCATGTGGCGCGGCAGCAGTGCCTGAAGGCCCAAGCCGCCTTCAAGGCAGCACGATTTCGTCGCCGGCGGCGATGCCGTCCACGATCTCCACGGAGTCGAGCGTGGTGATGCCGGTGGTGACGTCGACGAGCCGCACCTCGCCGGTGCCGCCGTGGCGGACCCGCAGCCGGGACAGCCCCTCGTGCGTTTCCACCGCGCCGATCGGGACCATCAGCGCCGCGTCCTTCTCGTACACCGTCACTTCGAGGGTGGCCGACATGCCAAGGCGCAGCGCGCTGCGCTGCGGCTCCGTCAGGGAGTCCACCGCGGCGGCGACCTCGAACAGCGGCAGGCGGCGCTCGTCCGAACTGGGGGCCGCCTGCGAGGAGACGCGGATCAGCGTGCCGAGCAGCTCGATGCCGGGAAAGGCGTCGCCCGCGATCCTCGCGGACTGGCCCGTCCGTACGCGCGTGACGTCCACCTCGTCCACCTGGCCGACCACGGTGACGCCGCGCAGGTCGCCGATGGTGAACAGGCGGTCGCCCTGGTCAACCTGGGCGCCCGGCTTCAGTTCATCGCCCGCGCCGCCGGTGTCGCCGGACGTCCCGCCGCCGTCGCCGCTCTGCGGGCGCATGACCACGCCCGCGGCCGGGGCAGTGACGGAGGCCCTGCGCAGGGTCTCCTCCACCGCCTCGAGCCGGGCGCTCGCGTTGTCGAACTCGAGCCGCGCCACATCGAGATCGGCCGCGCCCTGGGCGAGGATCGCCCGCAGGTCCTGTTCGGCGGACTGGTGGTCGAGGACCCGGTTGCGATGTTCGCGCTCGGCCGCCTCGTGCTCGGTGGCGGGGATGATGCCGCGGTCGAGCAGCAGCTCGGTCTCCGCCACCCGGTTGCTGGCCGTTTCCAGCGCGATGCCGCTCTTCGTCAAGTCCCGGCGCACCTTCGACACGTCCGCCTGCTCGGACCAGTTCTCCAGCATCGCGACCCGGTCGCGGGCCTTGATGAAGGCGACCTGCGCCTCCCGGAACTCGATCCGTGTGTCGCTCACGTCCATGTCCACCAGGGGCTGGCCGCGGGCGGCCAAGTCCCCCGGACGCACGTGCACGGCGGCCACCTTGCCGGTGATCGGGCTGGTGACGTCAACCTCGCGCAGCGGCGCCAGGCGCCCGACGAGCGTGATGCTCGAAGCGATGGGGCGCGGCTCCACCACCAGCGATCCGGACTCGGCGGACGCCGCTCCGCCCGGCGCACCGGCAGCCGGGGCGGGCTCCGCGCCGGCGTTCCAGAAGTACAGGCCCACCGAGGCGAACAGGACCAACACCGCGAGCCCCGCGCCGAGCAGGACCGCGTTCATGCGCCGCGAAGCCTCGTTCAGCCGCTCGTTGGTCTCCTCCAGGTCGTTGTAGGCGCCGACCAGCTCCGCGTGCCGGGACTCAAGCTCCTTGGCCAGGCGGATCTCGGTCTCGCGAAGTTCCTTGAGTTCGGAGATGTCCGTGAACACGGCCACCACGCCGAGCCGCTCCTCGCGTCCGTCGCGCTGCTCCGTCAGGTACCGCGTTGCGATGGAAACCGTCCGCGTCCGGCCGTTGAACGCCGCCTCGACCACGCGGTCCACCGTCGTCTCGTAGATGGAGTCGAGTATGGCGTCCACGAACGCGTCCGCGCCCTCGAGTTCGGCGAACACCTCGGCAAAGGGGTGCCCCACCGCCGCCTCGCGCCGGATGCCGATGATCTCGGCCGCGGCGGCGTTGAAGCTCGTGATCGTGCCGGTGGTGTCGAGGGACACCACGCCACTTGCGACGCCGTCGAGCACCGTCTCGTAGATCAGGCCGTCGTCCGGCCCCGGCCCGTCAACGGGCCGCACCGCGCTCATGGCGGACCAGCCTCCGCCCTTGGCGCCGGCGCCCGGTCCACCTCGTCGATGGCGATGTTCCAGCGTTGGAGTGTCGTTCCCAGCGTTCGGTCCAGCGACGTGAGGGCATCCAGGTAGGTGATCAGCGAGTTCAGCTCCGAGTCCTCGGCCGCCACCAGATCGTCCTCGAAGGTGACCAGGCGAAAGTTCGACGACAGCCCCAGGCGCAGCCGCTCCCGCTCGATTTCCGTCTTCTCCTGCGCCAGTTCGCGCGCCGTGCGGGCCAGGCCGACCTGCTGCCGCGCCAGCTCCAGCTCGCGGATGGCGTTGCCCACGTCGATGTCGACGCGCTGGCGCAGGTCCGCGAGCGCGTTGCGCGCCCTGCGCAGGTCGACGGCCGCCGCCAGCCGATCCTTCTCCTGCAGGTCCTTCGCCGCCCGCCCCAGCGGGATGAGCAGATCCAGCCACGCGCCGTAGTCGCGCCGGCTGAGCGCCCCCGCCGAACCGGCGAAGCTCCCGTCGTCGCCGGCAAAGCTCACCGACAGCGTCGCCGAGAGGTCCCACTTCTTCGCGTTCTCGGCGACCGCGAGGCGGGTCTTGGCGTTCTCGATGCCGAGCACGGCCCGCCGATGGTCCGGCCGGTTGCGCAGCGCGGTGTCCACCGCCTCCTCGAATCCGATCGGCAGCGGCTGCACCTCGCGGAGTTCCCCCAGTGTGTCCGCCAGCCGGACCTCGGTGCGGCTGTCGACGTCCAGGATGTCGGTCAGCGCGAGCCGGGCCGCCTCCAGGGCGTTGCGCACGGCGAGGAGTTGGATCTCGCGGGAGGCGATGTCGGCGCGGGTCTGCACCACGTCGCGCTCGGCCATCCGTCCGGTCCGCACCAGCAGCTGGTTCACCGCCAGAAGCTCCTTGGCGCGTTCCAGCGATTCAGTGCGGATCTCCACCCGCCGTCCCGCCTGCATGACGTTGCGGTAGCTGCGGGCCACTGACGAGACCACGTCGATCACGCTCTGTTCGAGGGCGAGCACCTCGATCTCCTCGCGCACCCGCGCCATGCGGACCGGGGCGGTGGCGATCCTGGTCCCGGCCCCGCGCAGCAGCGGCTGCCTGAAGGTGAGCGCGAGTTCGTTGGAGTAGCGCGCGCCGGCGAAGCCGTCGCCGAGGCCGGCGGCATTGCTCAACTGCACCGCGAACTCGCCGCCCGTCGGCACCGCCACCGACGCCGTCGACGCGACGCCCGCCCCGCCGGTGCTGTCCGCGTCGGTGCCCGTGCGCCGGACGTAGGGCCCCACGCTGAACCGCGGGCGGAACGTATTCTCCGCCAGGCGCAGCGAGAAGCGGTCCACCACGCGGTCGAGGCGCGCGTCGATCAGCTGGCGGTTGTTGCGCAGCACCACCTCGATCGCCT
The DNA here is from genome assembly GCA_964598305.1 of uncultured Pseudomonadales bacterium. Classification (GTDB taxonomy): domain Bacteria; phylum Pseudomonadota; class Gammaproteobacteria; order Pseudomonadales; family Azotimanducaceae; genus Azophilus. The sequence continues at coordinate 19,235 of CAZRBP010000044.1, read as the reverse complement.
CGCGGAGCGTGAGCTCGAGTGGCGGCGGCGCCGCGCCGGCGTCCGCCGCACGCAGGGGACCGCAGGCCAGCGCCGCGGCGACGGCGCAGATCGCCGCCCCCGTGCGCACGGGCAACGGGCGGCGCCTGCGCCCGGCGCGATTCGGGCATTTTTCAAGCGTCGTATGGGCGGATATGGGCATATGACGAACATGATAACTCGGAAAACGGTGCCTTCATTCGTTCCAATCGGCATATTATGCGCAAGTATGTTGCTTTTATATTTTTTTTGGTCATACTGCTGTCTGCGTCTAGAAACCATCTGGAGCGCCCCTCGAAGGCGCTTCAGCTCAAAGGGGAATTGAATGATGAGAAATCAACGACTTTTCGCAGTGGCCGCCGCGTTGGCCTTCGGTCTCACGGGGGGGGCACATGCCATCGACAGCGAAGGGTGTAAGACGGAGTGGGAAGAGAGCACCGCCTACCAGACCTGCGAGGCTGGGACCGTCACATCGTGGCACTCCGCATCAACTTTGTCAGGTACCTATCAGTCGGAGAACGGCAATTCCTGCCGTATTTCCACACGGTGCTTGAAGCCATCCACCTTGGGACCCGACCACTACTACGTGAACGCGAACGCATGGACGATGGAGGACGACACCGACGATCTCGAGAACTGTCTGGGTACGCTGAAGGTCGGCTCCTGTTGAGGACATCCAAAGCGCTTCGCGGGCTCGCGGCGGCGTGTCGCCGGGAGCCCTTTCACACTGCATCCGACCTGTAAGGAGGGATCACAAATGCGTTTAATGACAGGAGTCTTTGCGGCCATGACCACTGCTGTGCTGCTCGCGCCGGGTGCGCTCGCACAGGAGACCGGCCCGCCGAGTGACACTGCGATCACGACCGACAACTGTGAGACGGCGTGGGGCAACTCGGACGCGAGCGCAAGCTGCACCACCACGGTGATCGAGGCGGAGCCGCACATTCCGGGCGGCGCCATCGTCAACAACTGCGCCGTCAAGGCCAACTGCGCCTCGACCGAATCCGGGCCCCACAACACCTTCAGCGACTACCACGGGGGCCCCGAGGGAGTCGAGTCGCTGCTTAATTGCAGCGGAACACTGAAGACCGCCTGCGGAACCTAGCCGCCGCCGCGCCGCCTGCTGCGGCTCCTGGGCGCGTTCGCGGCGCGGGCGCGCCCGGGAGTCCATGCCCGGCTCCTTCGGTCGCGCCCTTGCGCGTTCGCGTGGGCCCGGCCCTTGGCTCATTCGGACGGAAGGGCTTCACGGACTCCGCTCAGGTTCCACGCAGAGCCGCCACGGGGTCGAGCCGTGCCGCCTGCCAGGCGGGATAGAGCCCGAAGAACACGCCCGACCCGCCGGCCACGGCCATCCCCAAGACGATGGGTGACATCAAGAGTTCGAATGCCCATCCGGCATAGGCGCAGATCCCGTACGTCGCCCCTATGCCGGCCACGACTCCCACAACGCCCCCGGCGAGCGACAGCACCACCGACTCGATCAGGAACTGCGCCTGGATGTCGGCGCGACGCGCGCCGAGCGCCCGGCGGATGCCGATCTCGGATCGCCGCTCGGCCACCGCGACGAGCATGACGTTCATCACCCCGATCCCGCCGACCAGCAGCGAGATGCTGCCAAGCGAGCCGAGGAGCAGTGCGAACAGCCGCATCTGCTTGTGCATCTGCTCTATGAGCTGTTCGGCGCTGCGCACCCGGACCTCAAGGTCGCGGGACTTGCGGCGGAAGTAGTCCTCAACCTCGGCGGCAGCCCTGACGTGGTGCACTCCGGGGCTCATGCGCGCCGTGAAGTTGCGGATGTGGGGTTGGGGAAACAGCCTGCGCGCGGTGGAGATCGGGATGATGACCGAGCTGTCCGGATCGTAGCGGCGCATTCCCCGGGGCACGCGAGCCAGCACGCCCACGACGGTAAGGACTTTGTCACCCACCCTGACCGTCTCGCCGACGATCCGAGTGAAGCCCGCCGCACGCATCGCCGCCGCGACGTCCGCGCCCACGACGCAAAAGTGCTGAAAGCGGTCGAGGTCGGAGATGTGGCGGCCCGCCGCGAGGCGCAGCTTGTCGAGGCGGGGCAGCGCCGCCGTCGCCCCGACTATTGTGACGTCCACGACGTCCCTGCCCGCCAGCGGGATCCGTCCCGGCGACGACAGGAACGGGGCGGCGGCGGCGACGGTCGGCAGCGCGGCGAGTCCGAACGCATCGCCGGGCGTGACCAAGGCGGCGATTCGCGGCGCCGCGCGCCCGATGCGAAGGGCGAGAATGTCCGTGCCCAGGTCCTGAAAGTGCCGCAGCGACTCGTCGCGCACGATGACGCCGATGGAGATCATCGCGATGACGGAGCCGACCCCGATCACGATGCCGATCAGGGCGAGCAGGCTGCGTTGCCGGGCGGCGAACAGGCTGCTCGCCGCGGCGTTCAGGTTGGCCTGCAGGAGCGCGGTCATCCCGAATCCGGCCCGCCCCGCGCCCCCAATGCGGGGGGCCCGTCCGCCGCCTCGCTCAGCAGGCCGTCGCTGATGCGCGCGCGCCTCGCGCACTGCCGGGCGACGCGCCGGTCATGGGTGATGATCACGGCGGTGAGCCGCTCGGCCTGGTTCAGCCCGACGATCAGCCGCATGATTTCCGCGCCGGTGTCGGCATCGAGCGCGCCGGTCGGCTCATCGGCCAGCAGGATGTCCGGCGCACCGACCAACGCGCGGGCAACCGCCACGCGCTGGCACTGGCCCCCGGAGAGCTCGCCGGGATGGTGGTCCGCACGGTCGCCCATGCCCACCTTTTCGAGCATGTCGAGGGCACGGCGCCGGGCCGCCGCGCTTGACGCGCCGCGATACACCAGCGGGAGCGCGACGTTCTCCCAGGCCCGCAGCCGCGGCAGCAGGTGGAAGGACTGGAAGACAAAGCCGATGCTCGCGTTGCGCAAGGCCGACAGCTCGCGGTCGTCCATCGAGGCGGTCTCCCTGCCGTTGATCCGGTACGAGCCGCCGCTTGGCCGGTCGAGCAGGCCGATGATGTTCATCAGCGTGGACTTGCCGCAGCCCGACGGCCCCATGATCGAAAGCAGGTCGCCTCGGCGGACCTCCAGCCGCACGCCGCGGAGCACCTCGGCGACGACCGGGCCGGTGACGTAGTCCTTGCGCACGTCCACCATGCTGAGCAAGGCAGGCGCGCCGTTCGAGGCCCCGCTCATCGCGCGGCGGCGGCAGCGCGTCCCCCAGAATGGAACCCGGTCGCCTCGGCAAGAATCAAACCAATGCCTGCGTGTTCCATTCCCTCAGCCTCCGACACATGCCTGCACACCGCGAGAGCATATCAGCAAAGGCAGGCAAATTCGTTCACGAACCAGCAATTCTCACTTTGGCATTTTCGCTGATGTCTAGAGGAATGCCCCGGAGCGGGCGACCCGCCCTCGATGGGATCCCTCGATTCAATGCGAGGGCAAGTTGCCCTCGCTCCGCCAAAATGAGAATTGCTGTTCACGAACCGCGGCCGTTTATCTCCGGAGACCAATGTGGGAGCATTGCGGGGTCGGCAAGCGGCGGGCCATGAACGTTGAAGGGAAGGAGGAAGCACTCGGGCAGGGAGTGGCGGCTGAGGAGGGAGGCCGGCGACTGGACTCGGGTCGCGTTCAGAACGAGGGCCATGTGCATGGCCGTCGCGATGGCGTCGGCGCCAACCTGCCGGTGATGGTCTGATTCGCCCGCAGTCGTGGCGATGCGGCCCGCTCGAACACATTGCTTGAACGCTGAACGTTCGGAACCTGCGTCACCCGTCATCACCACTTGCCGTCGGGGCTGGACTTCGAGAAACGCTCCGCACTGGCTGGTGGCGGGGGTTCGGAATCTCGGGATTGCAACTCCCCGGCAAGGTTCCGCCGTAGCGCGGCACGGTTCAGGCCGCCTTCCTGCGCGCGTTCCATTCCCGTTCGGCATCCTTCCTGTCCTCATCGGACACGTAGGCCAGCACGACTTCAGGGCGGGCGCGCCTCGTGTCCTTTAGGGTGAGCCTTGGCGAGGCCATGAGGCAGTGCCGGTCGGAGACGTACTCCGTCTCCGCCATGATCTCAACGGCGGGAACGGGCGTGTGCGTGAATTGGATGGTGCCGGCGGAGGTCTTGAACTCCCCGTTGCGCCCCGTTGTGGCAAAGGTGCTGATGTGGGGAATTTGGTCGATCATGTCATGGTACCGCAGCGCGGACTCGTAGCTGAGGTAGTTCAGGCTGTGCGGACGGATGCAATTGGCGACCCGCCCGGCGATGTCCGGGCGGCCCAGGTTCACCATGTGGTTGAGGTACACCTTGGGGGCGGCGCGCGACAGCAGGCCGATGCCAATGAGCCTTTTGATGCCCGCCTTCAAGCTGGCATCCCCATCCTTTGGGAAAAGGCAGCGCAGGTCATTGCGCGTGAGGACGGGCATTTCCCTTGCCTCACCGAGAACAAGAACGCGGACCGCTTCGGACAGGCGCATGGCCACCTCGACAAAGGCATGAACGTCAGTTCCTTATTGTACGAGAAAAGGGACGTTTTTGTCTCCTTGGCGTTGAGTGCGCCTTGCTCCCGGTAGTGACGTCGACGACGCGCAGAACGTTGAAGGGAAGGAGGAAGCACTCGGGCAGGGAGTGGCGCCTGAGGAGCGAGGCCGGCGACTGGACTCGGGTCGCGTTCAGAACGAGGGCCATGTGCATGGCCGTCGCGATGGCGTTCGGCCTTGGCGCCCTGCTGGCGACGGAGGCCGCGAACCTTTTCGGCATCGACGCAATTCGCTGGTCGGTCATTGCGACCGCTCTTCTGGCCGTCGCCTTTGGCTTGGTGTACGAGCGGAGGTCGCTCCGCCAATGGTTCAAGGGGTCGCTCGCGGAGCGCCGCGTTGGCCAGGTGATCGAGAGTGCCCTGACCGTGCCGGGCTGCGCTGTGGCACATTCCGTCTATGGGATTGACCGAACGCTCGGGGACATCGACCACCTCGTTGTGACACCGGGGCGGGTCTGGGTCGTCGAAACCAAGTACGCTTGGGTTCCGACGAAGCGCTTCCCCAAAGTTCTGCGGAGAATCAGGGCAAATGTCGAAGCGGTGGAAGCTTGGCTGTCCCCGCACTCGCCCGAGGTTGTCGGTTGCCTTGTGCTGGCTTCCATTGAGGACCGGACGATGGAACGGAGGCGGCGGAAGAGTTTCGACGAGGGCAGGGTTCTGTTGTTTAACGACAACTCGATATGGAAGGCGATAGCGAAGGCGTCCGCGCTAACCTGCCGAGACCCAGACAAGAAGGTGGCCCGCAAAGTCAGGGATCTGTCAGCGAAGATGCAGGAGGAAGTCTAGAACCTGCCGCCTTTCGCTCCCCCGTTCAGTTCCCTCATGACAAGCCGCTAAACCGCCCCGTGCGCACGAGCCGGCGGCGTGCGTCAGCACACGGTCGGCGTTGCGCCCAATCGATTCAACAACCTCGTACTTGCAGTGATCGCTGGGCTGGACTGTGCCCTTTCACAGGCGGGATGACGAATCCGTCAGTTATCACTTCTCGTACCCCAATTTGGGTGGGACTATGGGGCGCCTAGTGGCGGCTGGTGGAGGCTCAAGACAGGAAAAGTTATTTTGAAAACAATGAGGTAGGAGGGCTTTGACGCCTCGTGGCTGTTCCCGGCGCCCTAGCTGGGACTATCCCCGCGAATGCGAATGCGGGGCAGTGAGGTTGGCCGCGTGGGCCAGAACAGAATTAGGGGCGCCGGCTCATCCCCGCGCTCGCGGGGCCTCCCTTCCCTGCAGCATCCACGGCTTGAGCTAGCTGTTCCGAATTTGTGGGAGTGAAACCACCTGAATCAAATCAATGTACATCAATAGGTTAAGTGGTCAAAAACTAGGGCATTTATGGGCCTGATGCAGGCCGCTGCCCTCCGTTCTGTAGTGTAATGGCATCCTTGTTGTCAGCGCCGCGGCACTATAGCCCGCCCGAATGCAGCCCCACGCGGCTTCGCGCTTGTTTCATGCGGCGTTCGGCTGTCAGGGCTTGGGTGCCGTCCCCCCAAGCCTGCCCACGTCCTGCCGCATTTCCGCCCGGCCTTCGATATGCGACCTTAATCCAGGAACCATGCAGGTCAGTTCGTCGTCGCGGTTGAGGGAGACCGCGCCCACATTGATTAGCCAGTCGAAGCACAGCCCGGCGTCCGAGTCCCACTGCCGCTCCCACTCCCTCTCGAAGCGGGGCTTCGCTTTGACGTGCCTGCCCACCGCGTCGTGCAGCAGGTCCGCGCCGTCGTGCCTGTCCATTCCCGGCGCGATGGCGCCCTGCACGGCATCGAGCACCTCGACGGGAATCCGGGACATTGCAACCACGTCGCGGCAGTAGCGGTTCCTCTTGTCGTTTCCTCCAGCTACCGCCGCGTCGACGCCCAACGCCCCTAGGTCGGGGGAGTCCTGCCCGCCAAGCGCCTCGAACATCCCGATCGCGTAGTTGTGCAGGTGGGTGGGCCAGCCTCCCGACTCCCGAGCGATCCGCTCCGCCAGCTTGTCAACCGCATTGCCGAGAGGAACGCCCCTTGAAGCCAACTCGGCGTCGACCACCACATTCACATAGGAAATGCACTCGTCCTCGGCTAGGCAGTCCAGCCGCATGTCTCCATCAAGGCAAAGGCGCAACGGGAACCCCGCGTCGTGCAGGGCAATTCTGGATCCCTGCAAGCCGACGCATATGGGCAGGATGGGCAGGGTGTCCTGCAACTGCAGCCGCTTGAGCATGCCCGCTGCGCTTGCGCCTTCCTTTATGCCTTGCACTTCATCAATGAGCAGGACAACAGACCGCCCTTCAATCAAACCTTTGTCCTTCGCGCGCAACTCCAGTTCATGCACGCTTCGGCACTCCATGCCAGATGTGCCCAGCAGGTGTTCCGCCATCCTTCCGATGGCCGATGACAGGCTTTCCTGATTGAACTCAACTAGGAAGCCGTCGTCCTCCAGACCAATGACCAGTACGCTGTCCTTTTTCGATTGATGTGCGGCAATGCGCTTTGCCGCCTCCTTGGCCAGCGCAGACTTGCCGCAACCTGGCGGGCCGGAAACTAGGCACGTTGCTCCAGCGCGGGGCTTCCTTGTCATGTTGTCGCTCATGGCGAGAAGCTTGTGCCGCTCCCGTTCCCGACCGACAAAAACATACGGCTCCCCCCGTTCGCCGGTTGTGGCCAAACGAAGCATCTCGTCCCGCAACGCATTTTCATTGTTCATCAGCATGCCACTTCAATACGCGAAGGAAATCCACGCACACGATTATAGTAGCGGCTTGGGGGATGCAGGGCCATCCCCGCGTGTGCGGGGAAGCCTCATCAATAGTACACCGCTTGGGCGCCGTCGGGCATGAGCGGCGGATCTCCGAATCACCACCAGCCTTCCCGCACCGTGGGAAACTTGGGGCAATGGCGCTAGTGTGTTTTCGTCGATTGGCCTGTCGTTCCTGGGTGCTGGATTTGCCTTCGCCGGCCTCCAACTCGCCGAGAACCTGCCTCCTTTTCCCGCGGATAGATCGGCGACCACACCAGCCCGTTACTTCTCCTGGGGCGGCGCTCCGCGAGCCTTGCTAGGCCACCCGAACCTCTCGAATGTCCCCATGTCACCCTCGGTCGGGAAGAACATCGTGCCTGACCCGACCTCTCCATGACCCGTCGTCTCCGAGTTCGGCAATCGCAGACAATAGGCATACGAGCCGCCAGACGCGACCACGATCCGCCCATTCGCTTGCAGTTTCTCCGAATCGCTCAGTCGAATGACCACGAATCTCTCCCGTTCGATCCAAAGGGCATCTACGATTTCGCCCAGCTGTGCATGGATGTTGCGGATGCACTGCGCCGCATGCCAACACGCGCTTGCTGCGTCCCGACGGTATTCCAGACCCACCTTGGGGATTTTCAATCCAAGGGCATCGATCAATCCGAATGTCCTCGCAATCTCCCTGGGGCTGCTCGGTCAGTTCCGGGACCACCAGTGCTTCCCGCATGACCGGATTCTCGACTCCCGTGTCGTCCTCCTGTTCTAGCCAAGGGCCCGCCAGAAGCTCGCCGCTCTCCGGCTCCTCCGCCTGCTCCACGACTCTTTCCTCGGTCTGTTCCCGCCGCTCGCTTCAACGCGTCTCTCATCATGCCCGAGATTTGCAGACTGACGGTCTCGTCGCCGCTACCGCCGTTGAACACCGCGAACCGGTACTCGCGCTGGTCCGCATACTTCCGCGCTTTGGTGAAAATGGACGCCGCAGTTCTTGCCCGCTCGTCGCCTGCTTGCGCCAGAGCCTCATAGACGCTGTCCCTGTAGACAACGGGTCCGTGTAGGACGACCTGCAGCGGGTGCGCGGTGGGCAGGCCCTCGAAGCCGGCAGTCGTTTCCCGCATGGACGCGGACGGTGGCTAACTGGCTCGGCGAAAGCACCGAACGCGAACCGCCGTACCCGGAGGAAGACGACGACCTGACGAAACACCTTGCGTTCCTGGACCGGCATCGCTGGCATCTGTACAAGTACGCCGATGAAAGGCTTTCCGGCGACGCAAGACGCAAATGGAGCACCACCTATCCCAACCTGAACGGTTGGTGCCTGTTTGCGGACTGGCTTCGCGAACAGGCGATTAGCGCAATGAAGGAGGATGGAAGCCACATTGACCCGAGAGCTCCAGTACCGGAATTCTATCTCGTGCCTGAGCTGCTCCTGGACCGCTAGGCGTTTCCCCCACGGGCTTGGGCCGCCTTTCGGGCAATCTCGCTGCGCCGGGCGGCACTGAGCGACTTGGCGCGGCTGCGGCCGCCCTTGCGACCGCCACGGCTTTGCGCCGGGTTGACGAGCTCTTCCTCGGCGTCGCCGACCGCGATGCTGGCGACAAGGCGCGCGGCCTCAACCGGGTCGGACGGGCGCCTCTCGCCGTTGGGTCCTACGAGCTTCATGGACGGTTAAACATGAACTGTTCAATTTGGGTGAGCCGTTCGGCCATGTCGCCAAGACGTTGGGCGGTCAAGCGTTGCGTCTCCAACATCGCATTAAGTATCTCATCCGTGTTTTGGGACCACTTCATCAGGCCATCAAACTTCGCATCCAAGCCGTCCAGCCGCTCGTTCGGTGTCCTCTAGGCTGTAGAAGTGCCCATAGAATTCCATTGCTCTGGCTCTCTCGTGCGTGGTCAGCTGATGTTGCGCGCGGTCGGCGTGGCCGTTTGCGCCTCGGCAGCATCCTTTCCATCACCCCTCAATGGCCCATCATTGGTCTTGCGGCAGGTCCCGAGTGGATGTGCTTGCAAGCCGTCCAGACCATTGCGCCCTATCTGACACCTATGTGACACGTCCACTGAACACTATCACCGCACTTCAGGTAACCTCTTGATTGTATTGGTGCCGGAACGCGGAATCGAACCGCGGACCTACTGATTGCGAATCAGTCGCTCTACCGACTGAGCTATTCCGGAAGTTTCAATAAATACAATAAGTTACTGGACACCAAGCCGGCGCATTCTTCTGAAATGTCACATGTATGTCAGCCGGGGTGGCTACGAGAACACGCGCCAGGCAATCGCGACCACGAACGCCAAGTTGAATCCGAGCATCCAATACAGCAGCTGGAACTTTCCCTCGGCCCACGACCGCAGCTCCCTAATCTCGGCTTTCGTCTCCCGGATGTCGGCCTTCGTCGCGAGGTGGTCGACCAGTTCTGACCCAATGGCATCCGCCATCGCTTCGGCCTGGTCCGGCGGTACGCCAGCATCCCTGAGCTTGCGGGCGTATCGGAGCGTGTCTATTGCCGTGGTGGCCATGGTTCAATGTTAATACGTCGGTGGCGCTGTGTCAGCACCGAGCTTTGTCCACCGAGCTTTGTCCAATGAGAAGTGAGCCTGAGCGGACGGCCACCGGTCAAGGCGGTTCCTTTTCCGGACATAAAATCGGACTTTAGGGCCGAAAATTGCGGCTATGGAAGTGCTTAACTCCATGTTATATATAGGTACTTCTACGGAAAGAAGCGGACATGAAAGCGGACATTTCTGAGTCGGAAGACCGAGGGGAACTCACCGTGGTGATGGAACCACTGTTGGTGAGCGAGGATTCGCCCCATCGACCGAGCCAAATTGAGCTTGCGGTGGAGTTGGCCGCCAAGTCAGCGGGGTTGCGGCGCAGCTTGCCGGAAGGAGCAATCGCCGCCTTGGCCGATCTCGTCCGGGCCATGAATTGCTACTACTCCAACCTCATTGAGGGACATGACACCCATCCGGTTGACATCGAACGGGCTCTGCGCAACGACTACAGCGATGAGCCGGGAAAGCGCCATCTGCAGCTTGAGGCCAAAGCCCACGTCGCCGTTCAGGCGTGGATCGACGCGGATGGCCTCGCCGGCCGGGTTGCGACCCGGTCGGGGATCTGCGAAATCCACCAACGCTTCGGGGAACAGCTTCCCGACGACCTGCTTTGGGCGGAGAATCCCGAATCTGGGGAGCGCATCCGGATGGAGCCTGGCGCACTGCGCAATCGGGACGTAAAGGTCGGTGCCCATGTCCCGATCAGCCCTGGAGCGGTGCCCCGATTCCTGCGGCGTTTTGAAGCGGTCTATGCCCAACTCGGCAAAGCCGATGGCCAACTCGGCAAAGCCGATGGCCAACTCGGCAAAGCCGCCACGATCCTGTCAGCAGCGGCGGCGCATCACCGTCTGCTTTGGATTCACCCCTTCATTGACGGCAATGGACGAGTGGCGCGTCTCATGTCCCATGCGATGTTGCGCGATGCTCTGGACACCGGGGCCGTCTGGTCGATTGCCCGCGGACTGGCACGGCAGGAAGGTGCGTACAAAGCGCACTTGAGCGCCTGCGACCAACCCCGTCGCGGCGACCTCGATGGACGGGGCAGCCGCAGTGAGGCGGCGCTGGCGGACTTCACGCGCTTCTTCCTGCAAACCTGCCTCGATCAAGTGACCTTCATGGAAGGCCTGATCGAGCCCCGCCAGTTGCGGGTGCGCATCCAGCTTTGGGTGGAGGAGCAAGTGCGGACCGGCGGTCTGCCGTCGCGGTCGGGCAATGTCATGGATGCGGTTCTGTACCGTGGCGAACTCCCGCGCGGTGATGTGGCGGGACTGGTAGGCACCGGAGACCGACAAGCACGGCGTATCGTCAGCGCAATGCTGAAGGCCGGGGTTTTGAGTGCCCGAAGCTCCCGAGCGCCGCTCAGGATCGCCTTTCCGGCCGCTTTGGCCAGCCGATGGCTGCCGGGATTGTTTCCTGCGGAATGACATGGAGGGTTCAGGCCCGCAATCTGGTGGTTACGCCGCAGCTTGGTGCCGGAACGCGGAATCGAACCGCGGACCTACTGATTACGAATCAGTCGCTCTACCGACTGAGCTATTCCGGCATCGGCAGGGGAGGCTGTGATGCTCCAGCGCCCTAGCTTGGCAGGGCGGGGAGCGCTAGTTTACTCGACCGCGCGGGAATCGAACAACGTTGATGCGTGACAGCGTGACCACGCACTAACAGCGAACCCGCTGCGGCATCCTCAGGCACACGCTGGTGCCATCATTGCCGAGCGCAGTGACTTGATAGGCCCCGTCGCCGCCGTCGGCGATGCGGTAGGCGGCGCGGTCGGATGCGCCGGGACGCCAGCCGATGGCGGCGGTGATCTCGGCGGTGGAGGCCGCTTCCAGCAGGTAGGTGCCGTGGCGCAGCCGATGGTCCTCCTGAAACAGCGCCAACGCGGTGATGTTGCTGACCAGCGCGCCTTCCTTGGCGGTCTCGACGTAGCCTCGATAGAGCGGCAGGGCGAGCGCCGCCAAGCCGGCCATGATGGCCAAGGCCACCAGCAGCTCCAAGAGGCTCAATCCTAGATGTCTGTCCAATTCGCTTCCTTGGTGGTGGCTTGGGCATAGCCGTAGATTGCCGGCCGTTCAAAGGTGGCTTTCCAGTTGCCGCCGGCGAAGGTGCCGGTCACGGTGACGCCGATGGCGCCGGTGACGGCGCTGCCGGCGCCCTCGACGTAGGCAGGGCCGCCGCCTGGCGCGGTGCCGCCCTCGGCGTTGAGCAAGCCCACCAGCCCAGCCTGGGTGTAGTCCCCACTGCCGTCGGCTTCGGCGAGGTTGGCGATGCGCCCGACGGCGGTGTCCGCTTGCACTTTGCGCATCTCGTTTTCGGCGAAGCGGGCGCCCTCGGCAAAGTGGTGGGCGATCTTGGACATGTTCGCGTTCTCGATGTAGTCCTGGTAGGCAGGCACCGCGACGGCGCCCAGGATGCCGATGATGGCGATGACGATCATCAATTCGATCAGGGTGAATCCCCGTTGCAGCTTGGTTTTCATTTCCGTTGAGCCTCCCTCGGGTCGTTGTGGGTTGTGGTGGACCGGGCGCAGTGCCGTTGGGAAGGAACCTTAACCCCCCGTGTGGCTTCGCGGGAATAGTCAAATGTCCGTTTGCGCCGCAGTTATCGGCGTTTGGTTTTGTGCGCCAACGCCTGCTGCCGGTGGGATTCGGCTTACATTTCAAAGCGTCAATCGCGGCGGGCGGACTAGGCGATCTCCACTATCCGGCGGGCGTTGAAGGCTGGATACTCCAAGGCCATGGACACCTTCAATCAAAGCCATGCCAAGCATCCGTTGATGGACCTGGACGCCTTCGACCTCGACGTCCTGCCGGAACCGCTGATAGATGAAGGCATCCTGCGCCGTGGTTTGGCCCTGCCGCTGCGGCAGCGGGGCAACCGGCTGTTTGCCGCGGTGGCGGACCCTGACGGCCTCAAGGCATTGGACGATCTTCGGCAGTCTGCGGGTCTGGTCGTCGAACCGGTGCTGGTCGAGGCGGACAAGCTCAAGACGGTCATGGAAAAGCTGCGCCAGTCCCGTCGCGCCGAGGGCCGGGGCTCGGCCTTGGGCGGCAGTCTGGAGGACTTCGGCAGCGGCGTTCTGGCGGTGGAGCCGGAGGCCGATGAGGCGGATGACACACTCGATGCGTCCGGCGCCAACGACGCGCCCGTCGTGCGCTTCGTCAACCAGGTGCTGCTCGATGCCGCGGACGGCGGCGTCTCGGACATTCACTTCGAACCCTTCGAAACCGCCTACCGGATTCGCTTCCGCACCGATGGCCTGCTCGCCGAAGTGGCCAATCCGCCGCGCCGCCTTGGCGGCCGTTTGGCGGCGCGCCTGAAGGTCATGGCCGAGCTCGACATCGCTGAACGGCGCGTGCCCCAGGACGGACGCATCAAGATCAGGCTGTCGAAATCGCGCACCTTGGACCTGCGGGTGAACACCCTGCCCACCCTCTGGGGCGAAAAGGTGGTGTTGCGCATCCTGGACCCGGCCAGCGCCAGCTTGGGTTTGGATGCGCTGGGTTTTGAAGCGGGCCAGAAGGCGTTGTTCACCGAGGCTCTGGCGCGGCCGGAAGGCATGATCCTGGTCACCGGGCCCACCGGCAGCGGCAAGACGGTCACCCTCTACACGGCGCTCAACCGGCTCAACACCCCGGAACGCAATATCGCCACGGCGGAGGATCCGGTGGAAATCAACTTGACCGGCATCAATCAGGTCAACGTCAATCCCAAGGTGGGGCTTGATTTCGCCGCTGCCCTGCGCGCCTTTCTGCGCCAAGACCCGGACGTGCTGATGGTGGGCGAAATCCGCGATCTCACCACCGCGGAAATCGCCGTCAAGGCGGCCCAGACGGGGCACTTGGTGCTCTCCACCCTGCACACCAACTCGGCGGCCGAAACCCTCACCCGAATGCGCAACATCGGCGTCCCAGCTTTCAACTTGGCCACCTCGGTGGGCCTGATCATCGCCCAGCGGTTGGCGCGGCGGCTATGCGAGGAGTGCAAAACGCCGTTTGCCGCCACGCCGGACGCGCTACGGGAGCAAGGCTTCAGCGCGGAGATGATCGATCGCGGCGGGCCGCTGTTCCAAGCAAGCGCCCAGGGTTGTCCGGCTTGCCGCAAGGGATACAAGGGACGCATCGGCATCTTCGAAGTGGTCAAGATCACGCCGTCGATCGCCAGCCTTGTCATGGACGGGGGCAGCAGCCTGCATCTTGCCGAAGAGGCCCGCCGTCAAGGCTTCATGGATCTGCGAACGGCGTGCCTGGCCAAGGTGGCCGAAGGGCGCACGAGCTTGGTCGAAGCCAACCGGATCACCGGCGCGGGTTATGGCGGCTGAGACCACCTACGTTTGGGCGGGCGAGGGGCCGGGCGGTCAACCGACCCAAGGCGAGCTGCAGTGCCGCAGCGAGGCCGTTGCCAAGGCCATGTTGCGTCGCCAGGGCATCAGCTCGTTTCAGGTGCGGGTCAAGCGGCCCCGACGCGCGGGCCGGCGCAGCGGCGAGCGCGCTGGCCCGTTCAGCGGTGGCGGCGGCCGGCCCCAGGCTGCGGACATCGCCCTGTTCACCCGCCAAGTCGCCACCATGCTGCGTGCGGGAGCGCCCTTGGTGCGCGCCTTTGGCATCGTCGCCGACGGGATTGGCAAGCGCCAGATGCAGGATCTCGTGCGCGCCATCCGCGACCAAGTGGCTGGCGGCGAGAGCTTCGCGGCGGCCTTGCGCAAGCACTCGAAGCACTTCGATGCGCTGTTTTGCAGCTTGGTGGACGCGGGCGAGCGGGCCGGCGCGCTTGATGCCATGCTCGAGCAGATTGCCGGCTACCAGGAGAAGGCGCAGTCGCTCAAGGGCAAGGTGAAGAAGGCCATGACCTATCCGTTGGCCGTCGTGGCGGTGGCTCTGGTCGTCTCCAGCATCCTGCTGATCGAGGTGGTGCCGCGCTTTGAAGAGGTCTTCGATGGATTTGGCGCGGAGTTGCCCGCCTTCACCCGCTTTGTCATTGCGCTTTCGGAGTGGGCTAGGGATGCTTGGCTGCCCATGGTGGCCGTTGCCGGGGGTGCCGTGGCCGGCTTTTGGTTGGCCCTGCGGCGCAGCCGTGCCGTGCGGCGCGTCTTTGATGCTTGCGTCTTGAAGGCGCCGGTCGCCGGGGGCATCATCCGGATGGCGGTGGTCGCCCGTTGCGCTAGAACGCTTTCCACCACCTTTGCGGCTGGCGTCCCTTTGATCGAGGCGCTTGATTCGGTGGCGGGCGCTGCCGGCAATCGGCTCTTTGAGGAAGCCATCGTGGCTATTCGTGACGACGTATCGACCGGGCGGCAACTCCACCAGGCCATGGATGCCAGCGGCCTGTTCCCCGCCATGATGGTGCAAATGGTGATGATCGGCGAGGAGGCGGGCGCGGTGGACGAGCTGCTCGCCCGCGCCGCCGGCTACTACGAGGAGCAAGTGGACAACCGGGTGGACAACCTCACCGCCCTGATGGAGCCGTTGATCATGTCGGTGCTCGGCGTGCTGATCGGCGGCCTCGTGATCGCCATGTACTTGCCGATCTTTCAACTCGGCACAGTGGTTGGAGGCTGAATTAGTGCCGCTTGATGGAGCGCTCGGCTTGGCCGCGTTGGGCGGGCTGCTCTTCGTGGGCCTGTGCATCGGCAGTTTCCTGAACGTCGTGATTCACCGGCTGCCGATTATGTTGACGCGCGCTTGGCGGCGGGAGGCGGCGGCCGAACTTGGCGCGGCCGGTGATGATCCGGCGGCGGAAAGCTTCAACCTCGCCGTGCCGCGCTCCCATTGCCCGGCCTGTGGCGAGCCGGTCAAGGCGGTCGACAACATTCCCATCATCAGTTGGATTCGTTTGCGGGGCCGTTGCGCGGGCTGCGCTGCCCCCATCAGCCTGCGCTATCCACTCGTGGAACTCCTCGGGGCGCTGGCCGCGCTCGCCGCCGCATTGGCCTTCGGCTTGACCTGGACCGCCTTGGCGGCCGCGGTGTTTCTGTGGGCGTTGATCGCCTTGGCCTGCATCGACTTCGAAACCGGGCTGCTGCCCGACCAGCTCACCCTGCCCCTGCTCTGGTGCGGCCTGCTGGTCAACCTGCCCGGCGCCTTCGCACCCCTGGCCTGGGCGGTGGTCGGCGCCGCGGCGGGCTACCTCTTCCTGTGGGCCACTTATTGGGGATTCAAGCTGATCACCGGCAAGGAGGGCATGGGCTACGGCGACTTCAAGCTGTACGCCGCCATCGGCGCTTGGCTCGGCTGGCAGGCGCTGCCTGCGGTGGCGCTGCTGGCCGCTCTTGCGGGCATACTCTATGCCCTGCCGCCCATCCTGTTGGGCCGCCGCGACCGCAACACGCCGATTCGCTTCGGCCCCTTTTTGGCTGCGGCCGGCGGCCTGGCGCTCATCTTCCGCGACGAGTCCGCTTGGTTGATGGGAATCTGACCGATGCTTGTCATCCGGCTTCAAGTCCGGTATTCGGCGTTGATGCAGACGCCGGGCACCGGCAGTAGGCCGCCTAGGGGTGGCAGGTTTACCGCCAGGTCAAGCCACTTTGCCGCAGCATAGCTTGTACTTGCGGCCAGAACCGCAGGGGCAGAGTTCGTTGCGCCCCACCTTGCGCTCGCTGCGCACGAAGGGCGCGGCCTTGTCGGGCGGCGCTGCCTGGGCGGAAGATGCTGCGTCGCCGCCCGCTGTGGACTTGGCGGGCGCTTCAAGGGCGGAGGCGGCCTGGTGCGAGAAGCGCATCCGCTTTTCCGCCTCCTCCCGGCGGCGGCGCTCGGCCTGCTCCACCGCGCTTGGCGCCTCGATCTGAACGCGGGAGAGCAGCTTCACGACATCGAGCTTGATGTTGTAGAGCAGCTCCTGGAACAGTTCAAAGGACTCGCGCTTGTACTCCTGCTTGGGCTGCTTCTGGGCGTAGGCGCGCAGGTGGATGCTCTGGCGCAGGTAGTCCATGCTGGCCAGGTGCTCCTTCCAACGCTGATCGAGGATTTGCAGCATGATCTGCTTTTCGATCGTGCGCATGTCCACGCCGTGCCCCTGCCAGACCTGCTCCTTGTCCTGATACTCCGCCTCAACCTGCTTTAGGATTTTTTCCCGCAGGCCCTCCTCGGCCAAGGTATCGTCCTCGCTGAGCCACTTGCGCAGCGGCTGGGTGCTGGCGAACTCGGTCTGCAGGGCCTGCTCCAAGCCTTCCGCGTCCCACTGCTCCTCAAGGCTTTGTGGCGGGATGTACTCGCTGATCACGTCGGCGACGATTTCCTCGCGGATGTCGGCGATGGTGTTGGAGATGTCATCCTCGCCCATCAGGTCGCGGCGCTGCTGGTAGATGACTTGGCGCTGGTCGTTGGAGACGTCGTCGAATTCGAGCAGGTTCTTGCGAATGTCGAAGTTGTGCCCCTCCACCTTGCGCTGCGCCTTCTCGATGGCGTTGTTGACCATGCGGTGCTCGATGGCTTCGCCCTTCTCCAAGCCAATGGACTGCATGATGCCGCGCATCCGGTCGGAGGCGAAGATGCGCATCAGGTTGTCCTCCATGGACAGGAAGAAGCGCGATGATCCGGGGTCGCCCTGGCGTCCGGCACGGCCCCGGAGCTGGTTGTCGATGCGCCGGCTTTCGTGGCGCTCCGTGCCGATGATGTGCAGGCCGCCAGCCGCGATCACCTGGTCGTGGCGGACTTGCCAATCGCGCTTGATGCGCTCGATGCCGGCTTCGGCCGCGGCGGAAGCCTCCGGCTCGAGCTTGGCGACCTCCGCCTCCCAGTTGCCGCCGAGCACGATGTCGGTGCCGCGCCCGGCCATGTTGGTGGCGATGGTGACCGCACCGGGCGCACCGGCTTGGGCGACGATGTCCGCCTCCCGTTCGTGCTGCTTGGCGTTGAGGACGTTGTGGGCGATCTTGCGCTTGTTCAACTCTGCGGACAGGCGCTCGGAGGACTCGATGGACGCGGTGCCCACCAGCACCGGCTGCTGGCGTTCCATGCAGTCGGTGATGTCCTCGACGATGGCGTCGTACTTCTCGTCGATGGTGAAGTACACCAAGTCGTTGTGGTCCTCCCGAATCATCGGCATGTGGGTGGGAATCACCACCACGTCCAGGTTGTAGATCTGCCGGAACTCGAAGGCCTCGGTATCGGCGGTGGCGGTCATGCCAGCCAGTTTTTCGTAGAGGCGGAAGTAGTTCTGGAAGGTGGTGGAGGCCAGCGTTTGGCTCTCGTTCTGGATGGGCAGGCCCTCCTTGGCCTCGATGGCCTGGTGGATGCCTTCCGACCAGCGGCGTCCGGGCATGGCCCGCCCGGTGTGCTCATCGACGATGACCACTTCGCCATTGGCGGTCATGTAGTGGACGTCGCGCTTGAACAGCGCATGGGCCTTGAGCGCCGCGTGAACGTGATGCAGCAGGTTGAGGTTGCTGGCGGCGTAGAGGCTGTCGTGCTCCTCAAGCAGGCCCATCCTGACCAACTGCTCCTCCACCTTGGCGTGCCCCCGCTCGGTCAGCTCCACTTGGCGGTTCTTTTCGTCCACCGTGAAGTCGCCGGCCACCTTGGGCGGCGCCTCGATGCCCTCGCCGGGCACCTCCCGCTTCAGTTTCGGGGCTAGGCGGTTGATCCGCTGGTAGAGCTCCGTGGTCTGTTCAGCTGGGCCGGAGATGATCAGCGGGGTGCGCGCCTCGTCAATCAGGATCGAGTCCACCTCATCGACGATGGCGTAATGCAGGTCGCGCTGGAGCTTGTCGGCCAGCGAGAAGGCCATGTTGTCGCGCAGGTAGTCGAAGCCGAACTCGTTGTTGGTGCCGTAGATGATGTCGGCTTGGTAGGCGCTGCGCTTCTCTTCGGGCGCCTGCCCCGATTGAATGACGCCGACGGTCAGCCCCAGGGCTTCGTAGATGGGCCCCATCCAGTTGGCGTCCCGGCGCGCCAAGTAGTCGTTGACGGTGACGATGTGAACGCCGCGGCCGCTGATGGCGTTGAGGGTGGCCGGCAGGGTGGCCGCCAAAGTCTTGCCCTCACCGGTGCGCATCTCGGCGATGCGGCCTTCGTGCAAGGCCATGCCACCCACCAATTGGACGTCGAAGGGGCGCATCCCCTTGGCCCGCTTGGCCGCTTCGCGAACCGCGGCGAAGGTCTCCGGCAGCAATTCACCGACGTCGGCGCCACCGGCGTGACGCTCGCGCAGTTCGCCGAAGACGTCCTTTAGCTGGTCGTCAGAAAATGCCTCGAACCTCGGCTCCAGGGCGTTGATCGCATTGACGACCTTGCCCATGCGCTTGAGCTCACGGCTGTTCTTGGTGCCGACAACAGAGTGGAACAGCTTTCCGATCATGTGGGATTGACAAAACGGCGCACCGCGGTGACGCCAATTTTACAACGAACTACGCCCCGCCTTGGGTGCTCTAGCCGCGTCGGTCCTTCAAGTACTTCATCGGGCTGAGGTGACGTCCGTTCCT
>CAZRBP010000043.1:0-23902 GCA_964598305.1 uncultured Pseudomonadales bacterium | reverse complement strand
CGCCGGGCGTTGAATCGTTTGGGGCGGGTGCGCTTGCCTTCCGGCTCCGTTGGCGCAGCTGCCTTCGGCACGGCGTCGCCCGCGGACGCCCCGGAGGTGCCCATGGCTCGGCCAATTGGACACTCATCGTCTTGCGGGCCGATGGTGATGAGTTGGCGGGACGGGTGGGTGGTCGAAGTGGTCATGACAGATGCTCCCCTGTTGCTGTGTTGCTTTCGGTAGCATCCATCCTTGCCAGTGGGCAGACCCTGGGCTAGTGGAAATCTCTCAAGTGCGTGTAGGAAAATGTCTCGGCGTGGCTTGAAAATGATCAGTTTCTTGACGAATCACTTTTCTTGATCGCGGGAATAGGCTGTCGCATGAGTCAACATCTAGGCTGGCGACCCCCCACTCGTCGGTCTGCGGCATCGTCTCGTTAGACTTTTCCCGGATAGCTGCCAAGAATCGGGCCGTGGGGTTCATAGCCCATGAGTGCGCGGATGCGTTCCGGGTAGCTGTCCGCCACCTCCCGGGGTATGGCGAGGTAGTGGTTCTCTTCTTGGCGCAACCAACCGAGGGAGTAGGTGTTGATCAGGCCCATGCGGGGCGCGTCGGAGCGGTTGGCGCCGCCGCCGTGCAGCACGGAGCCTAGGTAGAGCAGCAGCGAGCCCTTGGCCATCACCGCCTGCACCGTGTGTTCCGTCCGAGTGCTGACGCTGCGTGACCTGGTCGGCGAGTGCTTCGGAAACACAGTTCTCGACGATCGCGGCGCCGGCCGCGTTCAGCGCTTCAGCCACAGCCCGGCCAGCGTCTTTGCGTGAGAATCGTTCGATCCGCCGTGTCTCGCCACCATGGGCGGCGTCGAGCAGCAGGCTGAGCTGCATGGCGTGATTCTGGCTGCCGCTGAGCTGCAAACGACCCTGATAGTAGGCCTGGACCGGATCGGTGCGGCCCGCGCAGATTTCCGCCAACACTTCGGGGGTGGTGGTCAGGACCGTGTCCGCGGGCCGGTCCTTGCGGCAGACCTCCGAGCCATTGATCCACACCGCGCCTTGGGACCCAAGTCGAATTTGAGCGGCGCGCTCAAGCCCTCCTTGGCCAAGGATCGCTTGAGCAGCTCGATCAGCTCATCGACTTGAGCGTTCACTTAGTGCTCCTTCCGTCGCTTCCCTATTGTATGGTATCCATCCATGAACCAATTGGAGATGGCATCACCGCAGCTAGGTGGCTGCCTCGGCGTCAACGGCGTACCGTGCTGAGGCAAGCTGAGGGCTCCCATGCCTGATTACGATGCCATCATCATCGGCGCAGGCCACAATGGTCTGACCTGCGCCGGCTACTTGGCCCGGGCGGGCTTGAAGGTCAAGGTGCTGGAGCGCCGCCCCGTTGTTGGCGGGGCGGCGGTCACCGAGGAGTTTCATCCGGGCTTCCGCAACTCCGTTTACGCCTATGCGGTCAGCCTCCTGCACCCGGAAGTGATTCGCGATCTGGATCTACATCGTCACGGTCTGGAGATCATCGAACGGCCCGCCGGCACCTTGAGCCTGCTGGACGGCGACCAGTTGCTGCTGTCCCGGGATGCGCAGCAGGCGCGCAGCGAAGTGGCACGGTTTTCCGCCCGCGACGCCGAGCGCTTAAGCGAGTATGAGGAGCGCATCGGCGCTGTGGCGCTCATCCTGCGCGAGTTGGCGTTGAATGCGCCCCCGGACTTCGGCGGCGGTTGGCGCAATGCTCTGCGGTTACTGAGGACCGGCAACCGGCTGCGCAAGCTCGGTCGCGCCGAGCGCATCGATCTGGCGGAGTTGATGACCAAGTCGCTTGGCGACTACCTCGACAGCTGGTTCGAGTCCGACGCGCTCAAGGGCATCCTCGGCCTGGAATGCGCGATCGGCAATTTCGTCGATCCCTACCAGGGCGGAACCGCCTATGTGCTGCTGCATCATGCGTTCGGCGAGGTCAACGGCCGCATCGGCGCTTGGGGGCACGCCAAGGGCGGCATGGGGGCGATCAGCCAAGCCATGGCCGCTTTCGCCGTCAGCCAAGGCGCGGACATCGAGACCTCGGCGCCGGTGCGGGAAATCCTCGTGCGGGCAGGGCGGGCGTGCGGCGTGGTCACCGGGGATGGGGAGACAGTTAGCGCCCGCGTGATCGCCGGGAACCTGCATCCGCAGCGGCTGCTCACCGAGTTGCTGGATCCGGCCTTGTTACCGGTGGACACCCGGCGCCGCATCGACGGCTACCGCAGCCACTCCGCGACTTTCCGCATGAACGTGGCGCTCAGTGAGTTGCCCCGCTTTGCAGGCATGGACGACCAGCCGGTGGGCGTTTTCTCCGGGGCCATCGAAGTCTGCCCGTCGCTCGGCTACATGCGCGACGCCTACGCCACAGCGCATGCGATGGGCTGGTCGCAGCGCCCCATCATCTCCCTATGGCTGCCCTCCACCCAGGATCGGACGCTGGTGCCGGAAGGCGGCCACGTGGCGAGCCTGTTCTGCCAGCACTTCCAGCGCCACCTGCCCGACGGACGTTCTTGGGACGCCGTTCGAGAGCAGGTTGCCGATCACGTCATCGACACCGTCAATCGCTACGCGCCGAATTTCAAGTCGTCGATCCTCGGCCGTCAAATCAAGTCGCCGCTGGACATTGAGCGCGACCTCGGCATGCTGGGCGGCGACATCTTTCATGGCGCCCTGCATTTGGACCAGCTCTTTTCGCTGCGGCCCGTGGCCGGTTGGGCGGACTACCGCATGCCGGTCAAGGACTTGTACCTGTGTGGCTCCGGGGCCCACCCCGGCGGTGGCGTGAGCGGCCTGCCGGGACGCAATGCGGCCAAGGCGATGCTGCGCGCGCTTGCGCGCGCCTCCCCAAGTTGCGGAGCAACTTGAACGTGTGCATGCACACGCATTTGCGTTGATTCGAGCAAGGCGCTCTGTCAACCTCACCGCTTTTTTCACTGATGGAGAATTTCCATGACCGACTACCCCCTGCCCAATGTGTCCAACGACTTGAGCGGCCGAGTGGCCCTCGTCACGGGCGCATCCTCCGGCCTTGGCCGCCGCTTTGCCGAGGTCATCGCTGCCAGTGGCGCTAAGGTGGCCGTGACGGCCCGTCGGCTGGATCGGCTGGAAGCCTTGGCGGAGCGAATCCGCAGCGCCGGCGGCTTGGCGGAGCCAATCGCCTTGGACATGCAGGACAACGAATCGATCATGAGCTGCGTAGCGAAGGCGGAGGCGGCGCTCGGCACCGTCGACATTCTCATCAACAACGCCGGCATCCCGGATGCGCAACGGGCGCACAAGATGTCCTTGGAACTCATCGATGCGGTGTTTGACACCAACCTGCGCGGCCCCTACATCCTCTCCTGCGAGGTGGCGCGCCGGCTCATCGACGCCAAGATGCCGGGGCGGATGGTGAACATCTCCTCGGTCGGGGGATTCAACTACAACAACAACGGCGCCGCCCTCTACTCAATCACCAAGTCAGCGATCGTGCGCATGACCGAGTGCTTGGCGGTCGAGTGGGCGCGCTTCAACATCAACGTCAACGCCATCGCACCGGGCGCCTTCTCGTCGGAAATGATGGACGGCATGCTGGAGCGCATGGGCGACATCAGCCAGTTCTTCCCGCGCAAGCGCATCTGCGACCCGGCGCAAATGGACAGTACGTTGCTGTACTTCCTGTCCCCAGCCTCGGAGGCGGTGACCGGCACCTACATCAAGATCGACGACGGGCAGGGTTCGCGGTAGCTACAGGCAGGTGCCGTTCTGGACGGGCATTGACCTCTGGCAGGATCTTGGAGAAAGTGACAAATCGCACCTTGATCGCTGTGGCTGCTGTTCGGAAAAACCACGGATGATGATCCTGGTTGATGCCGGACCCAATTGCGATATCAAGCTCACTCGTTGAACAGGTCGGAGTGGGATCCGGTGCGAACCAAGTGCAACTCGTTTCCCTTGATCCGGTAGATCAGGAGCCAATCGGGCTCGATGTGCGCCTCACGGTAACCTTTCCAGATTCCGCGCAGGGGATGGTCGAGATGACGAGCCGGAAGAGGTTCTTGGAGGATCAACCATGCCAGCATCGCCCGCAGCTTGGTTAGATCCCGGCCACGCCTTTCGGCCCTTCTGACGTCGCGCTTGAACAGCGAGGACCGAACCGGGGTGAGCACGTCAGATGCCGAGATCGTGGAACAGCTCCTCGGCGTTGGCGAAACGCTTGCCCGTTCCTTCCTCCAACTCCCGCATGGCTTTGATCGTGGTGGCATTTGGCACCTGCAGCGTAAACGGCAGCCGCTTCTCATCCGCCACCCGCAGCAGCAGCATCCGGATGGCATCGGAAACCGAGAGCCCCATCGCTTGCAGCGCCTCGGTGGCCCGTGCTTTGGTTTCGCTGTCGATTCGCGCCCGTACGACTGAGTCGCTGGTCATTGGAAAGTCCCTCTTATGTGGCTCAAATGTAGCTACGCGTATGCGAGGCGTCAAGGAACACTGGAATCGGGACCATTGGAGTCGAGGTCAGCTGTTCGGTGGAACGCCGTCAGAATCCAGCCGCCTCCATGACTGCGGGAATGCGGTGTTCCCAGCCGATGGCCATGATGTGGACGCCGTGGCACATGGGGGCCACGTCCCGCACGATGCGGCCCGCCATCGCCACGCTGGTGGCGACGCGGCTCTCGGCGCCCTCCAGCTCGTCAATGAGCGGGTCGGGCACCACCACGCCGGGTATTTTCTCGGTCATGTAGCGGGCCTGTCTTGCGGACTTCAGCATGATGATCCCGGCAAGAATCGGCACCTTGAGCCCCTCCACCCGCTTCATGAACGCCTCGAAGCCAGCGGGTTCAT
Organism: uncultured Pseudomonadales bacterium; assembly: GCA_964598305.1. Taxonomy (GTDB): domain Bacteria; phylum Pseudomonadota; class Gammaproteobacteria; order Pseudomonadales; family Azotimanducaceae; genus Azophilus. Next base: position 19,082 of record CAZRBP010000043.1, on the reverse strand, counting down.
AGACCGCGTTGGTCTGGAAGAACTCGGCGCCCGCCTCGATTTTGCCCTCCATGCGCGCGATTTCCTTGCCGAGGTCGGGCACCGCCACGTTGGCCACGGCGCCGCGCAGAAAGCTGGGGCTGCCCTTGAGGGCGTTGCCGGCCAGGTCGTGGCCCGATTCCAAGCTGACCGCCGCCTTCAGAATGTCCTCCGCGCCGAGGTCGAACACCGGCTTGGCATCCGGGTGGTCACCGCCCGAGGGCGGGTCGCCCGTCATGCACACGATGTTCTCCACGCCAAGGGCGTGGGCGGCAAGCATGTCGGCTTGAATGGCCAAGCGGTTGCGGTCCCGGCCAGCGATCTGCAACGTCGATTCGATGCCCCGCTCCTTCAGCAGGCGGGCCACCGCCAACGGCGCCATCGCCATCCTTGAGGCTGCGGAGTCCGTCAGGTTGAAGGCAGTGACCAAGCCCTTGAGCGCTTCCCCAGCGGCAAACAAGTCGCCTAGGTCAGCGCCCTTCGGCGGGTTCAGCTCTGCCGTCAGCGTGAACGGGTTGCTGGCTAGTGAGTCGGAAAGTTGGCTCATTGGGCCACACTATGGGCTTGACGGCGGGTGCGGTCAACCGGGTGCGCATGAGGCGGCTTCAGGATGCGCAACAGCGGTGCTCCGGTTATAGTCCTTGTCAGTTTGATCGCTGGCTGGCCATTGCTGTCATACTCGATTCCATGAACGAGACCCAAACATTGCGGGGGCTTCGGCGGGCATTGCGCACCGGCTCCCTGATAACCGAGCCCGCTGGCATGCGGCCCTATGAGACCGATGGCTTGACGGCCATTCGGGAGATGCCTTGGGCGGTGGCCTTGCCGGGGACGGAAGACGAGGTGCGCGAGGTCTTGGCGGTGTGCTTGGAACACGAAGTTCCGGTGGTGCCGCGCGGGGCCGGCACGGGGCTGTCGGGCGGCGCCCGGCCGGTTCGGGGCGGCTTGGTGCTCGGGCTTTCCAAACTCAATGGCATCCTTGAAGTCGATGTGGACAACTGCACCGCTCGGGTGCAACCAGGCGTGCGCAATCTAGCCATCAGCGAGGCGGTGGCCGAGCATGGGCTGTACTACGCGCCGGATCCTTCATCGCAGCTCGCCTGCAGCATCGGTGGCAACGTGGCCGAAAACTCCGGTGGCGTCCACTGCTTGAAGTACGGGTTGACCGTACACAACGTCGTTGGGCTCAAGGTGCTGACCATCGATGGCGACACCCTTGAATTGGGTGGCAAGGGCTTCGACTATCCGGGCTATGACCTCCTGGCGCTTTTGTGCGGCAGCGAAGGGATGCTGGGCGTGGTTACTGAAGTGACGGTGCGGCTGCTGCCCGAGGTGCCGGAGAAAGTGGTGCTGGTGGCGGCTTTTGGCACGTTGGAGGCGGCAGCAGGCGCGGTGACGCGGATCATCAGCGAAGGCGTGACTCCGGCAGGCTTGGAGTTGATGGACCAGCTGACCTTGCGGGCAGCGGAAGACTTCGCCAGCGCTGGCTACCCGAGGGAGGCCGCTGCCATCCTGCTCTGTGAACTCGATGGCGACGCCGCCGAGGCGCAGGCTTTGCAGGACTACGCCGCCCGGCTGTTTGAGGAGGAGGGCGCCACCGACATCCAACAGGCGCGAAGCGCGGAGCAGCGCGAGCGCTTGTGGGCGGGGCGCAAGGCGGCGTTTCCGGCGGTGGGGCGAATCGCCCCGGACTACTACTGCATGGACGGCACCATACCCAGGGCCGCTTTGGCCGAGGTGCTCAAGGGCATCGGCGAACTGTCCGAGCGCTACGGTTTGACGGTCGGCAATGTCTTCCACGCCGGCGACGGCAACCTGCATCCGCTCATTCTCTATGACGCCAATCAGGAGGGGCAGGTCGAGTTGGCTGAAGCCATAGGCCGCGAAATCCTTGAACTTTGCGTCGGCGTCGGCGGCACGGTGACCGGCGAGCACGGGGTGGGGGTGGAGAAGCTGACACCCATGTGCGCACAGTTTGGAGCCGCCGAACTCGCGCAGTTCGAACGGGTCAAGGAGGCCTTCGACCCGCAGCGGCTGCTCAACCCCGGCAAGGCCATCCCCACCTTGAGCCGCTGCGCGGAGTACGGCGGCATGCACGTCCACCACGGCGAATTGCCTTTCCCCAACTTGGAGAGGTTCTAGCTGAGTGGCGGGGGACCAAGCCACCCATTTCATTGATGCGGTGCGCAGCGCTGCCGCCGACAAGCGGCAACTCACCTTGGTCGGCGAGGGCAGCAAGGCGCCCGCGGGCAGCAAGGCGCCCTTTCCGGCCTGCGGTGATGCGCTGGCGGTGGCCGAACACGCGGGCGTTGAGGACTATCGGCCGGAGGAACTGGTTTTGACCGCACGTGGCGGCACCCCGCTGGCGGATATCCAAGCAGAGCTCGGCCAATGCCGCCAGGAATTGCCCTTTGAGCCGCCGATGCTAGAGGGCAAGGGCACCCTCGGCGGCGCGGTGGCGACTGGTTGGTCGGGTCCGGGCCGGCCTTGGCGAGGCGCGGTGCGGGACGCGGTTTTGGGCGTTGAGATGATCAACGGCCTAGGCGAACGCTTGGCCTTTGGCGGGCAAGTGATGAAGAACGTGGCGGGCTACGACCTCTCCCGCCTTCAGACCGGCGCCTGGGGCAGCTTGGGCATTCTGCTCTCCGTCAGCGTGCGTCTGAACCCCCAGCCCCAGCTAGAGCGCACTTGCCGGCTGGAATGCGGTGCCACTGAAGCGCTGGCGTGGATGCGCGAGTGGGCGCGCCGGTTTTCGCCGATTTCCGCAACCTGCTTTGATAGTGGCGTGCTCCACGTGCGGCTGTCGGGCATGGCGGAGAGCGTCGAGGCGGCGGCCTCCCGCATCGGCGGGGAGCAGTCGCAGGATCCGAGCCTCTGGCAAGCGCTACGTGACCGCGCCCTGCCCATATTCCGCAATGCGGACCAAGGCGACGCAGAGCTTTGGCAGATCAATTGCGCCCCTGCGGCCGAGTTGCCGACCGGTCCCTGCCTCGTTGAGTGGGGGGGTGCCAGGCGCTGGTGGCGAACCGATGAGCCGCCGTCGGCAGTGTGCGCCTACGCTGCCGAAGCCGGTGGGGTGGCCTTGCCGGCAGGCGCCGCGCCAAGCTTCCAAACGCCGCTGATGATGCGCCTCAAGCGGGCGTTTGATCCCGGCGCCTTGTTCAATCCCCATTTGGTTGATGCAGACGCACTTCAGTAAGGCCTATCTGGCCACCCGGGACGGCGAGCGGGCCAATTCAATCCTCCGTAGCTGCGTGCATTGCGGGCTATGCAACGCCACCTGCCCGACCTACCAGGTGCTCGGCGACGAACTTGACGGTCCCAGAGGCCGCATCTATTTGATAAAGGGGCTGTTGGAGGAAGCCGATGGCGGCGCCTCCGGCCAGGCGTTGAGCGTTGCGCAAACCCACTTGGATCGCTGCCTCACTTGCCGCGCCTGTGAGACGGCCTGCCCATCGGGGGTCGCCTATGGGGAGTTGCTGGAGATTGGACGGGCGGCAGTGGAGCGCCGTGCCCGGCGCCGGCTTGTGGATCGGCTGATGCGCCTTTGGCTTGGCGTGGTGGTGCCCAGCATTCGCTGGTTTCCGCGTTGGGCGGCGCTCGGCCGATGGTTTCGCTGGGCTTTGCCAAGGCGGTTGGCGACCGCTTTGCCCGAGCGCTCCAAGCCGATGGATGGGCCATCGCCAGTGCCGCAATCGGCCGCAGGGCAGGTGCTCCTGCTACAGGGCTGTGTGCAGCGCCAGGCGACGCCTGCCACGCAGGCCGCGGCGATTCGATTCTTCAACGCCCGAGGTTTGCAGGCGGTAGTGATCGAAGGGGAGGGCTGTTGCGGCGGTCTCAATCTTCATCTCGGCCAAACCCGTCAGGCGCTCGATGCCATGCGCCGCAACTTGGATGCCTTGCGGCCGCACTTGGACGCCGTGGAGTGGATTGTTTCCACGGCCAGCGGCTGTGGAGTCACCGTAAAGGACTACGGGCGCCTGCTAGCTGATGATCCGAAGTACGCAGCGCTGGCGGCGAGGGTGGCGGCCATGTCCCGGGACATGGCGGAGGCCGCCTCGGCGTCGCCAACGTCCACGGACAGTGCCTTGCCAAGGAAACCGGGCCGAAAAGTGGCTTGGCATCCGCCCTGCACGCTACAGCACGGCCAGCGGCTCACGGGCATTGTCGAGCGGCTGTTGACCGAGGCGGGCCACGAGTTGGTCCCGGTCAAGGACGCGCACCTGTGTTGCGGCTCAGCGGGCACCTACTCGGTGCTGCAACCGGACCTCGCGCAGCGGCTCCGGCAGGACAAACTGGCCAACTTGACCGCAGGCCGACCGGATGTCATCGCCACCGCCAATGTTGGCTGCCAGACGCACTTAGCCTCCGCCGCCTGCCCGGTGGTGCATTGGATCGAACTGCTGACGGAGGACTAGCCGCAACTACTCGTTGGATCGGGGCTCTGAAGCGAACAGCGGCTCCCCGAATTGATCCGCATAAGCCACCGCCTCCACGGAACGGCGGGCGATGGGACCGTGGCCGCCGCCCACCGGCCAGCCGATGGGCACATGGGCATAGGTGGCCCAAGGCTGCGGAATGTCGAGCAGTTCGCGCACCGCCTGCTCCTCGGCGCATAGGAGGGTGGTGAGCACACAGCCCAAGCCCTCGGCGCGGCAGGCGAGCAGCAGGTTTTGAACTGCGGGGTAGAGGGAGCCGCCGCCCACCACCGAAGGCCGGTCGAGCTCGGCGTCGGTGATCGCCAATCCGCCGGGGTCGAAGCAGAACACGGCGACCACGGGCGTTTCATGCAGATGCTCGGCAAGGTAGTCGCCTGCTGTGATGGCCCCTTGGAACGATGCCGGCAGTGTGTCGAACTGCGGCCGGTAGGACTTCGTGTAGGCCGACCAGCGGGGACGGTAGAGTTCCGCGAAGCGCTGCTTGATGGCCGGGTCGCGCACCGCAATCACCCGCCAAGGTTGACGATTGCCGCCGGACGGCGCCCAGGTGGCCGCCTTCAGCACGCGGCGCAGCATCGCCTCGGGAATGGGGTCGGGCCGCAGCTTGCGCACCGCTCGGAGGGTGCTTGCGGCTTGATAAAGATCGTATCCGGCGTGCGCCTCCATGGACGGGGGACCTTCGATGTCCACGCCGCTTGGCGGCGGTGGGTGAAAGCTCTCCAAGGTGCCGGAAACCAACTGGTAGAAGCCCACCGCCATGACGGTTTCGACTAGGGCGCGTTCACCGAGAACGGCCTTGGCCCGCTCCAGCGTGGCGGCCTCCAAGGCCCGTTTGTGAACCAACTCCATGGCGACGTCGTGAGCGGCGTTGATGGCGGGGTTTTCCGTGGGTGGCGGGCGCCGCTGCGCTACGGCGTCAATCACTGCTTCCGGTAGGCCTTCGTTCAGCGCGGCCCGCCGGTGCGCCCACCACTCGAACTCGGCGCTCCAAGCCCGCGCCACCACCAGGATCGCCACTTCCCGGGCGGCGGCGGGCACTGCGGTTTCCGTGCGCAGGGCCATGCCGACCCGTTCAAGCAGGGCGCCCAGCACCGGCGAGCGCAGCCAAGCATCAAAAGGGCCGACCAAGGAGCCGTCGTCGCGGGTCAGCACCTGCCCCAGCGAACCTCGCGCCCGGGGACTGGTGCGCACGGCGTCGTAAAGCGCCCGTTGTTCGGCGTCCAGCGCATCGGGTGTCAGCGGATCGAGGCGGGAATCGGTCACAGGTCGTGCGGATGCCAGTTGCCGTAAGGCTCAGCAAGCTACCCCGCCGAAAAAGTTGAGTCAACCAGTGCGCTTCGTCAACCCTCTCCGGCTGTCGTTGCGAAGGGACTCGCGCGGAGTTTCGCGCAGCGAAACTCCAAACGTCCCGCGGCCCCAAGGGGCCGCGGGGCGCGTTGCAGGGAATTGCGCAAACTGCTGAAATGGGGATGCGTCCGGAAAATCTGCATCAGACCCGGGGAGGGAAGTGAGTGGACCTTGAAGAGAACCGGGTTGAGTCTCGGCATTACGCTTTTCTGGGATTCCTGACGTTGCTGAACGTCATGAACTTCGTTGACCGGCAGTTGCTCGGCAGCTTCGCCAACTTCATCGTTCCGGACCTCGGCCTCACCAACACGGAATTCGGCTTGCTGACGGGCCTGTTCTTCATCGTCTTCTATTCGGCGATGGGGTTGTTCATGGGGGCCTTGGCCGACATGGTCAACCGCACCCGGCTGATCGCTGCGGGGCTGGCCTTGTGGAGCGCCCTCACCGCGCTGTCGGGCGCCGCGCGGGGTTTCTGGACCTTAGCGGCGCCGCGCATGCTGATCGGAGTGGGGGAGTCCATCATGACGCCCACCTCCATGTCACTGTTGTCGGACCGCTTCCCGGCCAGCAAGCTGGGCTTCGCGTCCGGCTTCTACTACATGGGCGTGCCCATCGGCGTCGGCGTGAGCCTCCTGATCGCCGGCTACCTCGGCCCGGCCATCGGCTGGCGCAACTGCTTCTACCTGCTCGGCGGCATCGGCTTGGCCTTGGCGGCGGTCATGCTCTTCATCAAGGAGACGCCGCGCCGCCACGTGGTGGTCAGGGCCGATGCCACCGTTGAGAGGCCGAGCTTTAGGCAGATTTTGAGAACGCTGGGGTTCGCGCTGCGCAACTGCCCAGCGCTGACGCTGACCATTGCTGGGGGCATCACCACCCACTTCATTCTCGGCGCCGCCACCTACGATCAGCTCTGGTACGTTCAGGAGCGGGGCTTTGAGCGGGCCCAGATCGCCCAGTGGACGGGCTGGGTGGGCCTCGTGGGCGGTGTGCTCGGCAACCTGTTCGGCGGCTGGGGCAGCGATCGTTTTCTGGCCAAAACGGGCGTCGGGCGGCCGATGTTCCTATTCTGGATCACCTTGGTCTTTGCGCCTTTCGGCATAGCCTACCGGCTGGTCGATGGCGACAGCATCTGGTTCTGGATCGGCGTCTTCGTCGGCTTCTTCCAGCTCGGCTGCTTCTATGGCCCCACCTTCTCCACGGTGCAGGAGTTGGTGCCGCCCAACATCCGCGCCACCGTGGTGGCTTTCTACATCCTGCTGCTAAACCTTATTGGCCTCGGCATCGGCATCACCCTTGGCGGTGTCGTCATCGACGCCCTGATGGCCCGCGGCGTGGCCGAGCCCTACACATGGACGCTGCTCGCCTTCACGATCATCTCCCTTGGCGCGGCGCCGCTCTACTATTGGGCTGGACGCAGGTACCAATCGGACCGCCAGCGCCTGCTTGAGATGGCCGCGTAGCGCTCCATCAGGCCTAGTCTCCCAACAGGCTGCGCGCCCGCTCCTTTGCCTCGTCCAGCGTAACCACGAACCGGTCTTCCGGCAGACCGTGAAAAATGTCGAGCGCCAACAAGTGATCGGCGACGGTCCCGGAGAGGCCCATGACGATGACCTCGGTGTTCTCATCGACCGCGATGTCCAGCATCTGGTCCACCACCATGGCTGCGCTGTCGTCCAAATAGACGGTCTCAGAGAAGTCAAAGACCACCACCTCATGGTCACGAATGTCGGTGCCGATGGTTTGGACGAGTTTGTTGGACGAGGCGACGGAGAATTGGCCGCGCAGCGCGACCAAGCCGACACGGGCGGCGAATGGGTCGGCCTGCGACGAGGTGGCGAGGAAACTCCGATCCAAAAACGGCAAGGAGACCACGTTGTCGAGCTGCAGGCGCTCCAAGTGCCGTGAGCCGACCAGGCCGGCGGCGATGAGGCCGATGGTCACGGCGATCACCAGATCGACGAACACCGTCAGGCCGAGGGTCATCAGGGCGAGCAGCAGGTACACCGGGCGCACTCGGTGAATGCGGGTCAGGAATCGCCAATCGATGATGTCCCAGCCCACCTTGATCATGATGCCCGCCAATACGGCGTGGGGAACCTGCTCAACGTACTGCCCGAGGCCCAGGACCAGTGCCAACAGGATGCTCGCGCAGAGGATGCCGGAGACGCGCGAGCGGCCGCCGCCGCGGATGTTGACCACGGTGCCGACGGGGGCGCCGGCGCCGGGCATGCCGCCAACTAAACCGGAAACCATGTTGCCGATGCCCTGACCCACCAGTTCCCGATCCGCGTTGTGCTGGCCGCGGGTCAGGGAGTCGGCGATGAGCGAGGTCAGCAGGCTGTCGATTGAGCCGACGAGGGCAAGTATCAAAGCAGGCTGCAGCGCTTTGGTCAGAAAGGCCAGGGACAGCACCGGCCATTGCAGGCTGGGCAAGCCAGTGGGCACCTCGCCAATGATCGGCACGTCGCCTTGCCAGAGCAGGCTCGCTAGGATTCCGGCGACCATCGCCGCCAAGGTGGGGGGCAGGGCCTTGCGCAACGGCTTTGGCCAAAACACGCCGGTGAGCAGCGTGATTGTGCCAATGGCCAAGGCATGCACGTTGATGCTGCCCGCCGTTTCAGGCAGCGCTCCGAGCGAGCTCAGGACGCTTGAAGCCACCGGGTGGCCCAGGAAGGGCAGAATCTGCACGCATATGATGATGACCCCGATGCCGGACATGAAGCCGGAAATGACGGAGTAGGGCGTGTAGGTGATGAAGCGCCCGATGCGCAGCGCCCCGAACAGCACTTGCATCATGCCGGACATGATGACGATGGTGAGCGCTTCAGCCAGGGTTTCCGCGTGACTGGAAACGATCACCGCCATGGCAATGGCCATTGGCCCGGTTGGGCCGGAGATTTGCGATCGGGTGCCGCCGAAGACGGCGGCGAAGAAGCCCACCGATATGGCGCCGTACAGGCCCGCCATGGGGCCGAGGCCGGAGGCCACGCCGAACGCCAGCGCTAGCGGCAGCGCCACCACGGAGGCGGTAATGCCGCCAAACAGGTCGCCGCGCAGATTCCGCAGGCTGTAGTTCATCGCACGACGCTAGTGCCTTGCGGAACGAAGGACCGCTTTCGCCGCCAGCGTCACACGGCGCCCCGGACGTGCGACGAACTGATGCGGATCCAATAGCCCGAGGGCCCGGTGATGTGGAACAGGTCGTGAATGTTGCCGCGTTCGATGTCCGTCGCGTGGACGCCGTCGTCAGCGAATCGCCGCCACACTTGGTCCACGTCATCCACCATGAGGTCGAAAGGCGCCTTCGCACCGTCCTCTATGGGTTGTTCGGCGCGGTTTAGAATGAGGTGGGTGCCGCCCCGCAGTTCCAAGATGGCGATGTCCGGCTTTCTCAGGATGCCGCGCAGGCCGTGGCGAACGAAAAAGTCGTGAGCGGCCTCAACGTCCTCGACCGGCATCCGCACGTGGCCGACAGCAAACACGGGGCGTTCGTGGTCGGCCAAAGCGCCGGATTTGCCGCTGTCGTCGACGGCGGTGCGGGGGCCGCGCATGTGGGCCAGCGCCTCGGCCCGTGAGTCGAACACCGAGATCACCTTGCTGAAGCCGCTGATGGTGAAGACGTCGGCAATGACCGGCGTCATTGAGCACAGGGCAAACCGCGCGCCGCGTTGGCGCAGGGCCTTGGCGACGATCAGAATCGCCCGCAAGCCAGCGCTGCTCATGTAGCTGATGCCTTCAAAGTCGGCGACCGCAGCGCTTTGGCTCTCCCCGATGGCCGCGCTTATCGACTGCTGAAAGTCGTGGGCGTTGGCGCTGTCGATGCGTCCTTGCGGCTTGAGAATCAGGACGTTTTCCTGTCGTTCCGTGTCTATGTCCATAGGGATCCTTTGTCGGGTCGGCCGGGAAGGCTTAACGGTTTGGGGAGTCTCCAGCGCCGCTGCCGCTCAGAGCGTCAACATCGTCCTGATCCGGCATGAGAACGAACTCCGGATAGGCTTCGATGCCCAGCTCAGCTGCATCCTGGCCAAGGTCTTCAACCTCGGCGGAAACCCGGGCGCCAATCATCTTGTCCAGCGCCATCCAGAGCGCGATGCTAGCACCGAAAGCGAAGGCGCCGATGGCTAGGATACCGATCAACTGTGCTCCGAAATCGCCCCCGGAGGCGATGCAGACCGCCAGCGTGCCCCACACCCCGGCGAAGAGGTGGGCGGGGACCGCGCCGACCACATCATCCAGCTTGAGGAATTCCAGCAACTTGAGGCCGCCGGAGCAGACGATGCCGCCGATGCCGCCGATGATGACGGCCCAGTAGTGATCGGTCAGGTCCGGGCCGGCCGTTATGGACACCAACCCGGCGATGGCCCCATTGAGGACCACGAGGATATCGACCCGACCAAAGAGCGGCCTTGAGACCGCCATTGCGGTGACCACCCCCGCCGCCGCGGCGAGGTTCGTGTTGACGATGACGTTGCTCATGGCCACCGCATCCAAGGCCCCGGCCAAGGCCAGTTGGGAGCCGCCGTTGAAGCCGAACCAGCCCAGCCAAAGAATCAGGACGCCCAGCGTGACCGAAGGCACGTTGGAGGGCGGGGTCGCCTTCACGCCGCCATCGGGCCGGAACTTGCCGCGCCGCGGGCCGACGATCAGGATGCCGGCCAGCGCCGCCCAACCGCCCGTGGAGTGGACGATGGTGGAGCCGGCGAAGTCCTTGAAGCCCATTTGATCGAGCCAGCCGCCGCCCCAGGTCCAAGCGCCGACGACGGGATAGATGACGCCGGTCAGCAGCGCGGTGAAAGCGAGAAAGGTCCACAGCTTGACCCGTTCGGCCAACGCGCCGGACACCACCGAGGCGGCGGTGGCGACGAAGACCATTTGAAAGAACCAGTCGGCGCGGGTGGCGTAGCCGTTTTCAATGACCCGGGCGGTGGCCCCTTCGTCGCCGCCGAGCAGCGCCACCTCGCTGGGCGCCGACCCCAGCAGCAAGCTCGCCGACCCAATCCAAGCGCCCACATCGACGTACATCAGGTTGTAGCCGATGAAGTAGTACATGAGGCCTGCGATGGAGTACAGGCCGATGTTCTTCATGCAGATCACGGAGGCGTTCTTGGTGCGCACCGAGCCCGCTTCGAGCATGGTGAAACCGGCGCACATCCACATCACCAGCGCACCCCAAACTAGGAACGAGAAGGTGTTGGCGACGAATTGCGCCTCCTCGCCTAAGCTCGCCTTGGCGTTGGCGGCAAACAGCACTGCGGCCGAGGCGGCAAGCGCTGCGGCGCCCAGCGTCATGCGTCCAGGACGCAGGCTGAGCGGATTCGTTGATAGGCTTTCCCTTCCAATGGCCATGGCTCCCCCTGATTGAATCGGTTGGTGGACGGCTTCTGCCGCGATTTCCCTCAAGATGAAGTTAGGCATTTTCATGCACCGCAGGTCAAGGCGCGTTGGAGTTTCGCTGGCGCGAAACCCCGCACTCGGTGGGTGGATCGGGTTCCGATATGTTTCTGAACCCAGACACATGGGGGTCGCGGCTCCAATTCGACGTTGAGCTAGCCTTGCCAATTTGTTACTGTGCAATCCCATCTTGGACGTTGCCCGCATAAGCCGGGGTTGCGGCGCTGTTGGGAGCCTTGGCGAGTGGGGCGGGTCCTGCCAATTGATGGAGCCTGCAAGCTTGGCCAACTCGAACAGGTCGCCGGCACCGGAAACAGCCCGCTCAGCCGGAGCGCGCCGGTCAGGGGGCGGCCCATGACCCGCTTCGTTTTCGTGACCGGAGGCGTGGTCTCCTCCCTGGGCAAGGGCATCCTCACCGCCTCCTTGGCTTCGGTCCTTGAAGCCCGCCAGCTCAAGGTCGATGTGCTCAAGATGGATCCCTACATCAATGTCGATCCCGGCACCATGAGCCCGTTCCAGCACGGCGAGGTGTTCGTCACCGCCGACGGGGCCGAAACCGACCTTGACCTCGGCCACTACGAACGCTTCACCCACGTTCGCATGTCCAAGCGCAACAACTTCACCACCGGCAGCATCTATGCCGAGGTCATCCGACGCGAGCGGCACGGTGATTACCTGGGCGCCACCGTGCAGGTCATTCCGCACATTACCGACGAGATCAAGCGGCGCATCCTGCTCGTTGGCGAGGGCGCGGACGTGGTCATCGTGGAGACCGGCGGCACCGTGGGCGACATCGAATCGCAGCCGTTTTTGGAGGCCATCCGCCAATTGCGCCTCGAAATCGGGGTGGGGCGCACGCTCTACATCCATTTGACGTTGGTGCCCTACTTGAACGCTGCCAGCGAGATAAAGACCAAGCCCACCCAGCATTCCGTGAAGGAACTGCGTTCCATTGGGCTGCAGCCGGATATTCTGGTGTGCCGCTCCGACCACGAACTGCCTGCTGCGGCGCGGGCTAAGATCGCGCTGTTCTCCAATGTGGAGGAGCGGGCGGTGGTCTCCATCGTCAACGCCGAGACCATCTACCAAGTGCCCGCGGTCCTGAACGAGCAGGGCGTTGACGACTACGTGGTGGAGCGCTTTGGGCTGGACTGCGGGGCGGCCGACTTGTCGAGTTGGGCAGCGGTGGTGCAGGCGGAGCTCAATCCGGAAGGCGAAGTGCGCATTGCCATCGTCGGCAAGTACCTTGAGCTGCTCGACGCCTACAAGTCCTTGATCGAAGCCGTCAATCACGCCGGCATCAAGTACCGTGTGCGCCCGGTCATCGATTTTGTTGATGCGGAGGAACTGGAGCGCGACGGTGTCGAGCGGCTGGCGGCGGCCAATGCCATCCTGGTGCCCGGCGGCTTCGGCGAGCGCGGCTTTGAAGGCAAGATTTTGGCCGCAGGCTACGCCCGCACCAATCAGGTGCCCTATCTGGGCATCTGCTACGGCCTGCATGCAGCGGTGATCGACTACGCCCGTGACGTCGGCGGTTTAAGCGGCGCCCATTCGACGGAGATCGAAGGCGGCACGCCCCATCCGGTGATTGGCTTGATCACCGAATGGACGGACCGGGAGGGCCACGTCGAGCAGCGCAGCGCCGATGAGGACCTCGGCGGCACCATGCGCTTGGGGGAGCAGGCCTGCCGCCTCGACCCCGAGTCCTTGGCGGCGCGGACTTACGAGTGCTCGGTGGTGCATGAGCGCCACCGTCACCGCTACGAGGTCAACAACCGCTACATGGCGCAACTGGAGCGTCTGGGCATGCGGGTCGCCGGGCGCTCAGAAGACGGCGAACTGGTGGAAATGATCGAGGTCGATGGCCATCCGTGGTTCCTCGCCTGCCAGTTCCATCCGGAATTCACATCATCGCCCAGAGGGGGGCACCCGTTGTTCAACGGGTTCATAGGGGCAGCCTTGGAGCAGGCGTCGGCACCGCCTGCGCTCTTGAAAGACGGCACGGGTTGATGCGCATTTGCGGTTTCGAGGCCGGGTTGGATGCGCCCCTGTTCCTCATTGCCGGTCCCTGCGTCATTGAGAGCGAGGCGTTGGCCCTGTCCACCGCCGAGACGTTGAAGGGCATCGCCGAGGCGTTGGACGTGCCCCTGATCTTCAAGAGCTCCTTTGACAAGGCCAACCGTTCCTCCCACGAAAGCTATCGTGGCCCGGGCCTCCACGAGGGCCTCAGGGTGCTGGAGCGGGTACGGCGGGAGGTCGGCGTTCCCGTGCTGACCGACGTGCATGAGAACACGCCGCTGGACGAAGTGGCCGAAGTGGTCTCGGTTCTGCAGACGCCGGCCTTTCTCTGTCGGCAAACTGACTTCATCGCCCGGGTGGCCGCTTGCGGCAAGCCGGTCAACATCAAGAAGGGCCAATTTCTGGCCCCGGCGGACATGTGCAACGTTGTTGCCAAGGCACGCGCCCAGGGTAACGAGCGGATCCTGGTCTGCGAACGGGGCGCGAGCTTCGGCTACAACAACTTGGTCAGTGACATGCGCGCCCTGGCCGTCATGCGCGAAACCGGCTGCCCGGTGGTGTTTGACGCCACCCATTCGGTGCAGATGCCCGGAGCGCTCGGCCACGCGTCCGGAGGCCAACGCCACATGGTGCCGGTATTGGCTCGGGCTGCCGTTGGGGCGGGGGTCGCGGGGTTGTTCATGGAAACCCATCCGAACCCGGATCAAGCGCTTTCCGATGGCCCCAACGCTTGGCCCTTGGGGCTGATGAAGGCGTTGCTCACCAGCCTCAAGGCCATAGACGATGCGGTCAAGGGCGGCAGCCTGCTCGAGAGCCAAGTGGAGGCGGTGGCATGAGCCGAATCGTGGCGGTCAAGGGGCGCGAAGTGCTCGACTCCCGGGGCAATCCCACCGTGGAGGCGGAGGTGCGCACCGAGGGCGGTGGCGTCGGGCGCGCCATCACCCCGTCGGGTGCCTCCACGGGCTCGAGGGAGGCCCTTGAGCTCCGGGATGCGGACGCCGCCCGTTATCTCGGCCGTGGCGTGCTGCAGGCGGTCGCTGGCATTGGCGAGCGAATCGCGCCCGCCGTGGCTGGCATGGAAACCGAAGCCCAGCAGGCGCTCGATGACCGGCTGCGCGAAGTCGATGGCACCGCCAACAAGTCCGCGCTCGGCGCCAATGCGCTCTTGGCTGTGTCCTTGGCCGCCGCCAAGGCGGCCGCCAAGGATCGTGGCCGTCCCCTGTACGCCCACATCAATGAACTTGCCGGCAGCCCCCGGATGCGGTTGCCGACGCCGATGATGAACATTCTCAACGGTGGCGCCCACGCCAACAACAACGTGGACATCCAGGAGTTCATGGTGCTGCCGGTGTCGCAGTCCCGATTTTCCGAAGCGCTGCGCTGCGGCGTGGAGGTCTTCCACCACTTAAAGGCCGTATTGGCGGAACGCGGCCTGACCACGGCGGTGGGTGATGAAGGCGGCTTTGCCCCTGATCTTGCTTCCAACGCCGAAGCCCTTGAGGCGATTATCGAGGCGGTGCGCAGAGCGGGCTATGAACCGGGCCATGACTTGGTGCTCGGTTTGGATTGCGCCGCATCGGAGTTTTACGACGACGGACTCTATGCGCTGGCCGGCGAGAATGCCCGCTACGACAGCATTGGCTTCACCGGCTATCTGGCGGATTTGGCGGCCCGTTACCCGATTGCCTCCATTGAGGACGGCATGGACGAGAACGATTGGGCCGGATGGCGCTCGCTCACCGAAGCGCTCGGTGAGCAGGTGCAGTTGGTCGGCGACGATCTGTTCGTCACTGACACGTCCCTGCTCAGGCGCGGGATTGAGAACGGCGTCGCCAACGCCGTGCTCATCAAGCTCAACCAGATCGGCACCCTGTCGGAAACCCTGGATGCTATCCGCATGGCTCGTGAGGCGGGCTACGGCGTGGTGGTGTCGCACCGTTCCGGGGAGACCGAAGATGTGACGATCGCTGATCTCGCGGTCGGTGCAGGAGCGGGCCAGATCAAGACCGGCTCGCTGTGCCGTTCCGACCGGGTGGCCAAGTACAACCAACTGTTGCGCATTGAGGAAGCGCTTGGGGGCGACGCGCTTTACCTTGGAGGGGCGGAGGTCCGAAACGCATGAAGACGGTCGCTGCAATGCTGCTGTTGCTCTTAATTGGTTTGCAGTACCAATCCTGGTTTGGTGACAGTGGGCACTTCAAGGCGGCTGCGCTGAAAGCTCAACTCGAGGCTGAGGGGCGTCGTGCCGAACTGCAAAAGCAGCGCAACCGTTTGTTGCGTGGGGAAGTGATGGCGTTGACCGAGAGCGACGCGGCAGTGGAGGCCAGAGCGCGTGCGGATCTGGGCATGATCAAGGATGGCGAAGTCTTCTATATCGTCACCGACGGGCCGCGGTGAAAAGCTACGACCTAGATGGCATCGGCATGACGTCGGCGCGCAGCCGGGCGCGGCTGGTCGAAGAGCTTGCGAACAAAGAAAAGGCGGGCAAACCCTTGATTGCCAACCAGGGGGTGCTCGACGCCTTTGCCGCAGTGCCGCGCCACATCTTCGTCGAGGAAGCGATGGCCCATCTCGCATACCAGGACCGGGCCTTGCCCATCGGTCACAGCCAGACCATTTCGCAGCCTCTGACTGTGGCGATAATGATGCAGGAACTGCTTGATGTGCCTAGGGAATGCGTACTGGAAGTCGGCACAGGGTCGGGGTTCCAGGCGGCGTTATTGGCGCAGCTATGCGACCGGGTGTTCTCCGTGGAGCGGGTCAGGCCGCTGTTGGATCGGGCAAGACACCGCTTCGAGGCTCTGAAGATTCGCAATGTGTCCTCAAAACTGGGCGACGGGTACAAGGGCTGGCCTGAAAAAGGGCCGTTTTCTGGCATTTTGGTCACCGCCGCGCCCCGTGCGGTGCCTCAAGTGCTGCTTGAGCAACTCGATGTTGGCGGCCGCATGGTGGTTCCGGTGGGCGGCGATGGGAATCAGCGCTTGAAGGTTATCGACCGCACCGGCCAGGGCTATGGGGAGCGGGTGGTGGATGGGGCGTGCTTCGTGCCCTTGGTCAAGGGTCTGCGGACCTGATTGGCGTCCGGCCTTCCCGCCATGCGTAGCCGGCCGAAAGGTGGACAGAACCGGCCCGGACCTGCGCCTGCGGCACCGGGCGAGCATCGCTCGGGGGTTGGCCCGGTGCGCTGGGGGGGCACCTTCGCCCGCGGTCTGGCCATGGGCGCGGTCGAAGTGGTGCCCGGCGTCTCTGGTGGGACCATCGCCTTCGTCACCGGCATCTATCGGGAATTGGTGGCCAGCCTTGCGTCCTTTGGGCCCGCCACCATCGGCTGGTGCCTGACCGATCCCAAGCGCTTTTGGCGGCACCACAACCTGGGGTTTCTCACCTGCTTGGGGGCGGGCATGGCAGTCAGCCTGTTGGTCTTTGCCCAGTTGATGAGTCGTTGGCTGGCCGATGCGCCGACCTTGGTTTGGGGATTTTTCTTCGGCCTGATCCTGTATTCCGCCATCGACATCGGCCGCGCCCGGGCACTGCGGCAGTTGGCGGCGTTCGGCGTCGCCGGCAGCCTTTGCGGCGCGGCGGCTGGCTGGATTGAGCCTTTTGGCGCCGAGCCGGGCCCGCTGGCCTATTTCGTCGGCGGCACATTGGCGGTGGGCGCTTGGCTGTTGCCGGCGGTCTCAGGCAGCTTCGTGTTGCTGCTGTTGGGTTTGTACGCTTCGGTGCTGGAGGCCCTTGCCGGTTTCGATTGGATGGCGCTGGCCGTCTTCGCGCTCGGTTGCGCACTGGGCGCAGCCCTGTTTTCACGGCTCTTCCACTGGTTGCTCGAGTGGCGCTTCGAGGCGGTCATGAGCTTTCTGACCGGCTTGATGGCCGGTGGTCTGCTGCGGCTTTGGCCTTGGCGCCATGAGGGCGCGCTGCTGACCCCGGCGGAGTGGGGACGGGCCACGGGGGGCGGAGAAGGCGATGTGGGATTGATCGTCGCCATGATGGGGCTCGGCGCCGGCGCTCTGTGGCTGCTCACACGCATGCGATCTGCAGCGGGATGAGGCATGGGCTGCGGAACTGCCATTCGTCTGAGCCTGCTGTGTGTGCTGATCGGAGTCGCGCAACTGCTCGCGGGCTGCGCCACCCAAGGCCGCGTTGCGGTTGCCGAACGCTCCCCAGGCGCGGTTTACGGCGGCCCTGCGGCCAAGGCCGATCGGCGCCAAGCGGTCCACATGGTCAGGCGCGGCGACACCCTGTACTCGATCAGCCGCTCTACGGGGGTGTCGGTGCGGACCTTGGCCCGACTGAACGGATTGCGGTCGCCCTACCGCATTTACCCCGGCCAGAAGCTCCGCTTGAACGGACCGGCGGTGGCGGCGAGACCGGCGCCACGCCATTCGAAAGCGCGGCCGAAGCCGCCCGCGAAGCCCGCCGCCAGCCGGTCGCCGACTAGGCGGGCGCCAACCAGCCAAGCGGGTGGCGTGACCTGGCGCTGGCCAACGTCAAGCCGAGTGGTCAACGAATATGGCGGCACCAACAAGGGCTTGGACTTTTCAGTGCAGCCCGGCACTCAAGTCCTGAGCGCCGCCGATGGCGAAGTGGTTTACGCTGGCGCGGGCTTGGCCGGATTCGAGCGTTTGGTCATCGTGCGCCACAATGCGGAGTACCTGTCCGCCTACAGCGTCAACCAACCCATCATCGTCAAGGAGAAGCAGCGCATCAAGGGCGGGCAGCCCATCGCCGCCATCAACGGCGGCGGCCGCGCCGCCCAAGCGTTGCACTTTGAGATTCGCAGGAACGGCAAGCCAATCAGCCCGCGTTCGGTGTTGAAGTGAGGCACCCGCTCTTAGAGCGGGCCTACTCCTCAAGCAAGCCTACTCTTCAAGTAGGTGGCGCTTTTCCTTGATCTCGCGCCAATCGTCGGCATCCGGTGGCGGATCCTGCTGTTCGGTGATGTTGGGCCAGCTTTCGGCCAAACGTTCATTGAGTTCCAGAAAGTCCTGCTGATCCTCCGGCAGTTCGTCTTCGGAAAAAATGGCTTCAACGGGGCATTCCGGTTCGCACAAGGCGCAGTCGATGCACTCATCGGGGTGAATGACCAACATGTTCGGCCCTTCGTAGAAGCAATCGACCGGACAGACCTCCACGCAGTCGGTCAATTTGCACTTGATGCAGGACTCGCCTACCACAAAGGTCATGGACCGCTCCTCACGATTCAAAAGCGCGGTAGTTTAAGGGAAATGGCGGCGCGACTCCAAGCTAAGCTTAGGTCTTGTCAAGGCCATTCGGAAGTGTCCCCTGACGAGGCGCGGTCAACGGCTCAAATGTTCCAGAAGAATCTTGATCTCCCCTGCGTGGCGCACCAGTTGCACGGTGCCGCGGCCGGTGATCTCGAAGGGGCCATGCTCCGCTGAGTTGCCCGACCAATTCCAAGTGAAGAGCACGGTGGCGGCGTCCTCGCCGCTGCGCAGAACCCGCTTGTCAGTCAAGTAGTACCTTTCGTCGTCAACCTCAAAGGCCCAGGTGCGCTCCATGGCGGCCTTTACATCCGCCATGCCGAAATGGTCGCCCTCACTGAATCGGAACACCGCTTGGGGGTGGACGAGCGGTGCCACCTGAGTGAAGTCCTCGGTTGCCAAGGCGGCCTCGAAGCGCGCCATGAACTGGAGCGCCTCGGCTTCGGTCAACTCAGCCTGGACTGCAGGAGCCCCAGCCATCATCAGCGCAATCAACCAAACCGAAACGCCTCGACTCATGATCCGTCTCCTAACGTGTTGCGGCGAATCGTCCATGCGGATGTGGCTGAGGTCAAGACCACCAGGCACGGAGTTTCGCGCCAGCGAAACTCCAACGGACCGACGGTCCGCCGCGGCCGTCAGGCCG
>CAZRBP010000042.1:0-24631 GCA_964598305.1 uncultured Pseudomonadales bacterium | reverse complement strand
GGGTGGATTCTGGCGCACCCGCACAACGAATTTCAACGCCAACGGCAGTTGAACAGCGGTTCTCATTTTGGCTTGTTCATTGCCATCAAGCGGGCTCCCGGAGCGAGGGCGACCCGCCCTCGATGGGATCCCCCGATTCAATGCGAGGGCAAGTTGCCCTCGCTCCGTCAAAATGAGAACTGCTGGCAGTTGAACAAAGCAATTCGCCATATATGATATGGAGAACCATCCGAAGAGCGGGATCCAGTTAAGATGCGCAAAGCCCAAGTATTTCTCCGCGATGACCAGAAGGAACGGCTGCGCGTCGTCGCTCAGCGCACCGGCAGGAAGCAAAGCGAACTCATCCGGCGGGGGGTCGATTTAGCCATTGAGGAAGCCGATGCTGCGCAATCGGTTTGGCGGGAAGCATGGTCCCGCGCCTACGGCGTTTGGGGCGACCGGGATGACGTGGACGAGTCGTTGGCGGCCATTCGTGCGGAAATGGATGCAAGAATCGATAAGTTGATGCAATGAACCCCAGACTGCTGGATTCCTGCATCGTCATCGATTTTCTGCGTCGCAGACGGGATGCCGCTGACTACATCAACCGCTTGCCCACCACGCCGAGATTGTCATCCGTGACGGTCATGGAACTGTATGCCGGGATCAGGGGTCAGCGGGAACGAACTCTTGTGGAGGCCGTGGTCACGGAGTCAATTGTCGTGGATGTCAATCGGGAAATTGGAGCGCAGGCTGGAGAGTACCTGCGCCAGTACCGGGCGAGTCACGGCATTGGTGCGGCAGACGCGATGATCGCCGCAACGGCGGCAGTCCAAGACTTGGAACTGGCAACAATCAATCTCAAGCACTTCCCCATGTTCAGCGATTTGAAAAGGCCTTATTGACGCTCTGACCCGCGATTGGTTTTGCCCAGAACTCGATGCGTTGTTAGCATTCGCGCCCGCCCTGCCCGCACCGCACCCAGTGTCGGTCCGGCCAGGACGTTCCAAACCGCCAAGATGCAAAAGGACCCATCCAGCCATGCCCGACCCAGCCTTTAGCGACCACAAGGTCGCCGACATCGCGCTCGCCGACTTCGGACGCAAGGAAATCGCCCTGGCCGAAGCGGAGATGCCCGCCCTGATGGCCCTGCGCCGGCGCTATGAGGCGGAGCAGCCGCTGGCCGGCGCGCGCATCATCGGCTGCATCCACATGACCGTGCAAACCGCCGTGCTCATTGAAACGCTGGTCGCGCTGGGTGCCGAGGTGCGCTGGTCGTCATGCAACATCTTCTCCACCCAAGATCACGCCGCAGCGGCGATGGCGGCCCGAGGCATCCCGGTGTTCGCCTGGAAGGGCGAAACCGAGACGGAGTACGAGTGGTGCATCGAACAGACCATCCTCAAGGACGGCGTGCCCTGGGACGCCAACCTGCTGCTCGACGACGGCGGCGACCTCACGCTGATGGTGCATGAGCGCTACCCGGCCATGCTTAAGGCCATCCACGGCATCAGCGAGGAGACCACTACCGGCGTTCACCGCCTGCTGGAGATGCTGCGCAATGGCGAATTGAAGACCCCGGCGATCAACGTCAACGACTCGATCACCAAGTCGAAGAACGACAACCGCTACGGCTGCCGCCACAGCCTGAACGACGCCATCAAGCGCGGCACCGACATGCTGCTGGCCGGCAAGCGGGCGCTGGTGATCGGCTACGGCGACGTGGGCAAGGGCTCCACCCAAAGCCTGCGCCAAGAGGGCATGATCGTGCGGGTGGCGGAGGCCGACCCCATTTGCGCCATGCAGGCCTGCATGGACGGCTTTGAATTGGTCTCCCCCTATCGGGACGGCCTCAACACCGGCGCCTTGGAAGACATCGATGCGGCACTGCTGGGCGACACCGACCTAGTGGTCACCTGCACCGGCAACAGCAACGTCTGCGACGCCAACATGCTTCAAAGCCTCAAAGCCGGCGCCGTGGTCTGCAACATTGGCCACTTCGACAACGAGATCGACACCGCCTACATGCGCGAGCATTGGCGCTGGGAGAAGGTCAAGGACCAGGTGCACCAAGTGTTCCGCAGCGATGCAGCATCCGACTACCTCATCCTGCTCTCCGAGGGGCGGTTGGTGAACCTCGGCAATGCCATGGGCCACCCCTCGCGGGTGATGGACGGCTCCTTCGCCAACCAGGTGCTGGCACAGATGCACCTCTACCAGGAACGCTGGGCCGACCAGCCGGAGAACCAGCGGGCGCCGGTGAGCGTCGAAGTGCTGCCCAAACAGCTTGACGAGCAGGTGGCGGCGCTCATGGTGGAAGGCTTCGGCGGCGTGCTCACCAGGCTAACCGCCGACCAAGCCAGCTACATCGGCGTTGACCGGCAGGGCCCCTTCAAGCCCGCCGACTACAAGTACTGAGCACGACAACCAGCGCCGTGGAGCAGAGCCTTCAGGACGTCATCCGGCTGCTGGATCTGGAGACGATCGAGCGCAACCACTACCGGGCCACCAGCCCCAACGAGGGCTGGCAGCGGGTTTACGGCGGGCAGGTCATCGGCCAAGCGCTGGTCGCCGCCTCCCGCACGGTGGAGCCAGGCCGTAACGCCCACTCCCTGCACGGCTACTTTCTGCGTCCTGGCGAGATGAACACCCCCATTCTCTACACCGTGGACCGGATCCGCGACGGCAAGAGCTTCACCACCCGGCAGGTGGTGGCCATCCAGAACGGCGAGGCTATCTTCGCCATGTCCATTTCCTTCCAGATCGACGAAGGGGGGCTAGCGCATCAGTTCGAGATGCCCGACGCCCCAGACCCGGAGACCTTGGAAGACGAGGAGGCGGTGCGGGCGCGGTTTGCCAAGGATCGGCCACCGGGACTGCCGGAACCCTATGCGCGGCAGCGGCCCATCGAGATCCGCCCGGTCAAGCCGGTCAACATCTACAAGCCGAGCAGCGGCGCGCCGCGGCAAATGTGCTGGATGCGGGCTCGGGACCGGTTGCCGGACAACCCCCGTCTGCACCAGTGCGTACTGGCCTACCTGTCCGACTGGTCCCTGCTCGACACGGCCATGCTGCCCCATGCGGTGAGCTACGTCGATGACAGCATGCAAGTGGCGAGCTTGGACCACGCCATGTGGTTCCATCGCCCCGTCCGCGCCGACCAATGGCTGCTCTACGTTCAGGACAGCCCAGTGTCCAGCGGTGCCCGCGGCCTGACGCGAGGGCTGATCTACAGCCAAGCCGGCGAGTTGGTGGCCTCGGCGACCCAGGAAGGACTGATTCGCCTGCGATGAAGGCACCGCTCAAGAGCGCGCTGTTCCTCCTGCTGGCCACCTTGATGGAACCCGCCCTGGCCGCCAATGAAGAGCCCGCTGCCGCTTCAGCCCGCTACACCTATCGAGTCATCGCCAGCCATCCCCACGATCCCGAGGCGTTCACCCAAGGGCTGCTGTTCGCCGACGGCAAGCTCTATGAGAGCACCGGCGGCTACGGCACTTCCTCCCTGCGCATCCTTGACCTCGCCAGCGGGCGGGTGCTGCGCGAGCGCCGCCTGCCGGACGACCGTTTCGGCGAGGGCTTGGCGCTGAGCGCCGGGCGGCTCCATCAACTGACTTGGAAGGCCGGCATCGGCTTCATCCACGAGGCCTCAACCCTCACCCCCATCGGCGAGTTCCGCTACGACGGCGAAGGCTGGGGACTAGCCGCCAACGCCGACAGCCTCGTGATGAGCGACGGCAGCGCCGAGCTGCGCTTTATCGACCCAGCCACCCTGACTGAAGTTCGACGCCTTCAGGTGCGCGACGGCACCGAGCCGGTCAGCGGCCTGAACGAATTGGAGTTCGTCGAAGGCGACCTCTACGCCAACGTCTGGCCCAGCGACCGGATCGCCATCATCAATCCGGCCAACGGCCAAGTGCGCGGCTGGCTCGACCTGACCGGCCTGCTGCCCCTCGTGTTCCGCACCCCGCGCACCGACGTGCTCAACGGCATCGCCTACGACGCCGTCGGCAAGCGGCTGTTCGTGACCGGTAAGCACTGGCCGAGGTTGTTTCAGATCGAAGTGACCGCTCGCTGGTGACCGCCGAAGCCTGCCGGGGGCTCATCGAGGAAAGCGGCCCGGTGGACGTGTTGGTGGCGAACTTGGCCTCCCCCAACTTCAGCGGCACGGCGGCAACCGACATTGCCGACGACGACTGGCACACGCCCTTCAACCAACTCGTGCATCCTCTGCACTGGCTCACCCAGTCCGTGCTACCGTCCATGATTGAACGCCGCCAAGGCAAGATCGTGGCCTACGGCAGCATGAAGGAGGAATCTCATGCGCGAACGCACCCAGCTTCCCGCGTCCATCGCCGTTCAGAATGACGAATCCTTGGCGGTTCGACGGCGAGGTGGGAGAGTCGGCAAAGCCGCAAGGCGTTCAACCATTGATTTCGACGAGGCATTTCCGCGCCACGACCCCGGACCCTGGCCAAAAGGGTTCACTTTGAGCCGCGAAGAAATCTACGGCGACATGGGACGCTGACCGGAAACGTCCTACTGGTTGAGACATGCAAGACAAGCCTGCACCCCACATCACCATAGCGCCGCATCCGGGTCGGGTGCGGGTGCTGTTCGCCGGGGAGGCGGTCGCCGAAAGCGACAATGCGCTCAGCCTGCGCGAAGGCCGCTACCCGCCGGTGCTCTACATTCCGCGCTCGGATGCGAAGATGGCGCTCTATCGGCGCACCTCCCATTCGACGCACTGCCCCTACAAGGGTGATGCCGCCTACTTTTCGCTCTCGGTGGGCGAACAGACAGCCGAGAACGCCGTGTGGACTTATGAGGCGCCGTTCGCCGGAGTGGCGCAGATCAAGGACCACCTCGCCTTCTACCCCGACCGCGTGGACCGAATCGAAGCGCTGTGAATCTCGGCAGCCGGGGAAGCCAACATGGCGCGGGAAGCGCCCTTATTCCGCAACCGCCTGTCGCCGCGGCCAAGTGCCCAACCCCGGCAGCCGGATCGCCAAGGGCTTGAAGCGCACGCCCACCGCCAACGGCGGCAACTTGTGTTTCGACGCTATTTCCTTTCAATCAGACGTCCAAAAAACTTTCAATTGGACGATGCATAACCTTGCAATTGGACGAGCATATAGTTACAAACGGCCGATGGCTTCCCCACAACTTCATTTCCGCCACGCGGCCCCACAACTCACCGAAGCCTTGGAGGACTCGCCCGTGGTCCTCGTTCACGGCCCTCGGCAATGCGGCAAAACAACGCTGGCGCAACTGGTGTGCGCACCCAAAGCGCTTCGCTGGCACGGCGATGTCCCATCATGGCTCAAACCGCCGGGAAATGGGGAGCGCACCAAAGGCCAAGACTACGATTACCTGAGCTTCGACGACGACGTGGTTCGTGCGGGCGCTGAGGCCGATCCCATGGGTTTTGTCGCCAACTTGCCGGAGCGGGCCGTCCTGGACGAGGTTCAACGGGTGCCCGCGCTGTTCAGCGCTCTGAAGTTGGCAGTGGACCGCCACCGGGTGCCTGGGCGTTTTGTTCTGACAGGCTCGACCAACGTTCTGCTGATTCCGGCGCTTGCCGATTCCTTGGCCGGACGCATGCAAATCGTCCCCCTGCACCCACTGGCACAGTGCGAACTGGCCAGCGCCGAGCCGGCGCCTCGTCCGGACGGCTTTCTGGACGCCTTGTTCAACGGCGCATTCAGCGCCCGGCGAGTGGATCCTCTCGGCAACCAGCTCCTTGAGCGCATTGTTGCCGGGGGCTATCCGGCAGCCCTCGCCCGCCCTCCCGGACGAAGGCGCACGAATTGGTACCGCAACTACATAGATGCCTTGGTGCAACGGGATGTGCGCGACCTCGCCCGCATCAGCGCCTTGGATGCCCTGCCCCGCCTGCTCGCGCTTGCGGCGGCGCAGTCGGCCCAACTGCTCAACGTCTCCGACTTGGCCTTGCCCTTCCAAGTCAGCCGACCGACCATCAACGGCTATATCACGCTATTGGAACGGATCTTCCTGCTCGACAGGCTGCCGCCCTGGCACAGCAACCGCACGAGCCGCCTCATCAAGTCGCCGAAGCTGCACATGGGCGATACCGGCCTCGCCTGCGCCCTGCTGGGCGTGGACGCGGCGGCGCTGGCCAAGAATCGGAACCTGCTCGGCCAGCTTCTGGAGACGTTCGCGCTTCAGGAATTGCGGCGCCAAGCCAGTTGGTGGAACGCGCCCTGCACATTCCACCACTATCGCGACAAGGACCAGGCGGAGGTGGACATCGTCATCGAGCGCGGGGCGCTGTCCGTCGCCGGCGTCGAAGTAAAGGCGGGCGCAACGGTTCGGAACTCGGACTTCCGTGGCTTGCGCAAGTTGGCCAAGGCCGCGGGCAGCCGCTTCCAATGTGGCGTCGTGCTCTACGACGGCGAGGCCTGCGTGAGCTTCGGCGACGGGCTTTACGCCGTGCCGATTCGCTTGCTTTGGGAAACGGCGGACCTTCGGTCCGTTTGAGTTTGGCTGGCTCCAAACTCAGGTTAGCTGGAGTAGGGAGGTCTATCCTCCGCAGCGTCGGTGGCGTTGACCAGCCAGCCTTCCACCAAGGCGGCGAGCTCAGCGCTTCCCTGCCCGCGCAATGCCGAGAAGAGCTGTGCTGTGGCCGCTCCATCCAGCCGCTTGCGATAGGCTGCCAGCGCCCGTCCCTGGGCGCCGCGCTTGAGTTTGTCGGCCTTGTTCAGCAGCACGTGCAGCGGCAGCTCCGAGGCCAGCGCCCAGTCGATGAACTGCTCGTCAAACGCCGCGCCGGGATGGCGTATGTCGGTCACCAAGACCACCCCCGCCAGCTGCTCCCGAAAGCTCAGATACTCGTTCACCGCAGCCTGCCACTTGGCCTGGGACTTGGCCGAGGCCCGGGCGTAGCCATAGCCGGGCAGGTCCACGAGGCGGGCGCCGTTTTCCAAGGCGAAGAAGTTGAGCAGGCGGGTGCGGCCCGGCGTTTTGCTCACCTTGGCGGTGTGCCGGTTGCCGGTGAGGCGGTTGAGCACGCTGGACTTGCCGGCGTTGGAGCGGCCAGCGAAGGCCACTTCGGGCGCCTCCCCCGCCGGGCAGCGCGCCAAGTCCGGCGCACTGGCCAGAAACTCCATGTTTAAGCGATGGTCCAAGGCCGTCACTGCATCCGCTCCGGTTTGGGTATAATCCGCGCCCGGTTTCGGCGCGGTCGATTCGACGCGCCGAACTTAGGCCATTCTAAGCGCTCGCGCGGCAGGGGTTGACGCACCGCGCCTGACAAGGCTCGACGAAGTTGGGAGAACAAGGTTTCATGGGGTTTCATTGGGTTCGGACAATTCAAACGGCTTGGGTCGCTCTTGGGCTCGGCTTAGCGGCCACCGCCCACGGAGCGGGCGACCCGGCGGCTGGCAAGGCGCTGTCGCTGGCCTGCTCGGCTTGCCACGGCATGGACGGTGCCACCGGCCTAGACCCCACCTATCCGGATTTGGCCGGGCAGAACGAAAGATACCTGCTGCGCCAGATGCAACTCATCCAATCCAACGAGCGGCCCATCCTGCTGATGACCGGCCAACTCACCGGCAAGTCCGACCAGGATTTGGAAAATCTTGCGGCCTACTACGCCTCCCTGCCCGGCAAGATCAGGCAGGCGGCGGGCGACGATGAGGCCATCGCCCAAGCCCAGGCCATCTATCGCGGCGGCATCCTGGAGCGCCGGGTGCCAGCCTGCATGGCCTGCCACTCCCCAGTCGGCGGCGGCAACGCGCCAGCCGGCTTTCCGCGTCTCCGGGGCCTGCCAGCGGCCTATACGGAGGTTCAGCTCAAAGCCTTCCGCGAAGGCGAGCGCCGGACGGACGAAGACTTCGGCGGCATGATGCGCGACGCCGCGCGCGGACTGACCGACAAGGAAATCGCCCTGTTGGCCGACTACCTGCAAGGCCTGATGCCCGCCGACCACGCCTCGGCATCGGCTGCGGGCCACAGCGGCGCGGCGGACTGACCACCAGAGGAGAACGCCATGCGTCGATTCAAGTTGCTGCTCGGCATCGCTGCCGCGCTGACGGCCTGCGTCTGCCAAGCCGAGGCGGCTTTTCAGGAGGGCGTCCACTACCAGCGGCTGCCGGTGCCGGTGGACACCGCTGACGCGAGCCGGGTTGAAGTGGTCGAGGTGTTCAGCTACGGCTGCGTCCACTGCTACACCTTTGAGCCCTACATCGAGGCTTGGCAGGCCAAGCTCGACGACGGCGTGGCGTTTCGGCGGGTACCCGCCGTGTTCAACTCCCAGTGGGCGGAATTCGCCCGCCTGTTCTACGCCGCCGAACAACTCGGGGTTCTGGAGCAAGTCCATGGCGGCATCTTCAAAGCACTGCACGAACGCGGGCAAAATCTCCTTGACCGCCCGCTTGCCGCCCGCTTCTTCGCCAGCATGGCCGAGGTCGATGACAAGGACTTCGAGGCGGCGCTCACCTCGTTCAGCGTAGAAGGCCAAGTGCAACGGGCGGCGGCGGCGGGCAAGGCTTACGGCATCACCGGAACCCCCAGCCTGGTGGTCAACGGCAAGTTCCGCATCGATACCCGGATGGCGGGCGGCAGCTACCAAGCGATGCTGGATGTGGCCAGCTTTCTAATCGACGCGGAACGCGCCTCCACCAACGAACAGGCCGACCAGTAAAGCGATGCCGTAGGCGAAGCTCAATGCCGGTGCCACTGAGCCAACCCACAAAGCGCCGAGTTGCGCAGCAACTCGAACGCAGCGCCGAAGGCGCTGCGCTGCGCCTGCTGAGCTTCAACATCCAAGTCGGCATCAAGACCAGCCGTTACCGCCAGTACGTGACCAAGGGCTGGAAGCACGTCCTGCCCCACTTCAGCCGCCAGCAAAACCTGCAGCGCATTGCTGACGTGGTGGCAGGGTATGACTTCGTGGCCCTGCAGGAGGTGGACGGCGGCAGCCTGCGCAGCGGCTTCGTCAACCAAGTGGAGTACCTTGCGGCGCGGGCGGGCTTCCCCTATTGGTACGCCCAATTGAACCGCGACCTCGGCCCGCTGGCCCAGCATGGCAACGGCCTGTTGACGCGGGTTAAGCCGCACGGCCTGGAGGACCACAAGCTGCCCGGCTTGATTCCCGGCCGGGGCGCCATCGTCGTGCGCCTGCCCTGCCAAGGGGCGGAAATTCTGGTGGTGCTGCTGCACCTGTCCTTGGGCGGCGTCTCCCGGCAAGCCCAGCTTGCCTATGTTCGGGAGCTGATTCGCCACGAGGACCACGCCGTGGTCATGGGCGACATGAACGGCCTCTTGGCGCGCCTGCTGTCACGTTCGCCGTTGCGGCATTCCCCCTTGCGTTCGGCGGCGGCACCGGAGCCGACCTGGCCGGCTTGGAGTCCGGCCCTGGCCCTCGACCACGTGCTGGTCACTCCGGGCATCCGGGTGGACGACCACGCCGTGCTCGACTGCCATCTGTCGGATCACCGGCCCGTCGCGGTGACTCTGACGCCACGCTGAGGGCGACCCATGCCCGCCACCCGACACAGCGACCGGCCAATCGACGACGAATGGCGCCTTGAGCAGCAGGAGTGGTTCGACGCCCTGGATGACGTGCTCGACAACCGTGGCGAGGAGGAGACCCGGGCCCTCCTGCTCGGTCTTCAGCAACGCCTCAGCCGTCAAGGCGTGGTGTTGACGGAGGCGGCGCTGAACACGCCCTACAAGAACACCATCGACCTCAAGGATCAGCCCGAGTACCCCGGCGACATCGAGCTCGAGACGCGCATCGGCAACGTGATCCGCTGGAACGCGGTGGCCATGGTGCTGCAGGCCTTCGACAGCGGCTCCGGAGTGGGGGGGCACATCGCCACCTACCTGTCCGCCGCGACCATGATGGAGGTGGGCCTGAACCACGTGTTCCACGTCGGCACCGAGCCAGGCGACGGGGACCAGGTGCATTTCCAAGCCCACACCTCGCCCGGCATCTACGCAAGGGCTTTCCTGGAAGGCCGCCTGAGCGAAACCCAGCTCGCCAACTTCCGCCGCGAACTCGGCCAGGGCGGCGGCCTGCCATCCTATCCCCATCCCCGGCGACTGCCTTGGTTCTGGACCATGCCCACCGCCAGCATGGGCCTGTCCACCCCCTGCGCCATCTATCAGGCGCGGTTCGCCAAGTACTTGGAGAGCCGCGGCCTTAAGAAGTCCGGAGAGGGCAAGATCTGGGCCTTCATCGGCGACGGCGAGGCCGATGAGCCGGAGGTGCTCGGCACCATCAACATCGCCAGCCGCGAGGAGCTCGACAACCTGGTGCTGGTGGTCAACTGCAATTTGCAGCGCCTCGATGGGCCGGTGCGCGGCAACGGCAAGATCATCCAGGAACTGGAGCGCTCCTTCCGGGGCGCGGATTGGCATGTCATCAAGGTCATCTGGGGCGGCGGCTGGGACCCGATTCTCGCCCGCGATCACCACGGCGTCCTGCAGGCGCGCATGGAGCAGGCGGTGGACGGCGACTACCAGATGTACACCGTCTCTCCCGGCGATGCGGTGCGCGAGCACTGGGTGGAGCACACGCCGGAACTGCGCGAACTGATGAAGACCCTCACCGATGAGGAAGTTCGCTCCATCCAGCGCGGCGGCCAGGACCACCGCAAGATCTACGCCGCCTTCCGCCAAGCCGCCGAAGTGCGCGGCAAGCCCTGCGTGGTGCTGCTCAAGACGGTCAAGGGCGATGGCTTGGGTCCCGGCGCCGAGGGGGCCAACACAGTGCACCAGAAAAAGTACCTCAACCCCGATGAGCGACGCGAGCTGGCCAAGCGCTTCGACATCCCCCTATCGGATGAGGACGTTCTGCGTGCCGCCTTCTACCGCCCGGAGGAGGACTCCCAGGAGATGCGCTACCTGCGGGCGCGGCGCGAGGCGCTCGGCGGCTCCATGCCGAGCCGCGAGGTGCGCTGCGAGCGCCTGAAGGCACCCGAACTGGACCTGTTCGCAGACCTCCTGAAAGGGTCGGATCGGGAGGCTTCAACCACCATGGTGGTGGTGCGCATGCTCTCCCGCCTGCTGCGCGACAAGCGCCTCGGCCGCTACATCGTGCCCATCGTGCCGGACGAGGCGCGCACCTTCGGCATGGATGGCCTCTTTCCCCAAGCCGGCATCTACTCGCCGGAGGGGCAGCGCTACCAGCCGGTGGATTTCGGCACCATCGCCCCCTACAAGGAGTCCGAGGACGGCCAGATTCTCCAGGAGGGCATCTGCGAGACCGGCGCCATGGCCTCCTTCCTCGCCGCCGGCACGGCCTACGCCAACTACGGCCTGCCGATGATTCCGTTCTACATCTTCTATTCCATCTTCGGCTTTCAGCGGGTTGGCGACATGATCTGGGCCTGCGGCGACATGATGTGCAAGGGCTTCCTGCTCGGCGGCACCTCCGGGCGCACCACCCTGAACGGCGAAGGGGTGCAGCACCAGGACGGCCACTCGCAACTGATCGCCAGCACGGTGCCCAACCTCAAGAGCTTCGACCCGGCCTTCGCCTACGAGATCGCGCTGATCGTGCGCGACGGCATCCGTGCCATGTACCAGGAGCGCCAGGACGTCTTCTACTACATCACCCTGACCAACCAAGCCTATTCGATGCCGCCAATGCCCGACGGCGTTGAGGACGGCGTGCTGCAAGGCATGTACTGCTTCGACCGCGCCGAGGGCGCCACGGTCAACTTGTTCGGCAGCGGCGCGGTGATGGCCGAGGTGCTGCGGGCGCGGGATCTGCTCCGCGCCGACGGGGTGCGCAGCAACGTCTGGAGCGTCACCAGCTACAACGAGTTGGCGCGCGAGGCCCGGCACGTGGAGCGCCAGCAGATGCTGAGCCTCGGCGACACCGAGCACAAGCCCTACGTGCAAGCGCTGCTCGAAGGCGAAAGCGGCGTCTTCATCGCCGCCTCGGACTACATGAAGGCGCTGCCGGGCATGATCGCGCCTTGGATTCCCGGCGCCTACACGGTGCTCGGCACCGACGGCTTCGGCCTGTCCGAGGCCCGTGACCGGCTGCGGGACTACTTTGAGGTCTCCGGGGAGTGGATTGCCTTCGCGGCGCTCTCCACGCTGGCGCAGAACAACCTAGCGCCTGGGCAAGCGGCCTTGGACTTCGCCAGCGAGCACGGGCTGAACTTGGATCAGGCCGACCCGGTTTGGGCCTGAAGGGGTCAGACCCACCCCAAGCCCGGCGGGTCCACATCGTCGGCTGCCGCCGCAGCGGCACCACCCTGATGATGGAACTGCTCTGGTACAGCTACGCCTTCAGCGGCCGTGGCGAGCACGAAACCTCCCTTCTGGAGCCGGTGCCGCCCGGCGAAACCCTCTACCTGACCAAGAAGCCGCCGGACACCACGCGCATCATCCCTGCCTTCCTGCGCGACAGCGAAACCTACCTGATCGCCATGCTGCGCGACCCCCGGGCGGTGGTCACGAGCCGCCACCGCAACCACCCGGACGTGTACTTCGCCAGCTTCCAGCGCTGGCGCGCCTACGCCGCTGCCATTAAGCGCCTGGCGGAGCACCCGCGCTGCTTGGTCATCCGCTTTGAGTCCCTAATCACCGCACCGGATGCTGTGCAATCGGACATCGAAGCTTGGCTACCCTTCCTGACCCGCCGCCGCGCCTTTAGGGAGTACCCCCAGGACGCCGCGGTGCCGCCTCTAGCCGAAGCCTCGCTAAACGGCGCACGCCCCTTCGACGCCTCCCGCTTGGACGGCTGGCGCAACCACCTGCCCCGAATCAAGGGCCAGCTCGAAGCCCACCCGGACCTGACCCAAAGCCTGATCGACTTCGGCTACGAAACCGACGGCGCCTGGACTGCCCTGCTCGAAGGCATCGCCCCCTACCGCCAAACCTACAAGGAAACACCCCCGTCCCCGCTGCGGCGCTGGGAGACCAGCCTGCGCTACCGCCTGAAGACCCGCCGCTACCTAAATAGCCGAGGACTCAATTCGAGGGCGAGGCGCCCTCGCTCCGGCCTTCCTTCGAAGTGATTACCCCGGAGCGAGGGCAACTTGCCCTCGCAGCGATGCTCGCAAGAGCGTCGCCTCAGGGAGCCTCGGGAGGGCGCTGGTTCCCTAAAGCCGACCGGCGCCGTCCGCCTCGTCCAAGATGGCGGTCAGCAGATCACGGGCGGTGGCATTTTCATCGTCGCCCACTTCGCCGCTCTTGGAACTGATGCCGGGAATGCGGGCGATCATCAGGGTGCCGGAAACGGAGTAAACGCCGGAATAGCGCTTACCCTTGTAGTCGATGGGCAATTGGGTGGTTGGTGTGGCCATGGTTGGGAATCGCTGGAAAAAATTGCCGGGTAAGATAGCATGGTTTCAGGGCAGGCAATGCACATGAAACCCATCGCCGATTGCTGCGCCAAGCGGCTCGCTCAGGCGCTGCTTGTCCTGCTGGGCACCCTCGTCTTCGGGGCGGCAAACGCCGCCAGCGGCGCAACCGTGGTGCTGGTCTCCATGGACGGCGTGCGCCACGACTTGCTCGACGGCGCGCCGCTTCCAGCCTTGCAACGCATGCAGCGCGAAGGGGCGCGGGCCGAGCGCCTGATCCCGGTCTATCCGTCCAACACCTTCCCTGGCCACGTGTCCATCGCCACCGGCACCTGGCCCGATGTCCACGGCGTGATCGACAACCACTTTGAGGATGCCGAGCGCGGCGTTTACCGCTACGAAGATGACGCCGCGTGGATCAAGGCCGAACCCCTCTGGGCGGCAGCGGAGCGCCAAGGGCTGCCTGCCGCCGCCTACTTCTGGGTCGGCTCGGAGACCGACTGGAACGGCATCGGCGCCCGCCACCGCATGTCGCCCTTCGACCCGAACCGGCCCGAGGCGGAAAAGGTCCAGCAGGTGCTCCGCTGGCTGCGGCTGCCGGAAGCAGAACGCCCGCGGCTCATCATGAGCTATTGGGCAGGCGTTGATTCCGTCGCCCACCGCACCGGGCCCGCGGACCCTGCCGTGGCCGAGCAGCTCAGACTTCAGGACGCCGCCCTCCGGCAACTGCTGGCTGGCATCGACGCCTTGCAACTGTGGCCCGCCCTGACCCTGGTGGTGGTGAGCGACCACGGCATGACGGACACGGGCCAGTTGATTGACGCCG
This sequence comes from uncultured Pseudomonadales bacterium, assembly GCA_964598305.1. Lineage (GTDB taxonomy): Bacteria > Pseudomonadota > Gammaproteobacteria > Pseudomonadales > Azotimanducaceae > Azophilus. The sequence goes on along the minus strand of CAZRBP010000042.1, from coordinate 10,543 downwards.
CCGGCGCGTTGGACGATGCAGGCGTCAAGGCCCGAGTGCTCGGCTCGGCGGTGGCCAACGTCTATCTGGAAGATGCGCAAAACTTGGAAACCGCCGCCGCGGCCCTTACAGCCTTGAAGAACGTCAGCGTCCATCGGCGCGACGAAATCCCCGCCGCCTGGCGCCTCCGTCACGATGGCCGCACCGGCGAACTGGTGGTCACCACCGTCCCGCCCTATGTGCTATCTCCGCCATCCAATCCCCTCTGCGCCCTGGTCCCGAGCCGCTGCCTGTCCCCCGGCGGCCACGGCTATCCTCCAGACCATCCCGACATGGGCGGCATCCTGCTCGCCCTCGGCCGCGGCGTGGAGGCAGGCGCACGGCTCCCCGCCGCCCATCAGATCGACATTGCCGCCACCGTCGCCCGCCTGCTCAACATCGACCCACCGGCGCAATCCGAAGGCACGCCGATTGCCGGCATCGGCGGCTAGCCCAGCAGCGTGCGGCGACCCACAATTCAACGATCATCTATGGCATGCTTTCGCGTTCGGCTTGGTGCGCAAATCGAGAAGGACCGATATGAAGATAAGCCCCACGGACAGCGGCTGCGGTGCCGAGATTGACGGAATCGACCTGCTTTCCATGTCGGACGACGAGGTGCAAGCCATTGCCGATGCCCAGGCGGCCTACGGCGTGGTTTTCTTTCGCGGTCAAACGCTGACCGCCGATGACCAACTCGCTGTCGCGCGGCGCTTCGGCCCGATCAACGTCAATCGCTTCTTCACGCCCGTCCCGGAGCAGCCGCAGGTGGCCATGGTGCTGAAGGAACCGCACCACGAAGTCAACGTCGGCGGCGGCTGGCATACCGACCACTCCTACGACGACGCACCGGCGTTGGGGTCCATGCTGTACGCCTTGCAAGTGCCGAATTCCGGCGGGGACACACTGTTCGCGAACATGTACAAGGCCTACGAGGCGCTCTCGCCGGGCTTGCAGCGAACCATCGAAGGACTGCGCGCCGTGCATTCGAGCCGCCATGTCTTCGGGGCCAAGGGCGCCTATGCCAAGGAAGGCGACGAGCGCTACCACAACGCCGAGCGAGCAACGCAGGACGCCGTGCATCCCGTGGTGATCCGGCACCCCCGCTCCGGCCGGCCGGCACTCTACGTGAATCCGGGTTTCACGGTGCGCATCGATGGTTGGACCGACGAGGAATCGCGGCCGTTGCTGGAGTACCTCTACGGCGTCGCCGCCCAGGAGGAGCACGTCTGCCGGTTCCGTTGGGAGGTTGGCAGCGTCGCGTTCTGGGACAATCGGGCGACTTGGCACTACGCCCTCAACGACTACCCAGGGCAACGCCGGCTAATGCACCGGGTGACGGTCGACGGCGGCACCCTCAGCCCGTTCCATGGCAGGCGTCCTCCGCCGGGTTAACATCCGGCAAGGATCACGGGAGGCGCCTTGTGGCTGAGAGCCCGAGAAAACGCAGTTTCTGGACTTGGGGCTTCACGGCCGATGAACCCAGTTTGTCCGACCGGCAGGAGGCAGCGACGCGCATCGCCCGGCGCACCGGGGTCGAAGTGACGCCGCCGCCGGTGCCGGACTTGGCCGACATCGACATTCGGGCGCCGCGCCTCAAGGTGCCCTCCACCCTGCAAGGCTGGGTGAGCACGGATGCGGAGGAGCGGCTGCTGCACACCTACGGCGGCCATTCCCTGGAACTGCTGGCGGCACTGCGCGGCCGCTTCGAAAATCCGCCCGATGCGGTGGCCCATCCGGCCAGCGAAGAGGAACTCGAACGAACCCTGGCCTGGGCGGACGAACAAGGCCACGTGGTGGTGCCCTACGGCGGCGGCACGTCCGTGGTTTGGGGTGTCAATGCGCCGGAGGGGGCCAACACCGTCGTGACGGTCGATCTCGACCGCCTCAACCGGGTGCTGGAACTCGACCCGGTGTCCCGCGCCGCCCGGGTGCAGGCCGGCATCCTCGGCCCGGACCTTGAGGACGCCCTGCGCCCGGAGGGCCTTACCCTGCGCCACTTTCCGCAGAGCTTTCCCTGGTCCACGGTCGGCGGTTGGGTGGCGACCCGCTCCGGGGGCCACTACGCCACCAACCACACCCACATCGACGACTTCGTGGAGAGCGCCCGCCTGCTGGCGCCCCGGGGCTGGTGGGAATCCCGCCGCCTGCCGGGCAGCGGCGCCGGTCCGAGCCCGGACCGCATGGTGATCGGCTCCGAAGGCGTGCTCGGCATCATCAGCGAATGCTGGCTGCGCCTACAGAAGCGGCCGACGTTCCGTGCCACGGCGGGCCTCGCCTTCGCCACTTGGGCGCAGGGCGCCGAAGCGGTGCGGCAAATCGTCCAAGCTAAGCTGTGGCCCGCCAACCTGCGCCTGCTCGATCCGGTGGAGGCGCGGCAGGCCGCTGGCGTCAAGGACGGCACGGCGCTGCTGATCGTCGGCTTCGAATCCGCCGACGCATCCCAAGCGGCCAATGTCCACGCCGCCGTGGCCATCGCCCGGAGTGCGGGTGGCGACATCGACGACGAAGCCATCCGCATCGACGACGGCAAAGGCCGCGCCACCGGCCGGGGCGGCGCGGTGGGTGCTTGGCGCAACGCCTTCATCGGCGTCAACGCCGGTTTGACCAACGGCTTGGGCCTGCTCTCCGACACCTTTGAGACGGCCATCACCTGGGACCAATTCGCGGAGTTTGACGCTGCGGTGCGCGAGGCGATGGGCGATGCCCTGACCCGCGTACTGGGTGAAGGCACCAGCCTCTCCTGCCGCTTCACCCACGTTTACCCGGACGGCCCCGCGCCCTACTACAGCTTTTCCGGCCCCGCCGCCTTAGGCGGCGAGTTCGAGCAGTGGTCTGAGCTCAAGGCCGCCGCCAGCGAAGCGGTGGTCGCCGCCGGGGGCACCATCACCCATCACCATGCGGTGGGCCGGATGCACCGTCCCGGATACGACCGGCAGCGCCCGGACCTGTTCGCTGACGCCTATCGCGCTGCCAAGCGCGCCGTCGATCCCAAGGGCCTGATGAATCCCGGCGTCCTGTTCGATCCCTAAGCCAAAACACCCATGAGCCAGCGCGGGTTCATCTTGCAAGCGGCCAGCCAAACGCGGGCGGGTGCCTGCGAAGTGCAGCTTTGTGGACGCCTGGAGAATGGCGACGGCTTCCGGGTGCGGGAACGGCGCGAAACGGCCCGCTTCTACGTCCGCAGCCCCGACGCCGCCGCGCTGAATCCCACGCAATGGCGGGATGCCACTTTGTCCCCGTCGCAGAAGACCACGTTCGGCGGCGAACCCGTCACCGAGGTGCGGGCCACGGTGCCCGCCGTCCGGCAACTCACCGAACAGCTCGACAGCCGCAAGGTGCCGACGTTCGAGGCGGATGTGGACCCGGCCCAGCGCTACCTGATCGACCGAGGCATCAAGGGCGGCTGCCGGATTCACGGCGAGGCGCAGCCGGACAACGCGGCGGCGGGCCGGGGTTGGCTGTTCACCGACCCGCAAGTTGAACCCGCCGATGCGGACTTCGCGCCCCGCACCATCGCCTTCGACATCGAAACGGACCCCAAGGCGAGCCGCCTGCTGGCCATTTCCCTGTACGGCTGCGGCGCTGACGAAGTCTATGTCGTGGACCCGAACAACCGCCCGATGCCGCCAAAGGCCATCGGCTGCCCCACCGAGGCCGCGGCCTTGGAGGCCTTCTGCCAGCGGGTGCAGGCGCTCGATGCCGACGTGCTCACCGGCTGGAACGTCATCGACTTCGACCTCAACGTGCTGGCGCGGGTGGCGGCGCGGACCAAGGCCGCCTTCCAGCTCGGACGCTGGCCCGGCGCGCCGCGCATTCGTCCGGCAAAGGGCTATTTCGGCAGCAGCCGGGCCGACATTCCCGGCCGCCTCGTGCTCGACGGCATCGCCCTGCTGCGCGGTGCCTTCGTGCGCATGGACGACTACTCGCTCGACGCCGTGGCGCGCACGGTGCTCGGCGAAGGCAAGGCGCTCAGCGGCGACGCCAAGGACCGGGTCGGGGAGATCCTGAGCAACTACGCCAACGACCTTGACGCCTTCGCCCTCTACGCCCGCACCGACGCCCGCTTGGCGCTGGAGATCATCGAGGCCCTCGACCTCGTGAACCTGGCCGTGGCCCGCAGCCGCCTGACCGGCATGACGCCGGACCGGGTGTCAGCCAGCATCGCCTCGTTCGACTTCCTGTATCTAGCGGAACTGAACCGGCGCGGCCGGGTGGCGCCGACGCTGATCCGCGACGAGCGCCAAGCCCACCGCCCCCAATCGGGCGGCCACGTGCTCAGCCCGATCACCGGATTGCACGAAAACGTCTGGGTGTTCGACTTCAAAAGCCTCTATCCCAGCCTCATCCGCACCTACAACATCGACCCCCTCGGCTTCATCGGCGCGAACGGCGACCGAGCAACGGACGCCATCAGGCTGGCCAACGGCGCCCGCTTCCGCCGCGAGAGCGCTATCCTGCCCGGCCTGCTCGACCGGCTGGCGCCGCAGCGGGACAAGGCCAAGCGCGACGGCGATGCTGTTGCCTCCCAGGCGATCAAGATCCTGATGAACTCGTTCTACGGCGTGCTCGGCGCATCCGGCTGCCGCTTCTACAACCCCGACATCGCCAACGCCATCACCGGCCAGGGGCGGCATCTGCTGCTATGGTCCAAGGACTGGTTCGAGGCGCGGGGCCTCAAGGTGCTGTACGGCGACACCGACAGCCTGTTTGTCGGCTCCGGGCACAACGACAGCGAGCCGGCGCTGGACCAAGGACCGGCGCTGGCCGCCAACCTGACCCAAGACTTGGCGGATTTCATCAAGGCCGAGTCCGGCGTGCGCAGCCGCCTGGAATTGGAGTTCGAAAAGCTCTACGCAAAGCTCTTCCTGCCGCCGGTGCGCTCCGGTGCCGGCGGCGCCCGCAAACGCTACGTTGGGCTGGTTTGCGGCCAGGACGAGCCCGAGTTCATCGGCATGGAGGTGGTGCGCCGGGACTGGACCGAATTCGCAAAACAGGCGCAGCGGGAACTCTACGCCCGCTTCTTTCGCGGCGAGCCGGTGGACGGCTACCTGCGCGAGCTGGTGGCCGCACTGCGCAGCGGCGCCCTGGACAGGCAACTGGTGTACCGCAAGGGCCTGCGCAAGGCCGTGGGCGACTATCGAGCCGGCAAGCCGCCCCACGTGGCCGCGGCGGAGAAGTCCAAGGCGCCATTAGGCCGCATCGTCGCCTACCTAATCACTTTGGCCGGCCCGGAGCCGCTGGACAACCAGACCGCCCCGCCGGACCGCGAGCATTACGTCCACAAGCAACTGCGCCCGGTGGCTGCCCCCATCCTCGCCACCTTGGGGCTTAAGTTCGAGCAGGTAATCGGCGATGATCGGCAATTGCGCTTGCTGTAGCGAGATCCAATAGGGAGGGAAACGATGGACAAGGAATTCGACGTGCTGCTGTGGGGAGCCACCGGCTTCACCGGACGGCTGACGGCCCAGCATTTGGCCGACCGCTACGGCGTTGACGGGGAGGGCCTGCGCTGGACGATCGGCGGCCGCAACCTCGAGAAGCTGGAAACGCTGCGCATGGCGCTGAACGCCGCCGACGGACAACTGACCCCCGTGGTCGCCGACGCCAACGACTTGGATGCCATGCGCGACGCCGCCAGTCGAGCACGGGTGGTCTGCAGCGCGGTCGGCCCCTACGCCCGCTACGGCAGCAACCTGGTGCAGGCCTGCGCGGAAAACGGCGCGGACTACTGCGACCTGACCGGCGAAGTGCAATGGATGCGCGCCATGATGGATGCCCACGGCGAAGCCGCCGAGGCCAGCGGGGCGCGCATCGTCCACACCTGCGGATTCGACTGCATCCCCTCCGACCTCGGCGTGCTCTACGTGCAGCGGGCGATGCAGGAACGGCACGGCATCTACGCCAAGGAGGTCAAGCTGCGGGTGCTGGACTTCAAGGGCGGCTTCAGCGGCGGCACCATCGCCAGCATGATCGAGCTGATGGAGCAGGCCAGCCAGAATACGAACATTCGCGACCTGCTCACCGACCCCTACTCGCTGAACCCGACCGACGCCGAGCGGGGGCTGGACGGGCCGGACCGCATCACTGCGTTCTACGACGAGGACTTCGCGGCCTGGGCCGCGCCCTTCGTCATGGGGCCGGTCAACACTCGGGTGGTGCGCCGCAGCCACGCCCTGATGGGCCATCCCTACGGCCCTGAATTCCGCTACGACGAAGCCATCGCCTTCCCCAAACTCCCCACCCCCGGCGCCTGGGCCGCTGCCAACGCGATGGCCGCCGCATCCGCCGGCACCATGGCCGCCATGACCTTGCGCCCGGTGCGCGAACTCGCCGCCCGCCACCTGCCCCAACCCGGCAGCGGCCCCAGCGAACAGCAAATGGCCGACGGCCACTTCAAGCTCGCTCTGCTCGCCCGCCACCCCGAGGACAAGGCCAAGAACGTGCTTGCCTACGTCCAGGGCGACCGCGACCCCGGCTACGGCGCCACCGCCAAGATGCTGGCCGAAAGCGCCGTCTGCCTAGCCCAAGACGGCAGCAACGCCCCCGGCGGCTTCAGCACCCCCGCCACCGCCATGGGCACCGCCCTAATCGACCGCCTCGCCAATAACGCGGGGGTGCGGTTTTCGCTGGGGTAGTGTGAGATCAGCAATGCTCGCTTTGCCGCACGTCAGCGCAGCCCTGTGGCACTGCCGACGTTCGGAATCGCTTCCCGAAACACTCTGTTCAACGCAACCCGCACTTCCTCTGATCCGACCAAATCGGGACGGCCCAAGCCGGAGAAGGCGTCGCCATGCCGCTCAAGCTCGGCTTCTATGAACCGCCCTAGTTCAGGAATCGGCTCGCCCAGTCCCAGTTCCTCTGTCACCCGCTTGCGTTCGAGCAACTCGGCGATGCCGGGGTGGATCTCGGCTGGCGCTGCGGCGTCCACCAGCGCGTCAAAGTGCACCGGAGGAAGGCCAAGCCCAACCTCGATGTGGCGAATCGCCAGCAAGGGGCGCAGCACGTACAGGTACTTCTTCAGCCGAACCTGGCCACCGAACAGGTATTCGCGGGCATTGCGCCTCGCCATGTGGCTGTAGTGGTAGCACAACGCCTTGGGATTGAAGTTCTTGGTCGCCAGACGCCGCAGGTCTGTTGCGCAACTGCCCCGTTCTGTGTAGCGAATCGGGCTGTTGAGCCACTCGATCAACGCGCCGTTGGTGCGGGTGAATAGGTAGAGGGCCTTGCGGATGTCCCAGCCGCTGCAGTCGATGTCGTCCTCGATGGGGCGCTCTATCACATCACGTCGGCGCTCAATGTCGAACGACAGGTACCAGTCGCGGGGATGTGCATAGATGAAGCGCACGTCGTAGTCTGAGTCCGGGGACGGGAAGCCCCAAGCCCGGCTCCCCGATTCGCAGGCGTAGAGAACGGTCACGCCGTCCTCCGACTCGATGGCGGCGAGACGGCGGAGAATCTCCTCTCGGACATCCGCCTTGATTGGGTTGTCTTGGACCTCAGCCACGCCACTCTCCGTTGATTCCAACTCGTACAAAAAACGTGAGTCAATTGGAGCACTAGGATACCGTTTGAGTCCAATACGCTTGCCCCAGAACAGCACGCCGCTGACACCTAAGGAACAACCGACCAGCTATTGGGCTGTCTCCACTTTCATGGAAAGCCCGCTCGACATCAACGAAAATCGATATGAGAACCCCGAAACAGGACAGACCATGATAGTCAACGTCTCTGAGGCGAGAACACGCCTTTCCGAGCTTATAGATCGTGTTAGCCACGGGGAGAAAGTGGTCATCGCCAAAAACAACGTCCCCATTGCCGACTTGGTGCCGCACCGGTCGGGCGGCAAGCGCAAACTGGGGTTTCTCAAAGGTGAGCTTGACGTGCCCGACGAAGTGTTCTTGGAGGCGGATGAGGAGGTCGAGAACATGTTCTATGGAGACGATAAGCGTGCGTCCTAGGCAATGCCCAGTTGTTCATCTGAGCCATCAACACGCCTAAACAGCTGTCCTTGCCCAAAAAGGCGCAATGAATTGATGTGCATGAGACCGCCATGTTAGATGGGGGGTGCTCACGACAGGCAGGGGCTTGCGATTGAGGACTGGTGGTCGCTTTGCCCCATGACAACGAGGTGTTTGCGATGGCAGATAGGCTTACACCCTCGCCAAAACGCGAGGACAAAGTGGTGAAAAGCCGATTGGATACGAGTCACTTAGGACGGTGGAAGGACATTCAATCGCACTTGAGGAGCGCGTCTTCAGGCTCTATTCCCTCGAAGCGGGGACCGGCAGATCATGTCCAAAGGCTTGACCTCCGTCGCTTCCGCGCCTAGATTACCAATGATTCCCCTTGCGGTTTCGACCGTAAGGTGCGGGGCCTCTTCGGAGGCCCTTGCTTTTTCGGGGGGATCAATGCTCGGCGTTTTGGAGGTCTGGCAACTACCAAACCCCTTTCTGGAAACCAACATCCACAAGCCTTCACGCTGGTAGCCGAATGCTGGCCTAAGCGCTCCGATAGGAACTCATTTGAAGTTGATGAGTTGGGATTTTCCCATGCCAGCGGAAACCCCGCTAGGGGGCCGCCAATCTCATACCCCAAACACCTTCATCACCTCATCCCCGAGGTGATTGATGACCTTCACCGCTATCCGGCCCGTCGAGGGCTTTGGGAAGGGTCGGGAGGTGTCGCTGTTCAGGGTGGCCCAGGCTTCGGGGTCGATTTCGGCTTTTAGGGTGGTTTTGAGGGATTTGTAGGGGTCGCCGGCGCCGAGGAAGTAGGCTTGGCGGACGAAGAAGCTCTCTTCGTTGTAGTCGGTGTCCACGAACCAGCAGGCGATGCCTTCGGCGTCGTCGCTGCGGACTTGGCCGGTGGAGGGGTCGAAGACGTCGACGCCGTTGATCTTCACCTTGAGCCAGTCGGGCTCGTCGTCGGGGCCGGTGGCGGGTTCGATGTCGATGTCGGGTTCGCCGAAGATGACGAAGAGGTTGGCCTTGTCGGTCTTCTTGAGGTCGTCGGCCATGTGCAGGTCGGCGTTCATGCGGGCCTTGAGGACCGGGATGTGGCCGAGCTTGTTGAATTCCGTTGCATGCGCCTCGTAGTTGAAGGCGCAGGCGATCAGGGCATCGAAGCCGGCGTCGGCGGCTTCTCGCACTGCCCGGACCAGGTCGGGGCGGGAGACTGTGCCAAACTCCGGGCCGATGAAGATGCCGGCCCGCTGCTCCTTAGCGTTCTTTCCGTTGCCGCCTTCAGCATAGCGGCCTTCGGCGCAGACCAGTTCGCCGGGCCAGGGGTTGAGCGAGGTGAATCTGATGTGACCCCGCTTGTCGGCCTGCTGGACGCCGGCGGCGCGCAGGTTTTCGAGCACCATGTGGGCGAAGTCCTGAATGGGTGCGCCACCGCCCGTGTCGTAGGTGGCGCGGGGTTCGGCGACCATCAGCTTGTCGTCCTCGTCCAGCGCCGCCAAGCGGTGCGGCGACAGGCTCTCCACCGTGAAGGGGCCAGCCACGCGGGTCTTGGCCTTGTCTTCGTATGGCTTGTCGTAGAGGGTCTCGTACTCGGCGCGGGCGGCGATGCAGGCGTCGATCTCACGCTGGCGGGCGATGCGGGCCTCCCAGAAGCGATTGTGTGCGTCGTGGGCCGCGTCGCTCCAACTCTCGTCTAACTCGCGGGGAACTTCCCATTCGAGGAAGCCGTTGGCCGGGGCCGACTCGCCGGATGGCAGGGTGACGGTGGCACCCTCCGCGGCGGTGAAGTCGATGGCCTCGCCTCGGCGGCCACCGGTCTCGACCTCGAACGGCTCGGCGTGGCCTTGCAAGGCGAGGTTGAGGTTGGCGAGCGCGGCTTCCACGTCGGGCTGCAACCGCTCATAAATCTCATCGACTTCGGCGTTGTTGGCAATGGCCTTCAGGGTGACGTGCGGCACCCGTTCGTACACGAAACCTTGGCGGATATCGCCGTAGGTGGGTGATTCGGAAGGCGCACTGCGCGAAAGTTCCGCCTCCTTGTGCTGGCCTTCCGAGCTGTCAGCCAAAAGGTAGTAGGGATAGCGCGCACCCATGATACGGGATCGGGCAAGCGCCAATGCGACGCGGGACGTGTCGATGGTGATCCAGCGGCGGCCCCATTGTTCGGCTACATAGGCGGTGGTGCCGGAACCGCAAGTTGGGTCAAGGACGAGATCACCGGGATCAGTTGCCATTAGGACACAGCGTTGGACCGCTTCAGTAGCGGTTTGGACCACATAGACTTTGGGATCGGTGCGACTCTGAATGCCGCCGATGTCCATCCACACATTCGAAAAAGGGTAAACCGCGAAGTCGTCCAAGTATCGTACTTGGCGGGGAGTCTGCCCCTCAATGGCGACGCGGCTCGCACGTTGAAGGCGATTCAGACCGGCTGTGGTGGTTTTCCAGTGCAACCCGAATCTTGGAGGGTAGCTCTCCCCGCGAACACTGAGAACTTCATCTCGATCAGTCGCGCCATGAGACGGAAAGAGAGGTATAGTCGCAAGGGGAGAGGTAAGAGT
>CAZRBP010000041.1:0-24853 GCA_964598305.1 uncultured Pseudomonadales bacterium | reverse complement strand
ACCCGTAGGAATTATGGACCCAGCCGGTGTTTTGGGCGGCGCCGGGCTGCTGCCCGACCGTCAGGGTGGTCGACCAGAGCTGGGTCTCGTTCGCGGTCTGGGCGTGGGCCGGCCCGTGCGGCGCGAACGCGAAGGCGAGCAGGACGAGAAGCGCCGCCGCGGGCCGGCGCGCGAGACGGGGGAACAAGGAAAGGCGCGGGAGGCGCCCGCGCGGGGCGGCGGGGGAGCCTAGCTCACACGGATGGCCCCGGCGCTCGGCGCTCGGCGCTCGGCGCTCGGCGCTCGGCGCTCGGCGCTCGGCGCTTGGGATTATAGCCTCATCATGTCGCTTTGCCATATCTTGTGCTGCCAACATGTCGATCCTCGCAATCTCGAATTCAGCCGCTGATTTTATCGGCCAAAGCCATGTGTAGTGGGTGGGAAAGATGTGTAGCTGGTTTTCCGGCCCAAGGGCCCCTGCCGGGCACCGTCGACGACGGTGGACGCTGGCCTAAGCCTTTGGTATAAACGCGCCCTCATTTTTCCGGGGCCTCCCATGTCTCAGGTATGCCAAGTGACCGGCAAGCGGCCGATGTCGGGCAACAACGTCAGCCACGCGCAGAACAAGACGCGTCGGCGCTTTGCGCCGAACCTCCACTACCACCGGTTTTGGGTGGAGGACGAGAAGCGCTTCGTGCGGCTGCGGGTGTCCGCCAAGGGCATGCGCATCATCGACAAGAAGGGCATCGATCAGGTGCTGGCCGACATGCGGGCACGGGGCGAGAAGGTCTAGCGGCGAGTTGCAAGGAGGCCTGTCATGGGCAATCGCGAGAAGGTCAAGCTGGTGTCGAGCGCCGGCACCGGCCACTACTACACCACCGACAAGAACAAGCGCCGAACACCGGACAAACTGGAGATGAAGAAGTTTGATCCGGTGATCCGCCAGCACGTCCTGTACACGGAAGCCAAGATCAAGTAGCCGCGCCTGTCGCGGCTGCGCGCTGTGCCTGAGCTTCCGGAGGTCGAAACCACCCGCGCCGGATTGAAGGACCGCATCGTTGGGCAGCGCTTGGTTGGCTGGACCCTGCGCACCCCGGCCCTGCGCTGGCCGATCGAGATCCCCGCCAGCCTGCGCGGCGAGCGCCTGCTGGCCCTGAACCGCCGGGCCAAGTATCTGCTCTTTGAGTTTCCCTCGGGGAAATTGCTGGTGCACCTCGGCATGTCCGGCAGCCTGCGCCTGCTGACGGCGCCGGAGAACCCCGCCCGGCACGACCATGTGGACCTCGACTTCGGCGCCGCCTTGGTGCGCCTGAACGACCCGCGCCGCTTCGGCTGCGTGCTGTGGCACCCGGCGGGCGCGCCGCCCCATCCGCTGCTCGCCCACCTCGGCGTGGAGCCGCTCGGCGGCAAACTGACCGGCCGCTACCTCAAGGAGCGCGCCCGCAAACGCAAGGTGGCGGTCAAGAACTTCATCATGGACAGCCGCATACTGGTGGGGGTCGGCAACATCTACGCCGCCGAAGCCCTGTTCCTGGCGGGCGTTCGCCCCTCGGTGGCGGCGGGCCGGCTGACCTTGGCCGCGTGGACGCGCCTCGCCGAAGCCATTGAGCAGGTGCTGTCCCATGCCGTCGCCGTCGGCGGCACCACCCTGCGCGACTTCGTCAACAGCGACGGCAAGCCCGGCTACTTCCAGCAGCAACTCAACGTGTACGGACGGGCGGGAGCACCTTGTCGGCGCTGCGGGGGCGCACTCAAGAGCCAACGCCTTGGCGGGCGGGCAACCGTGTATTGCCCAAAGTGCCAGCGCCATCGCCCAAAGGTGGCTGTGGCATAATCCCGGCGTTCGTTGAATCAGGGTCGCGCCATGCGGAAAGTGCCGGACCTCGATGGGCTTCGGGAGTTCAGCACGGAGACGGCCCGGGACTCCGGGCGCTTCTTCGTGGGGCGGGAGGCCGCCTTGGGCCGGGTCGCGGATGCGGCTGCTGGTTGGCGGCGGGCAGTTAGCGCGGGGCAGGCTCCATTCGGTGTCGTTCTGATTTCCGGTGCCCCGGGAGTCGGGAAGACCGCGATTCTTCGCCAAGTGCTCAAGAACCCCCCAAAGTCCGCAGCGGCGCTGTCAATTCCCTTGCTGCGCTTGAGTTCCGAGGAAACGCTGGCCCTCTCACTGCGCAACGCCCTAGCCGGTCCGGCGGACCGGGCGGTGGCCAGTGTGCGTCCCTCTGGGGTTACGGCGAACCTAGGGCTTGCCAAGTTCACTTGGGACCGGGCTTCCACTCCGCCCGCCACGCTTAGCGAGCTGGACGACGGGCTTTCCGTTGGCGGCGGAGCGGACGCGGTGGTGCTGCTTATCGACGAAGTGCAGAATGCCACGCCCGAGCAGGCCCGGATGCTGGCGGCGCTGCACCAAGGTGCCACGGGCCTTCCGCTGGTTCCAGTGCTAGCTGGACTTTCAGATACGGGGGATGTCCTTGCTCGCGGAGGCATCTCTCGCCGGGCGGTGGAGTACGACATTCGCCTTGGCCGCCTTGGCGAGGGAGAGCCGGCCGAAGCTGTTCGCATGATGTTGGATGCGTTCCGCATCGCGGGTTCGGACGCTGTCAGGGAACGGTGGGGTCGGGACATAGAGGCTGCGAGCGACCGGTGGCCGGCACACCTCAAGACGGCCTTGACGGCCCTAGCGCGGGAGTTGCTGCGCACGGATGGGGATCTGGCTCTCGCTGACTGGGACCGAACGAAGCGGGATGCGGCAGCGCTGCGGACGGCAGGCTACGCGGCCGGCGTGAGTCTTGAAATGGAGAACGCAGCCACCCTGCTTGCACAGTTTCTCCGCGGGACCGAGGACCAGCCGGTTCGGCGCGTGCACGCACTTGCCGAGCTTCAACGCCTGATGGAGTTGAGCCCCGTCCGCGACATGGAACCCGAGGAACTCCTGGACCACCTAATCCACCAAGGCGTTCTGCACGACCCGAACGGCGATCGGCTGTATCTGTGCCCCATCCCCAGCTTCCGCGATTTTCTGATTCGGCGGGGAAGCGGAGCGGAAGCCGCCTCCGAGGGTTGACGCTCAGTCTCTCGGAAGTCTTTGAACTCCACTGTAAAATCAAACTGACACTCCACTAACCCGGCGTTTCGAGGTGCCAGATGCAGTTTTTCGCCGTGGCAAGAATCTACCAGCATTCCAACGACGTCATTTCGTTGCGTGACGTCTGGACGATCACCGACGGAGAACTGAACGAGGCAGCCGGAGTTGCTTGTGCGCGTCTTCGGGACGAAACAGAGCTTGCCGGATTACACTGCGAAGTGGCTTGGTCGACGCAGGCGTTGATTGAGTTTGCGGATCTAGCCAATTTCACGCCTTCGAGTAGGGGGCGGTTCCAATACAAGAACTACCTGTACTTCGAAGCGGTACAGGCGCTACGTGAGGCGACCGTAGGGATACTGAATGGGTCGCCGAGGGCATCGACCGGATTGTTGCGGTCCTTCTTGGAAATGCTGCTACTCCACTGCTGGTGGCAGAAGCGTATAGAGAGTAAGGGCGATTCCAAGCAGTTCTACGACTGGCTGGAGGGACGAAGGCCGAAGCCGAGATTCCGTGACATGTTGGAGAAGAATTTCGAGTGGCTAGAGATTCCGGCCGATGCAGCGGCTGAGAAGCATGTTCGGGACACTTACCATCGCCTCTGCTCCTATATTCATGCGCCTATACGCGAAGAGTCCGTAACCATGTTGAACCAAGGGAATGTAGGTCAGGTCGGTGTGGGCGTTTTGCGTTACTGGCTCATCCTCGCGCGCGACGCGCTGAGAATAGTGCTGGAACAGCTGGTCCATCTGTATCCGCAGTGCTTATTCCCGGTTGATGTATGCAGAAGATTTGCCTTCAACCCGCCTGTAGGAATGTACTTCGACAGGTTCAACTTTGTTCCGCTGGAAACCGTGTTCGGTTCAGCCCGAATTGAAAAATACCAGATGCGGCTGCAGAACCACGCCTTGGTCGAGACTGCAATGAATCTTTACGAGTCGCGGCCCGATCTAACGGACGAGCAAATTCTGAAAACGTGGTGCAGTATGGAGGAGCACGACGGTGCGTACCGTCAAACAGACGATCTGGTTTCCCTATGGTTCGAGACGAAGGCGCAGATGCGCAGCCTCTCTATGGCGCTGACGTATTCAAAGCCGTTGAGGCCACATTGGTGATGCCCAGTCCGCAGCGGCTCAGTTTGAAAATCGTGCGTTGCTGATGATGCATGGCCGGAGTGAGGGCGGGACGCCCTCAAGCCGAAGGATGGCTTGAAACTGAGAGCGAACAGGGCATCTTGCCCTCGCCATGAGCCAAGGCCGCTCCAAGCGAAAGCGCGATGCCCTGCTCCACGCGGACAAGTCAATCTGAGCCACTATCGAGCATTCAAGCACTGGTGCCATTTGACAGCCACCGCCTCAACCCCAACAATACGCAGTTCGGTGCGCCATAGAGCGCAAAAATTTCCTCGAAATCAATCGGTTAACCAAAGGGTCCAAGGCTGCTGCCATGAGCGAGACGTTGTCCGGCGCCGACATGCTGGTGCGGGCGCTGCAGGATGAAGGGGTGGAGTACCTGTTCGGCTATCCGGGCGGGGCGGCGCTGCACATCTACGATGCCATCTTCAAGCAGCAGAAGGTGGAGCACATTTTGGTGCGCCACGAGCAGGCGGCCACCCACATGGCCGACGGCTACGCCCGGGCCACAGGCAAGCCCGGCGTGGTGCTGGTCACCTCCGGCCCCGGCGCCACCAACGCCATCACCGGCCTCGCCACCGCCTACATGGACTCGACCCCATTGATCGTCATTTCCGGCCAGGTGAACACGTGGCAAATCGGCAGTGATGCGTTTCAGGAGACCGACATGGTCGGCGTCTCCCGGCCGGTGGTGAAGCACAGTTTCCTGGTCAGGGACTGCGCTGAGATTCCGCGCACGATCAAGACCGCGTTCCACATCGCCACCACGGGTCGGCCCGGCCCGGTGGTCATCGACGTGCCCAAGGACACCACCGACCCGGCCATCACGGCGCCCTATGACTACCCGGAGTCGGTCAGCCTGCGCTCCTACAAGCCCGCCAAGCGCGGCAACGGCCGCCAATTGCGCAAGGCGGCCAAGGCGTTGGTCGAAGCCGAACGGCCGATCATCTACAGCGGCGGCGGCGTGGTGCAGGGCGATGCGGGCCCGGCGCTCACCCGGCTGGCCCGCCGGTTGGGGGCGCCGGTCACCAACACCTTGATGGGGTTGGGCGCCTTTCCCGGCGATGACCCCCAGTTCATCGGCATGCTGGGCATGCACGGCACCTACGAGGCCAACATGGCCATGCACCATGCCGACCTCATTTTTGCGGTGGGTGCCCGCTTTGACGATCGGGTCACCAACAACCCGGACAAGTTCTGCCCGGAGGCGCGGATCATCCACGTCGATGTGGACCCGGCCTCCATCTCCAAGATCATCAGCGCCGACATTCCCATCGTGGGCGATGCGCTGAGCGTGCTCGAGGAACTCGACGCGCTTGTGGAGACGGAACTCGCGGGGCACTCAGAGCGGCCCGGCGCCGCCGCCAGCAAGGCGTGGTGGGGCCAAATCTGCGAGTGGCGTGACGCCTATGGGCTCGACCACGTGATGAAGCCCCGGGAGGATGGCGTCATCCTGCCGCAGCAGGTGATTCAGAGCCTGTACCGGGCCACGCAAGGGAACGCCTACGTCACCAGCGACGTGGGGCAGCACCAGATGTTTGCCGCGCAATACTACAAGTTCCCCGAAGGGCGCCGCTGGATCAACTCCGGCGGCCTCGGCACCATGGGCTTCGGCTTGCCGGCGGCCATGGGCGTGCAGTTCGCCTACCCCCAGGCGACGGTGGCCTGCGTCACCGGCGAGGGCAGCTTCATGATGAACATGCAGGAGCTCTCCACCTGCCTGCAGTACGGCCTGCCGATCAAGATCGTCTGCGTCAACAACCAGGCGCTGGGCATGGTCAAGCAATGGCAGGACATGCAGTACAGCGGCCGCCATTCCGAAAGCACCTACAGCGACTCCCTGCCGGACTTCAAGACGCTGGTGGAGGCGTTTGGCCACGTGGGCTTTCGCATCGACCACACCAGCGACCTGGACGCCGCCATGGACGAGGCCTTCAGCGCCAAGCTGAAGGACGAGGTGGTGTTCGTGGATGTTTGGGTGGACCCGGACGAGCACGTCTATCCCATGGCCATCAAGGGCGGCTCCATGCGCGACATGTACCTGAACAAGATCACCACCAGCCAGCAGGGAGACTACATGTGAGCCGCCGGGTGCTGGCCGTGCTGCTCGAGAACGAGCCGGGCGCCCTCTCCAGGGTGGTGGGGCTGTTCGCGCAGCGCAACTACAACATCGAGACGTTGACCGTGGCCCCGACGGAGGACGCCACCCTGTCCCGCGTGACCCTGAGCACGGACGGCTCCGACGAGAAGATCGAGCAGATCACCAAGCATCTCAATCGCCTGGTTGACGTGGTCAAGGTGCTCGACCTGCACGAGGCCGCCTGCGTCGAGCGGGAGTTGATGTTCGTCAAGATCAGCGCCCAAGGGCCAGACCGGGCGGAGGTCAAGCGCACCTGCGACATCTTCCGCGGCCAGATCGTCGATGTGACCGCCACCGCCTACACCGTGCAGTTGACCGGGGAAAGCAGGAAGCTCGATGCCTTCATTCGCGCCTTGGACCGCTCCGCGATCATCGAGGTGGTGCGCTCGGGCGTGTCCGGCATCAGCCGCGGCGAGAAGGTGCTGAGCGCCTAGCCTCCCGGTCGCCCCTTAACACTGACTCCAACCAACAGGATTGACCATGCAAGTCTATTACGACAAGGACGCCGACCTTTCCATCATCCAGAAGACGCGGGTGGCCGTCATCGGCTACGGCTCCCAGGGCCACGCCCACGCCAACAACCTGCGCGACTCCGGGGTCGGCCATGTGGTCATCGGCCTGCGCGCCGGTTCCGGCTCGGCGCCCAAGGCGGAGGCCGCCGGGTTTGAGGTGCGCGAAGTGCCCGACGCGGTGGCCGATGCGGACTTGGTCATGGTGCTCACCCCGGATGAGCTGCAGCAAGGCATCTACACCGAGCAGATCGAGCCGAACCTCAAGGAGGGGGGCGCGATCGCCTTCGCCCACGGCTTCAACATCCACTTTGAGCTGATCGAGCCGCGGGCGGACCTCGACGCCATCATGATCGCGCCCAAGGGGCCGGGGCATACCGTTCGCTCCACCTACACGGCGGGCGGCGGCGTGCCCAGCCTCATCGCCATCGCCCAGGACGCCACCGGCCAAGCCCGGGACATCGCCCTCTCCTACGCCAGCGCCATCGGCGCGGGACGGGCGGGCATCATCGCCACCACCTTTCGCGAGGAGACCGAGACCGACCTGTTCGGCGAGCAGGCGGTACTCTGCGGCGGGGCCGCGGCGCTGGTGCAGGCCGGCTTCGAGACCTTGGTGGAAGCCGGGTACGCGCCGGAGATGGCCTACTTCGAATGCCTGCACGAACTGAAGCTGATCGTCGATCTGTTCTACGAGGGCGGCGTGGCCAACATGTGGTACTCGGTGTCCAACACCGCCGAATACGGCGGCCTGACCCGGGGGCCGCGCATCGTCACCGACGAGACCAAGGCCGAAATGAAGCGCATGCTCGACGAGATCCAAACCGGGCAGTTCGCCAGGGAGTTCGTCACCGAGAACCAAGCCGGGGCGCCGGGCATCAAGGCGCGGCGGCGGCTGATCGCCCAACACGATATCGAGCAGGTCGGCGAACGACTGCGCGGCATGATGCCTTGGATCCAGGAGAACCGGTTGGTTGACCGGACCAAGAATTGATTTGTGCTGCCTGCCGGTGGCACCATCGGCGTCATGGAAAAACCGGACAAGCCCCCGCTAAGGGCGGTCAATGAAGCGGATCAAGCGGCGCTAGCCGCTGCTGACGAACGGACCAACGCCCGTCGGCGGGGCATCTACCTGCTGCCCAACATCGTCACCACGGGCGCTCTGTTCTCCGGCTTCTATGCCACTATCGCTGGCATGAACGGCCGCTTCGGCGCCGCGGTGCTGGCGATTTTCGCCGCCATCGCGCTCGACACCGCCGACGGCCGCATCGCCCGGCTCACCCGCACCCAGAGCCAATTCGGGGCGCAGTACGACAGCCTTTCCGACCTCGTCGCCTTCGGCGTCGCGCCAGCCATCGTGGCGTTCTCCTGGGGCCTGTCCAGCCTCGGCCAAGCGGGTTGGGTGCTGACTTTTCTCTACATCGCCTGCACCGCCCTGCGCTTGGCGCGCTTCAACACCCAAGACAATCTGGCCAGCTTCACCGGCCTGCCGTCACCGGCGGCGGCGGCGGTCATCGCCTGCACCATCTGGGTCTGGGAGGAGCAGATCACCGGCACGCCGAGCCTCTTCGCAGCGTCCGCCGTCGGCCTGGTCATGGCCGTCATCGCCTTGTTGATGGTGTCGAACTTCGCCTACTTTTCGGCCAAGCAACTTGGCATCAAGGGCCGGGTGCCGTTCGTGGCCCTCGTGCTGGTGGTGCTGTCCTTTGCCGTGCTGCTGGCCGATCCGCCGCGCATTCTGCTGCTGCTGTCCGTCGCCTACGCCCTCTCGGCCCCGGCCCAGTTCGCCTGGGCTTGGCTGCGCCGGCAAAAGCCGGAGTGACGGGCGTTTCCTGGGGCGCTAGGCCTTCACGCGCCGTTAGCTAACCCGAAGATCAGGAACTTGCCGTGCTCATCAAGCCCCCCATCGACATAGCGCCTTCGGAAATCACCCCCGAAGCGGCCTTCCATGCGCGGCGCCGCTTCGTCAAGGCGCTCGCCTTAGGGGCGGGCGCGAGCCTTGTGCCGCCCGGTGCTCTCGCGAATGCGCCCTACGAGGGCAAGGCCAGCGAGCGGGGCGAGGCGCTGACCCCGGAGGAAATCGTCACCAGCTACAACAACTTCTACGAGTTCGGCACCGACAAGGGCGACCCGGCCCGCTACGCCCATGAAATGACCATCGAGCCCTGGACGGTGGAAGTGCGCGGCGAGGCGGCGAAGACCGGCAAGTTCGCCCTGGAGGACGTGACCCAGGGCCTGGCCGAGGAGGAGCGCATCTACCGCTTCCGCTGCGTGGAGGCCTGGTCCATGGTGGTGCCTTGGACGGGCATTCCGATGGCTAAGTTCCTGGCCCAGTTTGAACCCAAGGGCAGCGCCAAGTATGTGCGCTTCACCACCCTGCACCGGCCCAGCGAGATGCGCGGCCAGCGGGCGTTGTTCAGCGGCATCGACTGGCCCTATGTGGAGGGCTTGCGCCTCGATGAGGCCTACCACCCCTTGACGCTCATGGTCACTGGCGTCTATGGCAAGCCCCTGCCGAATCAGAACGGCGCCCCGCTGCGCTTGATGGTGCCTTGGAAGTACGGCTTCAAGTCGGTCAAGTCCATCGTCGAGATCACCTTCACCAAACGCCAGCCGCGCAACACCTGGAACATCCTGGCCCCCCAAGAGTACGGCTTCTACGCCAACGTCAACCCGGAGGTCGATCACCCCCGCTGGAGCCAAGCCAGCGAACGGCGCTTGCCGAGCACCCTGTTCAATCCCAACCGCATCCCCACGCTGCCCTTCAACGGCTACGGGGAACAGGTTGCCGGACTCTATGCGGGGATGGACCTGCGGCGGCAATACTAGGGCCTATCCCGGCGGCGGCGTATCGAGCCGCACCGGGCAATCCTCGCCGGTCAGCATTCGCCCATAGGCTCCCATTTGCTCGGACCGCGCCCGGCGGTCCACGAAGTAACGGACGTGGCTGTCGGGTGTGGCGCTCGGGTCCAGATCGATGCCCCACAGGGGATCGATGGTGTTGGGCACCACGGAGTAGCGGACGTCGATGATCCGGTTGGGCAGGTGGGGGTCGAGGGCGAGGTAGTCGCTAGAGAACCAGCGGAATCGCTCAACATCCAGGGCTTGTTGGCTGCTGGGGTTGAGCCAAGAGAAGTCGCGGGGCAGGTCGAGGCGCACGGCGCTTGCGCCGGGACAGGCGGTTGCCGACCAGCCGGTTCGGATGCCATCGACGTGGAAGCGTCCGTCGTGCTCGTACACCACTTTCCAGACCAACAGGTTGCCGAAGCCCGTCTTCGCCGAAAGGCGAAGGGGCTGGTGGCCTCGCTGCGCCGCCAGCCGTTCGCCGGCGGCCTCGGCCCGTTGGTGCTGGATGGCCCCGAAGGCGATGTAGCTCAGCGCCCAGACCAGCCCGGCGACGGCAAGGGCCCGGCGTCGCCGCACGGCGGCGAGGATCACTAGGCTGAGCAGCGGCAGGGTGAATAGCGGATCCACCACGGAGACGTTGTTCCAAGCCACCCGGTAGTCCGAGAACGGCCACAGGAGCAGTGTGCCGTAGGAGGTGCAAGCATCGAGCAGGCCGTGGGTGGCGTAGCCGAGCAGGCAGGCCAGATAGGTCTCCCGGAACCGCAGCCGCCGCCGCGCAAACCCGTGCAGGACCAACGCCACGATGGCCGCCCCGACGGGGATGAACACCAAGGCGTGGGTGAACTGGCGGTGGTATTCAAGAAACAGCAGCGGATCGGTGGAGGACTGGATGAAGACATCCAAGTCCGGCGCTAAACCCGCTAGGCAGCCGAGCAGCGTGGCAGCGCGGAGCTTCTCCCGTTTTAGAACAAGTTGCGGCGCGACGGCGCCGATCGCGCCTTGGCTGATGGGGTCCATCGTTGAGTTAGCCTGTGGCAGTCACTGTTGAAATTCAAGCTGAGCCACGGCCCTAAGCCCTTTTTCATTGGCCTCGGCACCGTAATTTGCTGAAATGCGCCAACGAAAGCCGTTGCTAGGAAACCGCCATGACCCAGGCCAACGCCTTCTACGCCCAGTCGGGGGGAGTCACCGCCGTGATCAATGCAACGGCCTGCGGCCTGATCGAGACCGCCCGGCGGGAGAGCGGCCGCATGGGCACCGTCTTCGCGGGACGCAACGGCATTCTCGGCGCGCTCAACGAGGAGTTGATCGACACCAGCCGGGAGTCCGACGCCGCCATCGCGGCGTTGCGGCACACGCCGGGCGGAGCCTTTGGCTCCTGCCGCTACAAGCTGCGCTCCATCGATGAGAGCGAGCGGCAGTACCGGCGCCTGATCGATGTGTTCGCCGCCCACGGCATTCGCACCTTCTTCTACAACGGCGGCGGCGACTCCCAGGACACGGCGCATAAGGTGTCGCTCATCGGCGAACGGCTCGGCTACCCCATCACCGCCATCGGCATCCCCAAGACGGTGGACAACGACCTGCCGTTCACCGACTCCTGCCCCGGCTTCGGCTCGGTGGCCAAGTACGTGGCCATCTCCACCCGGGAGGCAGCCCTGGACGTGGCCTCGATGGCCGAGACCTCCACCAAGGTGTTCGTCTTGGAAGTCATGGGCCGCCACGCCGGTTGGATTGCCGCGGCTTCGGGCCTCGCCCAGGAGCAGCGGGGCGATGCGCCGCACATCATCCTGCTGCCGGAAGTGCCGTTCGATGAGGAGCGCTTCCTTGAGCGGGTGCGGCAAGTGGTGGAGAAGCGGGACTACTGCGTCATCGTCGCGTCCGAAGGCGCTCGCTACGCCAACGGCGATTTCGTCGCGGATGCCGGCAGCAAGGACGCCTTCGGCCACACCCAGCTTGGCGGTGTGGCCCCGGTCATCGCCGGCATGGTGCGCACCCGTTGGGGCTACAAGTACCATTGGGCGGTGGCCGACTACCTGCAGCGCTCCGCCCGTCACATTGCCTCCGCCGTGGATGTCGAGCAGGCCTACGCCCTAGGCCAGGCGGCGGTGGAGTTCGCCTTGGCGGGCAGGAACGCCGTGATGCCGACCATCAAGCGGCTGAGCGACGCCCCCTACCGTTGGACCATCGGCGAAGCGCCGCTGGCCCGGGTCGCCAACGTGGAGCGCAAGATGCCCAAGAGCCACATCAGCGCTGACGGCTTCGGCATCACCGCCAAGGCCCGGCGCTACTTGGCGCCGCTCATCGAAGGCGAAGCACCGCCGCCCTACCGCAACGGGCTGCCGGACTACGTGCGGCTCGACAACCGGCTGGCGGCGAAGAAGCTGGCCCCGTTCGAGGTTTGACTGCCCTGCGGGTGAGCCCTAAACCAGCAACCGGCCCTCTACACCAGTAGCGGGGCAATCACCAATGAGACGATCGCCATCACGTTGATGAGGATGTTCATGCTCGGCCCGGAGGTGTCCTTGAACGGGTCGCCCACCGTGTCGCCGACCACCGTGGCAGCGTGAACGTCGGAGCCCTTGCCGCCGAGATAGCCCTTCTCGACGTACTTCTTGGCGTTGTCCCAGGCGCCGACGGCGTTGGCCATGGTCAGCGCCAGCAGCACGCAGCCGAGCAGGCCGCCGCCCAAGGCGCCGCCCAAGGCTTCCGGCCCGATGCCGAATCCGACCACCGGCGGCACCGCCACGGCGATGGCGCCAGGCAGCAGCATGCGCTTCAGGGCTGCTGAGGTGGCGATGTCCACGCACTTCTCATTGTCCGGCTCCGCTTTGCCCTCCAAGAGGCCGGGGATTTCGCGAAATTGGCGGCGAATCTCCTGGATCATGTCCATGGCCGCTTCGCCCACCGCGGTCATGGTGATGCTGGCGATGAGGAACGGCGTCAAGCCGCCGATGAACAGGCCCACCAACACGTCCGGGTCGCCCAAGTGCAGCACAAACTCACCGCCGGTTTTGAACTGGATGGTCTCCACGTAGGCGGCGATGATGGCCAGTGCCGCCAGCGCCGCGGCGCCGATGGCGAAACCCTTGCCCATGGCCGCAGTGGTGTTGCCAAGCTCATCGAGGGAGTCGGTGATCTTGCGGGTCTCTTCGCCGAGGCCGCCCATCTCGGCGATGCCGCCGGCGTTGTCGGCGACCGGCCCGTAGGCATCCACCGCCATGGTCATGCCCACGGTGGCCAGCAGGCCCACGGCGGCGATGCCGACGCCGTACAGCCCGGCCAGCGTTGTGGAGACGAAGATGATGGCGCAAATGGTGAGCAGCGGAATAACCACCGACTGCATGCCCACTGCCAACCCGGTGATCATCACCGTGGCGGAGCCGGTTTCGCCCGCTTTGGCGATGCGCATCACCGGCTTGGAGGAGGTGTAGTACTCGGTCACTAGGCCGATGACGATGCCGCCGACGGAGCCGAACACCAGCGACCACCAGATGTTGTTGGACAGGCCGATCTCCTGAACCACGAAGTAGGAGGCGGCGATGAACAGTGCCGGCGTCGCCATCATGCCGATGCGCAGCGCCAGCGCCGGTGCGGAGCTCGACCGCGAGCGCACGATGGCGATGCCGATGATCGAACAAATCAGCCCCGTCGAAGCCATCGCCAAGGGCAGGAACATCAGCGCTGCCCGGCCCTCTTCGCCCATGCCCGGCGCCAGGCGGTCTAGGGCGGTCAGGGCGAGCGTGGAGGCGATGGCGATGGTGGCGATCATGGAGCCGCAGTAGGACTCGAAGATGTCCGAGCCCATGCCGGCCACATCGCCCACGTTGTCGCCCACATTGTCGGCGATCACCCCGGGATTGCGCGGATCGTCCTCGGGAATGCCGGCCTCGACCTTGCCCACCAGATCAGCGCCCACATCGGCGCTCTTGGTGTAGATGCCGCCCCCGACCCTTGAGAACAGGGCCACCGTGGAGGCGCCCATGCCGAAGCCGTGAATGTGGTGCGCGGCCTCCGGGTCGCCGCCGAAGAAGTAATACACCAGCCCCAAGCCCATCAGCCCCAGCGAGGCCACCGCCAGCCCCATGATGGAGCCGCCGAAGAAGGCCACCGACAGTGCCGCCGCCGGGCCATCGGTGTGCGCCGCAGTGGTGGTGCGCACGTTGGCCTTGGTGGCCGTGTACATGCCGATCCAGCCCGCCCCTGCCGACGACAGGGCGCCGGCGATGAAGGCCCAGACCGTCTCCATGCCGAGCCCGGAGAAGAACAGCAGCACCAGCAGCGCCACGGCAAACAGCGCCAGCATGCTGTACTCCCGGCGCATGAACACCATGGCACCGGAGTGGATGGCGTCGGCAATCTTCTTGATGGCCTCGTCGCCCTCGTCGTAGCGCTTGACCAACGCGTAGATGATGAACGCGGCGATCAGCCCAACCGCCCCCAAAAGCGGGGGCACTAGGGTAAATTCAGTCATTGGCTGTCCTGTGTCGTCTGTGAAGGTGGGGTAATCTTTCTGGATTTTTCAACGCCCCGCCGCTCTGGCGGGACGCGGGCGGCGCGTATGATAGCAGCGTCAGCGCAAAAGGCACCTGCCTTCCCGCAAAGGGAATCGGCGCGGCTGAGAGCGTCGGCCGCGAGAGGGAAGCCTCTACTTTAGCCCATAGCCGGGATTGCGGCGGCTGGAGGAACCCTGGGAGGGGCATCCTGTCAGTCATTGGGCCTTGATCATAGTAAATCAAGCACTATACTGCCTGATTTACTATGGAATACATCCCTCGCAGATTGCAGGCAACCATTGAAGACGCCTTGGCGGAACAGTCGGCGGTGGGGCTCCTTGGGCCGCGCCAAGTGGGGAAAACCACCTTGGCCCATCGCATTGCCGCCGGTCGCGAGGCGGTTTATCTCGACCTTGAGAATCCTGAAGACCTAGCGCTTCTCGCCGAGCCTCGGGCCTTGTTGGCGACCTATGCCGACAGGCTCGTCATTCTCGACGAAGTCCAGCGCTTGCCAGGGCTTTTCCAGACGCTGCGCGGGCTAATCGATCAGCATCGGCGCGATGGCCGAGGGTCTGGGTGCTTCCTGTTGCTTGGCTCCTCATCACCCGACCTGCTGCGCCAGACAGCGGAGTCCTTGGCTGGCCGAATCGCCTATCGGGAGCTTGGGCCACTGGATGTCAGCGAAGTGGGGCGGGATACGGTGGATCGGCTGTGGCTGCGCGGTGGATTTCCGAGCGCTTGGTTGGCCAGCAGCGATGAGGCTAGCTTTGACTGGCGGCGTGACCTCGTTCGCGCCTACCTGGAGCGGGACATCCCGATGTTTGATTCCCGCCTGCCTGCCGAAACTCTCCGGCGCCTGTGGACCATGCTGGCGCACAATCAGGGTACCCCTCTGAACTCAGCGCAACTAGCCTCGTCGCTGGCCGTCCATGTGCGCACATTGAACCGATACATCGATCTGCTGGTGGACCTTCTGTTGGTGCGGCGGTTGCCGCCTTGGTCCGGGAACGTTGGCAAACGCCTAGTCCGCTCGCCACGCCTCTACCTGCGGGACAGCGGCATCGTTCACGCTCTGCTTGGCTTGCGGCGGCTGGAGGATGTGTTGGCCCACCCGGTGGCGGGCGGCAGTTGGGAGGGCTTCGTGATTGAAAACCTGCTGGCCGCCGCCCCGGATTGGGTGCAGCCGTTCTTCTACCGCACCCAGGCGGGTGCTGAGGTGGACTTGGTGCTGGAACTCGACCCGGGCAGCCGTTGGGCGATTGAGGTCAAGCGTTCAGCGTCCCGTCCTGCGCCGTCCAAGGGTTTTCACACGGCCTGTGACGACCTTCAAGCCCAGCGTCGGATCGTCGTTTACGGCGGGACACGGGCATTCCCTCAACCCAATGGCGTGGAGACACTGCCGCTGGATGAACTCATGGAGCAGTTGAGAATGTAGGTATCAACATCTTCGGGCGACTCTGGGATAGGGGGTAATTCTCTTCTATAGAGGGTAGTTTAAGGCGACTTTTACCCTCTATAGAGTCCTGAAGGTGGCTGAGACAGCTATTTCTATTGGAATAAATCATTATTTTTCAATGAGATACTATCGATAGGCGGTAATGTGTGGCTATAGGGGGTAAAATGCGTCTCAAAATGCCCTCTATAGGTTCAAAAGGATGAATTCCCTGAGCCCCGCCTTTCTGACTGCGCTGGCCTTTAGCGCGGAGCAAGCGTCCGTCATAAGGACCTTGGGCGAATACCGCGGCAAGCAGCAGCTCTATGCGCAACAGCGGCCTGAACTACTAGATGCGCTGCTAACGGTTGCGAAAATTGAGTCCACGGATGCCTCCAACAAACTGGAAGGCATTTCCGCACCCGAAGCAAGACTCGAAGCGCTTGTTCGTCAGCACGACGCGCCGAGAAACCGTTCGGAACAAGAAATTGCAGGCTATCGCGACGCCTTGGAGCTCATTCACCAGTCACGGGCCGACATGCCGCTCACCGTAAACGTGATACGGCAGCTTCATCAGCGGATCTATAGCTTTCTGTCGGAACAAGGTGGCAATTGGAAATCGACCGACAATGAAATTGTGGAGCGAGATTCCGATGGCAAGGTCGTCAAAATCCGCTTTACACCAGTGTCTGCAGTTGCCACACCTCAAGCGATGGAAAGCCTCGTTCAACAGTACACAATGGCGACGCAGCATAATCGCGAGCCTCTACTCGTTATCCCACTGTTTATCTTAGACTTTCTCTGTATTCATCCTTTTCGTGACGGGAACGGTCGCTTAGCGCGATTATTGACTCTGCTGGCTCTGTATCACGCGGGTTACGAAGTCGGCCGATTCATCAGCCTGGAACGCATCATTCAAGAATCGCACACCTCCTATTACGAAACCTTGGAAGCAAGCTCTCAAGGCTGGAGTGAGGGCAAACATGATGCCATGCCGTGGCTTGAGTACTTTTGGGGTGTGCTATTGCGCGCATACAAGGAATTTGAAGGCCGCATCGGAAATCTGAATCAGCCCGGAGCCACGAAATCTCAGCGGGTTCGGGAGACAGTGGAACGAAAGGTCAGACCTTTCCGAATCGTTGACATTGAGCGCGAATGCCCCGATGTCAGTAGAGATTCGATTCGGGTTGTGCTTCGGGCAATGAAAAGGGAAGGGCGCGTCGAGCCCAGAGGGCGCGGTCGGGGTGTTCGATGGCATAAACTGAAGTAGCTTGTCTGCGCGTCTACTGCAATAGCAGCGATCATGCGGGAGTAACTCACAACCGGTCCTTGAGTTTGTAGTAGAGCATCCCCAAGGCAATCAACTGGTTTCCCAGCCAGCGGGAGCCCGGCAGGCGCAGGTGCTTCATGCTGGCGAAGAGATCGAACTTTTCCAGGGTGCCGCCCACCGCATCGGCGACGATCTCGCCCATGACGTGGGTCGAGTTCACGCCGTGGCCGGAATAGCCTTGGCAATAGTAGATGTTGCCATCGATGCGGCCCACCGCCGGGATGCGGTTGGGCACGATGCCGATCATGCCGCCCCACTGGAAGTCGATGCGCACACCCTTTAGCTCCGGGTACACCTTGAGCAGGCGCGGCAGGATGTACGCCTTGATGTCGGCCGGGTCGCGGCCGGAATAGTTGCAGGCACCGCCGTAGAGCAGGCGCCTGTCTGCGGAGAGCCGGTGGTAGTCAACCACCTCGTTCAGGTCGCACACCGCCACGTCGGCGGGATTGATGCGCTCGACCACCTGCTCGTCGAGGGGCTCGGTGCCGATGATGTAGCTGCCCGCCGGGAAGATCAGCCCGGAGAGGTGCTTCTGCTCCAGCCGGCTGTAGGCGTTGCCGGCCAGCACCACCGCATCGGCCTGCACTGAGCCCGTCTCCGTGAGCACGCGGGGCCGAGGGCCGTGCTCGATGTCCACCACCGGCGATTGCTCGAAGATGCGGGCGCCTAAGGCCGCCGCCGCCCGCGCCTCGCCGATGCAGAGGTTCAGCGGATGCAGGTGGCCATCCCGGTAGCAGGCGAAGGCGCCCAGGTAAGCATCCGTGCCCAGCATCTCCCGGGTCTTGTGCCGGTCCCACACCTCGTAGCGATAGGGAAAGTTGCGGCGGGCGCGGTTCTCAGCGTACTCCTCGACTTCAGCGACTTGCTTGGGCTTAAGTGCCACCTCGACGAAGCCGGGCTTCAGGTCGCAGTCGATGGCGTACTTCTCGACCCGCTCGTAGATGATCTCGTGGCCCCGCCAGCCTAAATCCCATAGGATGTCGTCGGCGCCCGGGCCGTGTTTCTTGACGATCTTCTCGTGCCCGTTCATGCCGTTGATGAGCTGCCCGCCGTTGCGCCCCGACGCACCCCAGCCGACCCGGTTGGCTTCCACCAGCGCCACGGAGTAACCCCGTTCCGCCAGCGTCAAGGTGGTGGCGACCCCGGTGAATCCGGCCCCCACCACGCAGACATCCGCACTGACGTTGCCCTCAAGCGGCGCATAGTCGGTGACATCATTGACCGTCGCGGCGTAGTAGGAGCCGGTGTGTTCCTGCTTGCGGTGTTTCGCTTCCATGGTGTTGCCCGGAGGTTGGTCGGCCTATGCCTGCACCGCCGCCACTTCTTCTTCGAGCATTTCCTTGCGCCATTCGCTCAAGTTCATGTCGATGGCCATGAACCCGCCGATCCAGAGGATCTCGTCCCACAGGTAGAGCCAGTGGGAGAGCGTTGCCCAGTACACGCCGACCCCGAGAATGGAAAGGTACAGGAAGTTCTTCCCCCACTTGGCCGTTTGCATCAGCGCGCCGCCCGTCAGGCCCCGGTCCTGCAGGCGTACCACCACTTCGATGGCAAGCAGCGCCAGCAGCCAGGCGATGCCTTCATACACATCCGCCCAGGCCAGTTGCCGCTCCAGGCCGAGCCCAGCCATGTCGGTCACCACCGGATCTTCGCCCACCCTGTAGAACTCGGTTGCGCTGGACAGTTCGTTGCAGGTCTCTTGGGTGATGTCCGTGTATTTCAGGTTGTAAACATAGGAAAGGTCTTGGCCGGTCAGATCGCAGAGGTGGGTGGCGTCCTCCACCGGCACGGTTGGCTGCAGCGTGAATACCGCGTTGCCGTAGGCGTAGATGGTGTGCGCGATCATCACGAAGCAGACCAGGCGCACACCGTGCAGGAGCCGGGCAACCCAGCCCTTCAGCGCTTCATCGCTGAGCGCGTAGGTCTCGAGTTCGAACATGAACAGCAGGATGAACCAGGCCGCCTCGTCCATGGTGACGGCAAAGTTGCTGGTCCACTGGAAGAAGGTCGATTCGGCCGTAAGGGTGTGGGCGCCCCGAATCACGTCTTCAGCGATGTAGTAGCCGAAATTGACCAGCAGCAGCGTATAGACCGTCCATTTGACGGCTTGCTGAATTCGGTGCAGCCGCAAATCGGCCGCGTCAGTGGTTGCGGCGCCCATGGTCGCATGATACTGAGGCGCCATGCGCAGGGAAATCCATGCCTACAGGCTTGGACGGCGATGGCCGGGGATCAGTGTGTTTCGCGCAGAAGCCTTCGGCGGTACTGCGCGGGCGCCTCGCCGACCGCTTTCTTGAAGGCCGTGTAGAACGCGGAATTGGAATTGAACCCAACGGAGAACGCGATGTTCAGCACCGAGTCGCCGTGGCCGTCGAATTCCGAGAGCAGCTCTTTGGCGCGGTCGATGCGGTAGCGGTTGACGTAGTCGAAGAAACTGCGGCCAAAACCGGAGTTGATCTCCTGTGAAAGGTGGTTCACCGAGCAGCCCACCGCTTTCGCAAGTTCGGGCAGGGTTAGGTCGGGTCGCAGATAGAGCCGTTGTGACCGCATCAAGCGTTCCAGCCGCATTTTGTAGTGGGCCAGCTGTTCTTCGGTCAGCCCCGATTTTGCGTACTTGGGGCCGTGGGCCCGCTGCGACGCAAGGCTGGCGATCGATGCCACCTGTGACGCCGGGGAAGCCTCGTAGTAGTCGGTGATGGTCAGTGCCGAATTGCCGCGCAGGGTCATGAATTCGGCGCCGTGAATGCAGCCTTCGGATGCACCGCTGCGCGATGCCCCCGGGGGATGCATCCGGTACTGGAAGGCCACCGTGTGCCGGCCCTCCAGGATGTCGCCGACCAACTCGTAGCGGTGCCGATGGCCGGCAAAGAAATCGTGCAGCTCGACGATCAACTCGTCGCGCGAACTCTGCTCGTTGTCCGGAACGTCAAGGTAGGTGCCGTCCGCCGTCAAATGCCCAGCCACGGCCTCCGGATCCTTGTGGTTCCAAGCATCGAAGTAGCTCTGCACGAATTCCGCGGTGCGCATCGGCAACACCTCCCTTAGGGCGTTGTCTATACCCACTGTCGCGGAATGTCAATCGGAGCGAGCAACTGTCGGAGCGAGCAACTGTCGGAGCGAGCAACTCTCGGAGCGAGCAACTCTCGGAGCGAGGGCAACTTGCCCTCGCATTGAATCGGGGGATCCCATCGAGGGCGGGGCGCCCTCGCTCCGGAGGTTTCTAAATCCGGGCCTAGAAGTCCGGCGCCGGGGTGGCGCGGGCGCGGGCGGGTGTCCAGAAGGGCTTGTCCCGGCTGGTGCAGCGGGCGACTCGGTTGTAGTGGCGCAATTCCTTTTCGTAGTAGATCTCGGCCCACATATTCCCGTTCAAGCCCCCGTTCAGGAACTTGGGCTCAATCATCGCCAACGCGATGTTCGCCTTGGCGGCGGGGGACCACATGGCCGAGGTGACGTAACCGATCTGCTGCGTGCAACGCCGGTTGCGGTAGATGTGGGAACCCTCCGCCGACCGGTTGCCTTCGATGTCCAGCCGGGTGAGGCGGTACTTCGGCCCTTCCCGCTTCTCCTTGAGCAGCGCGCTGCGACCGCTGAAGTGCGGTTTTCGGAAATCCACCAGCCAATCGAGGCTCAGTTCGAAGGGCGTCTGGTCGTGCTCGAAATGGATGGTTTTCAACGCCTCGTTGAATTCCATCGCCGGCATGATGAAGCCCGCCTCGAGCCGCGCCATGTTGGTCGCCGCCTCGCCGTAGGGCTGTATGCCGCAGGGTTCGCCCGCCTCGTAGAGCGCGTCCCACAAATCCAGGGCATGTGCCGGCGACACCCAGAGCTCGTAGCCCAGATCGCCCGTGAACCCGGTTCGGGACACCATGAGGCGGCTGCCCTTGAAGTCGAAGTGCCGAATGTCGAAGGGCCTGGCGGTTTCCACGCCGTCGAGCCCCATGCGCTTCAACACGGCGCACGAGGTGGGGCCCTGCACCGCCAGTGCCGCCAGCTCATCGCTTAAGTCGGTGATGGTGACGGCATCGAACCCGAAGACGCTCTTGGCCAGCCAAGCGCCGCACGGGCTGCCGCAGGTCAGCATGAACCGATCGGCGCCGAGGCGGAAAATGGTGCCGTCGTCGATCAGCCGCCCTTCGTCGGTGCACCACAGGGTGTACCCGACCCGGTTCAGCCCGATCTTGCCAACGTCGCGGGTGACCATGCGATTGAGCATGGCTTCGGCATCCGGTCCCTTGACCTCGTACTTCTGCATGGGGCTGATGTCGTAGGTTCCGACCCGGTTGCGCACGCAGAAATATTCGTATTCGGGATCGTAGTAATACTCGGCGAACTTGTAGCCGTTCCACGCCGACCAGGCTTCGCGCAGGTTCAGCGCCTTAAGCCGAGGGTGGAAGGGCGACAGCTTTGGCCGCTCACCGGCAAATGGGTCTGGGGCGTTCATGGGTCACTCGTCAAAAAAGTCGTCTTCCGGCACGGTGTTCGGGCGCCGCAGGTCCATCAGTATCTCCCGGGCTGCGTTGGCGCCACAGGTGGCCGAGACGCCGCCGCCCGGGTGGGTGGAGGATCCGCACATGTACAGGTTTCGCACCGGCATGCGGTACTGCCCGTAGCCGGGAAATGGGCGGTTGAAGAACAGTTGGTCGAGGGTGAGCTCGCCCTGGAAGATGTTGCCCTCGGTCAGGCCGATCTCCTGTTCGATCTCGTGGGGGGTGCGCACCTCCATGTGCACGATCAGGTCCTTGAAGCCGGGGCTGTAGCGCGCGATCTTATCGACCACGGCCTGCCCGAAGCGGTCGCGCTGCTCCGGCGTCCAGGGCCCGTCGGCGAGCTGCGGCGGGCAGTACTGGATGAAGTTCGACATCCAGTGCTGGCCGGGCGGCGCGACGGTCGGGTCCCAGGCCGACGGGATGACCGATTCGACGAACGGATCGTCTGACCAGCGGCCCCGCTTCCAGCAGTCGTAGGCACGCTCCAGCGTCTCCATCGACCCGCTAAAGGCTTGGCCGCCGCGATTGACGTAGGGATTGTCCGGAACGCCGGTGAATCTCGGCAGCGCGGACAGGGCGATGTTGACCTTGCCCGATGAGCCGCGGATCTTGAAGTTCTCGGCCTTCTCCCGGATGCCGTCCGGCAGGTCGCTGGCATCCATGATGCGGGTGAAGGTGCGCTTGGCATCCAGGTTGGAGACCACGATGCGGGCGCTCAGTTCCTCGCCGTTGTCGAGCACGACGCCAGTTGCCCGGCGATTGTTCACCCGCACCCGCCGCACGCCGGCTTCGGTTCGGATCTCGCCGCCATGCTCGCGCACCGCGCCCGCTATGGCCTCGGAAATCGCCCCCATGCCCCCCCGGGCCAGGCCCCAGGCGCCGATGTTGCCGTCCACGTCGCCCATCACGTGGTGCAGCAGGATGTAGGCGGAGCCCGGCGAGTAAACGCCGAGCGCGGTGCCAATGATGCCCGGCGTCGCCATGGCGGCTTTGATCAGGTCGTTCTCGAAGTAGTCGTCCAGGAACTCGGCGGCGCTCATGGTGAAAAAGCGGATGTACTCGTAGATCTGCTGCTCGCCCATGGACCAGAACTGCTTGGCCAGGAACAGCAGTTCGGAGATGTCCCGGGGGCGCAGCCGTGCCGGGTCGGGCGGCGTGCGCAGCAGGGTCTTGCGGATGAGTTGGGAGTAGCGGGTGAGGTCCGCTTGGAAGCGGTGCATGGCATCGGCGTCGTGGGGCGAGTGGCGCTTCAGCTCCAGGTAGGCCGCGGTCTCGTCGTGGTAGGAGATGAGCCGTTCGTCGCCATCGCCGAAATTCACGGTGCCTAGGTACGGCACGAGTATGAGGCCGTGCCGGCTCAGGTTCAGGTCCCGGTGGATGGCTTGGCGCATCATGCTGCACATGTAGGAGCAGTTCGAGTAGGTGAAGCCCTCGTGCAGCTCCCGGGATACCGCCGCGCCGCCGATGTAGTCGTTCCTCTCCAACACCACCACCTTCAGCCCGGCCTTGGCGAGATAGGCGGCATTGGTCAGGCCGTTGTGGCCGGCGCCGATGACGATGGCGTCGTAGGCGTTCACTGCAGTATCTCCTGCGCCGCATTGTGTCCTGGCGCGCCGGTGAGGTCACCGCCGGGATGGCAGCCCGCGCCGCACAGGTACAGCCCCGGAATGGGCGTGCGGTACTGCGCGGCTTGATAGGTCGGCCGCATCATGAGCATCTGATCGATGGCGAACTCGGCGTGATGCCAGTGACCGCCAGTCACGCGGCACTCCCCTTCGATGTCCGCAGGCGTGAGGAATTCGCTGGCAACGATCTGCTCGCGGATGCGCGGCGCATACTGGGCAATCATGTCGATGGCACGCTCGCCCATCGCGTGCCGCGCCGCATCGCCCCAGCCGCCCTTGCGGCGGTAGGGCACATACATGACGTGGGCGGAAAGGACGTGTTGGCCAGCGGGCGCGAGCGAGGGATCGTGCAGGCTCGGCACCACCATTTCCATGACCGGATGTTCCGGGCACTCCCCGTACTTGGCCGCATCGAAGGCGAACTCCATGGCATCGAGGCCGGGCGCGATGATCATGCGCCCATCGGGCGTTTCAAGCCCGTCGAACTCGGGCGCGCCGTCCAACGCCAGGTGCAGTTTCGCAACCAGCCCATGGCAGCGCAGGCGCCGAATCCGGTTCGTGAACTCGATGTCCAGGAATGGAACGCCGACCAAATCGAGGAAGGTGCGTTGCGGGTCGGCGGATGAGGCGACGCAATCGGTCTCGATGCGTTCGCCGTTCTCGAGCTCGACGCCGTTGACGATCAGCCCGCCGGAAGCAGCGCGCTTGCCGTTGCCGGTTGCCTCGGCATCGCGTTCACCGATCAGAATGCGACGCACCGCCGCACCGCATCGGACTTCCGCCCCGGCAGCCGTGGCGGCGGCGCAAAGCGACTCGACTAGGCCGTCGATGCCGCCTTGGGGCAGGGCGTGCGCTCCGCCTGAGGTTTCCCCCATGCGATAGAGCAGGGCGAGGACGGCGCCGTTCGGTGAGCGCGGCGCGAGCTTGGAACCGACCAGCCCATCCCAACTCAAGGTGGCTTTGACCACATCGCGCTGAAAGCACTCATCCATGAGATCGCGGGCTGGCAGCGTGGCGATGCGCAGGAATTCGCGCATTTCAGGCTTTCCGAGGCGCCGCAGCCGGAAGCCCATGTGCGCGAATGTCATGGCGCCGCCCAAGCCGGCGCTGCCGATGGTAGGCGCGGTCTTGAGCCAGAACGGCTGCAGGGCGTTGGCGAAGCGTCCCATGCGTTCCCGGTAGCCGGCAAAGGCTTTCGCGTCGGCGGCTGCCGTCGAACTTAAGCCCTCCCCGTCCAGCACGACGTGGTCGCCATCCCGGTCAAGCCCAATGGTCTTCAGGTTTGGCGAGGACTGCTCGAATCCGTGTTTCTGAAGGTCGAGCTCCCGAGCCACCTTGGCCGAGAAATGACTCACCGTATGCGCGATGGAGGCGCGAAAACCAGGATGGAATTCACGACCCGCAGCCAGTCCTCCGGGCGCCGCGCCCGCTTCGAGCACCAGCACCCGACGGCCGGCCCGCGCCAAGTACGCAGCGCACACCAAACCATTGTGCCCTGCCCCTACAATGGCTACGTCGTAGCGGTTCAACCCAGTCCCTAGTTACAGCTAATTCGTTTTGAACACTAGGTTAGCCACCTCGAAGTGCCGAGGCTTCGCCGCCTACACGCAATGCACGCAACTTGGCGCGCCATTACGAACCGATCCGATAGCGCAGCTTCACCGTCAACTGATCGCCGCTCGGATTGTTCCACGCCGTCCTGAAGAGATGCCCAAAGCCGCCCCGGTCCGGCGATTCGTTGGCGTTGCGGGTATAGACGATGAACAGGTCCGAGAGCGGTGCGATCTGCCAACGGTAGC
>CAZRBP010000040.1:22308-25155 GCA_964598305.1 uncultured Pseudomonadales bacterium | reverse complement strand
GAAAGAGTTGAGAAGCTGCGGCATGGACGGTGCTTCGGGCGACACTGGCGCTGGTGGCGCTGGTAAAGCTGCCGCCGTATTGGGGTAAATTGACCTGCCATGGGGTCACTATCGGTTGGAAGTCGCGCCAAGCGCCCCGCGTTTGGTCCACGAAATCTGCTTGCAGGGCGGGCTTCGGCGCTCCGCTGGTGGCTGGTCGCGTTCGTCGTTTCGGTGTCCGTGCATGCGCTGGTGGCTTGGCGTGTGGGTGGTGAGCTCAGTCAGGCGCCCCCGCCGACGGCAGACCGAGCCAAGCTAGCGCTGGCGCCGCCGTTGTCCAAGGAGGAGCCGCCGCCGCGATTGAAGTTCGAGCGTCCTGCGGAGCTTGAACCGCCGACCACTTTAGTCGCCAACCGCTCGACCTTGGCCACGCCGAACGTGCCGAGCCCGAGCCTGCGCGCCGCGCGGGGCGGACAGCTCACTGGCCTTGGCGCCGGCGTCGCCCTGCCCGGACCCCCGGCGCGAACTCCAGGCACGGGGTTGGGCGAGGGAGCGGATCAGTTCGCTGCCTATGTGGAGGAACTGCGCGAGGCGGGGCTGGATGTGGTGTTCCTGATCGACGCCACCGGCTCCATGGGCTGGGCGCTCGACGAGGTGAAGCGGCGGGTGCGGGACATGATCGACTGGGTCCGGGAACTGGTGCCCATCGCGCGCTTTGGGGTTGTTGCTTTCCGTGATGCGGGCGATCCTGAATTCGCGGTGCGCACCCAACCCCTAACCTACAGCACCGCCAAGCTCACGCGCTTTCTCGGCGGCTTCAGGGCGGCGGGAGGCGGCAGCTTGGGGGAAGGCGTTCTTGCCGGCATGCGCGCCGCCGCCGCCGAGGTCGGCTGGCGGGCCTCCGGCAAGCGCCTCGTCATTCTCATCGGCGATGCCCCGCCTCATCGCCATGAGGCCGACGAACTGCTTCGCTTGGTGACTGGCTTCCGCAACCGGGGCGGTCAGGTGACCACGCTGGACGTGAGCGACGAAGCAAACCCAGCGTTGCTTGAAGCGCGACTGCAGAGAAAGGTGAACCGGGCGATGTACCGGGGCAGTCCGAGCTACGAATTCGTGCGCATCGCCGAAGCCGGGGGCGGCGATGCGGCGACCTTGGATGGCGATCTTCGCTTGGTGCGGCGCGTCGTCACCCTGATCTTCGGCAACGCATTCAGCGACGACCTGCGCATGGCACTGGCCGCCATGGAGGCTTCCTGATGCGCGTCTGGGCGCTGCTCCTGTTCACCTTCCCGATGCTTGGCGTGGCGGCGGACTATCGTCAACAGGCCATCGATCTGGGCCGGCAGATCGACGCGGCCCGGCAACAGCCCTTGGATCCCAAAGCCATTGGTGATTGGCTGGCGCGGGTCGAGGCGCTGGCCGCAAGCGCTCGTGCTGCGCGCCTGCGGCGGGAAGCCGCCGCCCAGGAAGACGAACTCAAGCTCGAGCGGCTCTACCGCTCGCCCATTTGGAGCGACATCGGCTTCGCCCAGGCGGCGGCGCGCTACTGGCGTGGCTGGTTGCTGCTGGATCGCCATCGAACCTCCAACAACCCGGCGGACTTGGAAGGCGCCCGCAACGGCTTTCAGACCACGTTGGCGCTGATCGTCTATCCCGGCCTGATGCGCGGCAGTTGGTTCGGCCTGGGCCATGTGGCGCTGGCGGCTGGGCAACGCGAGCGGGCCAGGGCCTGGTTTGAGCGAGTGGCGCTATTGGACGATCCGCTGTCAGTTCAAGCCCGCGAGGAACTCGCGCTGCTCGACGCGTTGGCAGCACCCGCGCCGACCCCGTCCAAGCGCACGCTCGATGTGGCGGAGGCGGACCGGCTTGAGGCGCAAGCCATCGCCCTGCTCGAACGCCACGGCCGCACCTTGGATGGCGCCCGCAAGGCTGCGCAGAGATTGCGCCGGTTGGAGGATGCGGGCGTCATGAGCGCGGCCCGAATGGAACGCCTGTTGTCCCATGGGGAGGCGATCATCGGCCACGACGTCGGCCCCTTGGGCTTGCTGGTCAGCGCCGAGGATGCGCTGAACCACCAACAATTCATCACCGCGGGGAAGAAGTACCGCGCCTTTTTCGCAGCGCTCAGCGCCGATCGGCAACCGGCGTTCGCCGCCTACCGGATGCGGTTCGTCGACGCGCTGATGAGCAGCGGGCTGGTGGCGGAGTCGATCACGCAACTTGAAGCGGCACTCTATCCCGCCGACGCGGACCACGCACTGCGCCTGAGCCTGCTCAACCTAGCCCATGCCGTTCAGTACGCGGCGGCGGGGGACAGCGTGCGGCGCAAGCGTCTGGAAGCCGCCAGCCGGGCGGCGGCCGACCCCGGGGCCCGCTTTGTTCGGGCGTTGCTGGGGCGCGAGATTGCACAGGCCGGGAGACTGTGGCGAGCCCAGGCCGACGACCCTTGGCTGGCGCGCCTGCCCGCCTTTGAACTGACTTACCGGGAATTCAAAAAGGCGGAGCGGGACGGGAATGCGCAAGGCTTGGCTGAACTCGGCATCGAATTGCGCACGGCGCTTGCGCCACAGCACGCCAAGGCGCCTTGGGCGTTGCTGGCCGCGGCGGAAATGGCGGGCTTCACCGACCCGGACGTGACCGCCCATCTGCGGCGTCTCGACCGCTTGGCCCGCACGCTTGAGGACCAGGAAAGCAACCATCGTGAAGCCCTGTTCGCCATCCGCATGGCGTTCCTGCGCCGCGAGGCACCGAGCCGCCTGCTGACCGAACTGGAAACTCTGGCTCCGCCGCTGACCGACGGCCAGCGGGACACGCTCGTGCGCGAGGTGCTCGGTTGTGGCCCTGCACCCTCGGGCAGGCCTGCACCCT
>CAZRBP010000040.1:0-22208 GCA_964598305.1 uncultured Pseudomonadales bacterium | reverse complement strand
CTCGTGCGCGAGGTGCTCGGTTGTGGCCCTGCACCCTCGGGCAGGCCTGCACCCTGGTGCGGGCCAGCCACCGAGCGGCTTGGCGCATTGCTGCCGCCCGAGAGCCAAGCCCTGCTCTTGATTCGTCTTCAGCAAGTTCAATTGGCACTGATGGAGGAAGACGCCTATCCCGCGTATCAGCTCGCCAACGCGCTGCTTAAAGCCTATCCAGACTCCGGCGACCTGGTCCAAGCGTACGCCGAGGCGGCGGCCCGGGTGGGCCGCACTGGCGATGCGGAAGCGGCTTATGGACGGGTGGCAGACAGCTTGCCGGTGGGCTCCGAGGCCTGGCGTGACGCACGTCTTCAGCAACTCGGCCTACGGATGCGAGCCGGCGCCGGCGACGCCGCCTGCCGCCTGAAGGCGTTGGCCTTTGGGGACGTCCAACTGTTGCGTGAAATCGATCGCCGCCTCGCCTCCGAGCGCATCATCTGCGATGATGAAGCCGTGCGCGGCATTCGCGCCGCGCTCGGCTGAAACCGAAACGGAAGCGGGCGGTGGCGATCATCAGACGATTCGGCAGGGACTATTCCCGCCGCCATTTTCTTAAAGCTGTGGCCCAAGGCGCGTTGGCCACCGGCGTGCTCAAGCCGCTGTGGCCTACCCTAGCCGCCACCGGCGAGCACACCGCCGCCTATCCGGATGAACTGCTTTCCTTGGACGCCTACACCGGGGGGCGGATCAGCGAGGGACAAAAGGTCACGGCCGACAACGTGGCCCTGATCCAGGACCTGCTCGATCCCATACAGGCCATGCAGATCGCCCAACTTGGCCGCGAACTGACCATCGTGCCGCAAACCCGGGACCTGTATCGGCTCAATCCCCACGACTACATCGAGGCAACGTTGCGCAACGCAGGCCAAGCCCGCTTCGATGCCACGGGCAATGTGGTCA
The DNA here is from genome assembly GCA_964598305.1 of uncultured Pseudomonadales bacterium. GTDB lineage: Bacteria > Pseudomonadota > Gammaproteobacteria > Pseudomonadales > Azotimanducaceae > Azophilus. Next base: position 21,275 of record CAZRBP010000040.1, on the reverse strand, counting down.
CGGAGACGGGCGAGCCTTGGATTGGCGGCAACCCGTTTCCCGACCCCAAGTCCGGGGTAGAGGTGTTCGCCGCCGCCACCCTGAGCTGGGGGCGCCATGACGTGTCCCTGTACGCGGTGGAGGAAAAGGACCTCGACCCCAGGGGAAGGGTGGCGTACGAGTATGAGGCGGTGTGGGTGGAGTATCAGCCCGTGGCGCGCGTGACCCTGGACCCCAAGCCCTACCAGCCGGGCCACGAGGACAAGCTGCGCTACCAGACCATCCTGTTCGTCACCCCCAAGGACGTTCGCGGCACCTCCTTTCTAAACATCTGGCCTTACGACCAGAACGAGTTTCCCGACCTGTACGGCTACCTGCCCGCCTTCAAGCGGGTGCGTCGCTTCCCCACCAACCAGCGATTCGAGCCGCTAATCACCGGCAACACGCTCTACCTGTCCGACGCTTGGGCGGCAGGCGACCCCTTTCTGACTTGGGGCAACTACCGCATCGTGCATCGGGGCCCCTACCTCGCTCCAGTGGCGGACTCCTGGAACCCCGAGCACCCAAACTGGCGCCACGGCACCCACGGCGGCGCCGAGGGCCTGACCTTCTGGAACACCGAGGCGCAACTGGTTCCGGAAGCCATCGTGGTGGAGGCGGAGCCCATTCGCTACCCCCGAGCGCCGGTGAGCAGGAAGCGCGTCTGGTTCGACGCCCGCACCCTCACGCCGCTGACCATGGTTTCATTCGACCGGCGGGGAGAAATCTTCAAATCCTTTGACGGCGCCTTCTCGGTTTATGACATCGACGGCAAGCAGGTGCGCGATGGCGACCACCCCTACTGGTCCTGGACCCGGGTGCACGCGTTCAACGTGCAGACCAATCGCATGACCCGCTTGGAGCAGGTTCGGGAAATCTCCGGCGGCCACCGCATGCGCGTCAACGACCCAAGCCTGTACAATAAGTTCCTCACCGTGTCGGCGTTGCGGCGGTTGGGGGATTGAAGCGAACTGGATTCGGCGCACTTTGGCTAGCGCCAACTCTCTCCCCTGGATCAAGCGCTAGCGACCAGCGTGGGCAGCCGTTCCACCAAGTAGAGCGGCAGCGAGATCAAGCGATAGGCCACTTCGGCTTGCGTTCCGCCTCGCTGCACTCGGGTCCGGACCTCTTGCGTCGACGGTGGCGTGGCGTCGAAGCGGACGGCGAGGGGCACGGCCTTTTCCGCCACGAATTGGTGCAGGGACTTCAGGCCGCCGCTTGCGCCCGCCTTGACCTCAATGGGCACGATGCGGCCATCAAAGGCGGCGACATAGTCCACTTCCGCGTTCGCGGAACGGCCCTCGCGCAGCCAGTAACTGAGCTCGCGGTTGGCCGAGGCGGCCAGCAGGGCTTGGAGGTGCTGGCCGATGAACTGCTCGGCCATGGCGCCTTCGTTGACGAGCCGGGTTTGGTCCATCCGCTCGATCCCCGTCCAGCCCAAGCCGCATACAGCGTTCATCAAACCAATATCCATGAACAGCAGCTTGTGCGCCCGCGGGTCGGCTTCCGCCTGCAGGGGCAGGCCGTTGCAGTGGCTGCGCACCACCTTGGCCAGCACCCGCGCCGTGCACAGGAGCTCGATGCGCGCCTTGGTCGCCGCCGCCGTGTCCTCCGTGGAGAAGTGGACGTACTTCACCTTCCGTCCGACATTGCGGGCTGCGAAGTTGAACACGTTGACCATGCCGGCCAGCCCCTGTGAGCCAACGTACTTGGGGAAATCCTCCCGGTAGGTGTCGATGATGGCGTTGTGCACCTCGGCGATGTCGCGCAGGCGCCCTGAGCGCGCGAACGACTCAACGGCTTCCGGCATGCCGCCGGTGAAGAAGTAGGTTCGCAACGCCGCCATGAGGCGGTTGTGGATCGCCGGGTCCAAACCACGCTCAATCTCGAACGTTCGTATGGCGCGGGCGAGGCCCTCTGCGCCAACGGCTTCGAGATGTTCGGTGAATGTCATCGGGCCCATGTGCAGGTAGCCGATGCGGCCCACCGGCATGGGCGATGCGTGGTCGGCGAGGGCGAAGTCCAGGAGCGAGCCTGCCGCCAGCACGGGAAGCTCGGGCATGTCCTCCCGAAAGTAGCGCAACGCCGGGATGGACTCCGGCACAGCTTGGATTTCATCAAGGAACAACAAGCCACCGGGGCTGATCGGGCCGACGCCCGGCAGCGCTTCAAGCACGTTCAGCAGATAGGCTGGATCGTTGCGGGCGAACGCCGGTCCCAAGTCGGGATGGCGCTCCAAGTTGACCTCCACCAAGGGACGGCCGCAGCGTTCGGCGAACAGGCGCACCAAGGTGGATTTGCCGACCTGCCGGGCGCCGCGAACGATCAAGGGCTTCCGATTCGGCCCTGCCAGCCAGTCGTCAAGGAATTCGAATTGGTCGCGATGCATGGGAGGGGCCTCTGCCTGATCGGCCGATTATATCGAAACAGAGGGGTCTTTAGACCAAATTATGAAAAAACAAAGGGGTGTTTAGTAAAATATAGGGGTAAATCAGAGGTGTGTATGGCAATCACTTTGGCAATCCCTCACTGTCGTACAGGAAGTCTTGGCTTCGAGCGGCATCCGGCCCCGGCGATTTCTTGGTTCGAACGGTTTCCATGACCGACTCGATCACTTTCCGGCGGACCAGATCGTTCAACTTGGCCTTGGCTTTGCTAACAGAAACACGCACTTCGTGTACCAGTGGAGAGAGAAACACGCCAAATTATCGTCCCCAAACAACTGGTATCCAAGGGTCTTCTCCGAAGCCGGGACTCCATGCTTTTATTCCGAATTAGACGATGGTAAATTCCGAGTCAGACGAATATCCATTCCGTAATGGACGGTTCTCTATGCCGAATTGGACGACATCACCCAACGAATATCTGCCAAGGCATGCCGAAGCCCGGGTCGGCACAGCCTTAAGGGACACTCGCATCGTCGCGCTGGTCGGACCGCGGCAGTCCGGCAAGACCACCCTCGCCCGCCGATTCGCCGACGATGAGAGCCGCCCCTTCATCTCGCTGGACGACGAACAATTCCGGAGATTCGCGCAGGATGATCCCATTGGGTTCATGCGCGGTCGGCGCGGTGCGGTCATCGACGAAATTCAACGTGCGCCAGGGCTCATTCTCGAACTCAAGAAACAGGTTGACGAGGACCCGAGGCCAGGACGCTTCCTGATCACTGGCTCGGTGGAGCTGTTCAGAAGCGCGATTTCCCCCGACTCGCTGGCTGGGCGCGTCGAGACGATCGAACTCCTGCCCTTTTCCCAAGCCGAGGTGGCCATCACCAACGTGCCCGACTTCTTGGAGCGGGCGTTTGCCGCAGACTTTCCCACCCTCGCCACCACTGGCCCCACCATCAATCTGCTTGAACGGGTGGTCTCAGGGGGATTCCCGGAGGCACTCGCCCGCTCGGACCCCACACGACGCCTGAGTTGGCTGCGAGCCTACGTCGGCTCACTCGCGGAACGGGACATCTCGGACGTCTCCACCGTCAACAAGCTCGACCGCTTTGCGGACTTGATTGACCATGCGGCCATCTGCGCTAGCCAATTGCTCAACCTGTCCGATCTCGGTTCGAGATTGCGCGTGGATGGCAAGACCGTTGATCGGTGGCTCACATTGCTTGAGCGGCTCTATCTCTTCCGTCGCCTCAAGGCTTGGCATCGCAATGACCTAAAGCGCTTGGTCAAGACGCCAAAGCTGCAATTCCTGGACTCGGGCCTGCTCGCCGCACTAAAGCGAATCAACCAAACAGCCATCGAACGGAACCGCCAGAGCCTTGGCCCTCTGCTTGAGTGCTTCGTTTACTCCGAGGTCGCCAAGGCCGTTGCGTTGCGCGGCGAATCGATTTCGATTAGCCACTATCGCGACAAGAACAGCGTGGAGGTCGATCTGGTTCTGGAGCGCTCGCCGGGCGAGGTCGTGGGCATCGAAGTCAAGGCTGGCGCGACTGTGCGCCCTGATGACTTCAAGGGACTGGCACGTCTTGAAGCGGCGGCGGGCGATCAATTTGCCTGTGGAATCCTCCTGCACGACGGCGACCGGGTCATGCAGTCGGCACCCAGAATGTTCGCCATGCCGATCAAGATGCTGTGGGAGAGCGAGTCGCTTGCAGCAGTGGAATCCTCAAGGGCTTCAGCGCATTTGGAATAGCTCCAAAAGCGCAACTCGACGATCGTCCCGATCACGCCCACCCAGTCTCGAACGACACGATGTTGCGGGAGGCGCTGCTGAACTCGACGCCCACTAGGCGGACTGGTCCGTCAGCCCGGTATTTGTCCGCATAGCGCCGCGCCTGCAATTGGGCCATGGCCGATCCCGACCCGGCTTGCTCCACCACCTTGAATTCGAACAAGTACACCCTGCCATGAAAGCGCAGGGCCATGTCGAGCCGACCTAGGCTGGTGCTGTCCTCCACGGTGACATCCAGCCCCAAGCCCGCGAAGTAGGAGTAGAAAACGCTCGCGTAGTAGCCCTCGTAGTTGGCGATGTCGTTGTTGGTGTACCACTCGTAGGGAATGCTGGCGTAGAAGGCGTGGAACAGGTCGCGCAGGCTGTCGACGTCGTCCGCCAGCAGCAAGTCATAGAGCCGGGCGCTGTGCACTGTGCGCTGGGATGCATCCCCCACCATGTGGCTGAGCAGGCTGCGGTTGAGGCCTTGGCGCACCTCGCGGTTCGGGTAGCCGAGACGGTAAAACATCTCCCCGGCCCGCGGCTCCTCCCGCAGAATCGTCAGGTATCCGGTCTGGAAAAGCAGCGCCTCCGGGGCGATAGCGTCCACGTCGAATGCCGAGAGCAGTTCGTCGCTGGCGAGCATGCCGTCCAGATCAATCGAGCGCACCTGCCGCCGAAACAGCGTCTCAACTAGGAACGCTGGTGTGCCCGTCTCAAACCAGTGCGGCTTGAACGCGCGGCCGTCGAACAGCAGCAGGATGTCGAACGGGTTGTAAACCCGTTCCGCGCCCAGCCAGCAATAGCCGTTGTACCACTCGCGGATCTCCGTACGGTCAAGACCTTGCAGTTCCGGTGCGAACACCTCGTCCAGATCCGCTTCCGTGTAGCCACAAATGCTTGAATGGCGGGGGTCCAGCGTGATGTCCTTGAGATTGTTCAATCCAGAGAACAGGCTCACTTTGGAGAACTTGCTCACGCCCGTGATGAAGCTGAAGCGGATGTGGGCGTCCGCGTACTTCACGTTGGCGTACAGGCCGCGCAGATAGCTCCGATTGGCGCGCGCCAAGTCCGAATCGTGGAGCGCCTCCAGCATCGGCCTGTCGTACTCGTCGATGAGCACGACCGCGCGTTTGCCGTCGCGCTCGTGCAGCGCCTCCAGCAGGTGGCCCAAACGCTCCGGCGCGGTGTCGTACCGGCTCGCGACCCCGTGTGCCTGTGCTTGGCCGTCCAATTGCGCCATCACGTTGGTGTGCAGATACCCAGGCGTGGTGAAGTCGCCTCGGCTGAAGTCGAGCCGCACCACGGGATGCCGTTCCGACCAGTCCCAACTGGCATGGATTGCCAGCCCATCAAACAGCGCTTCACTGCCCTCGAACAGCTCCTTGAGGGTATCAAGGAAAAGGCTTTTGCCGAACCGCCGAGGGCGGGAGAGGAAGAAGTGTTTGCCGCCGGCCAAAAGGCGTTCTATGTGGGGCGTCTTGTCCACATAGTAGTGGCCGGCTTCCCGAACTTCGCGGAAGGTTTGGATGCCGATGGGCAGCTTGCGTCGACTCATGGCCACATCCTAGCAGAGTGACCAGTGGGCGTTCCTGCCGAGGAACGGCAGCGCTTTCGTCAGTGCGTGTCGCGGGCTTCTCGCAGCCGCCCGAATTCGGCTAACTCCGCAAACGTTGGTTGCCGGGATCGTATGGGCTCTCCGGCACTACCAAGGCGGGGCGGCGCTCGCCGAGGATCTCGATGTCCAGCGCGGTGCCGGGGGCGGCGAGGGCCGGGCTGACCATGCCTAACGCCAAGGATTTTTCGAGCCGGTAGCCGTAGCCGCCGCTGGTGGCGCGGCCCACCAATTCGCCGTTGTGGAACAAGGGGTTGTTGCCCAGGGGATCGGCATCCTCCACGTCAAGCACCTCCAAGGTGACCAAGGCGTTGGCGAAGCCCTTCTCGCGCCAAGCGAGCAGCGCTTCGCGGCCGGTGAAGTCGCCCTTGTCCAAGCGGACGAAGCGGTCGAGGCCGGATTCCAGGGCGGCGTACTCGATGGACAGCTCGGTGCCGATCATGCGGTAGGACTTCTCCAAGCGCAGGGAGTCCATGGCGCGGATGCCGAACGGCTTGAGGTTGAGGTCCGCGCCCGCCTCGAACAGGTCATCGAAAATGAGGTTTTGGCACTCCATCGGGTGGTGCAGCTCCCAGCCGAGTTCGCCGACGAAGTTGACCCGCATGGCCACGGCTTGCGCCAGCCCGATGTTGATCGGGCGGGCCGACAACCAAGGAAAGGCGGCACTGCCGAAGTCGGCGTCCGAGACGCGTTGCAACAGGGTGCGCGACTTGGGGCCGGCCACCACCAGAACCCCGGTGGCATTGGTCAGCGGCTCGAAGCGCACCGAGCCGTCGCTGGGCATGGCCTTGGTGAGGAAGTCGTGATCGAGCCGCTGCAGGGCGCCGGCAGAGACCAGATAGAACGAGTCTGCCGCCTCCCGCAGGATGGTGAATTCCGAGTGGACGCCGCCGCGGCTGTTAAGGGCGTGGCATAGCGCGATGCGACCGTCGCGGGCCGGCAGGCGGTTGGCGACCAGGTGATCGAGGAAGGCCGCGGCACCGGGGCCGGACACCCGGCACTTGGCGAAGGCGGTCATGTCGAGCAGGCCGACGTGCTCCTGCACGTGGCGACACTCCTCACCCACGGGTTCGAACCACCGGGAGCGGCGGAACGACCAGTGATCCTCGGCGGCCATGCCGGCCGGGGCGAACCAATTGGCGCGCTCCCAACCGAACTTCTGGCCGAAAACGGCGCCCCGGGCCTTGAGGCGCTCGTAGCAGGGCGCGGTGCGCAGCGGCCGGGCGGCGGGCCGCTCCTCGTCCGGGAAGTGAATGGTGAAGACGTTGGCGTAGGCCTCCTCGTTCTTCGCCTTGAGGTAGCCCTTGCTGGCGTAGTCCCCAAAGCGGCGCGGCTCCACGCCCAGCATGTCGATGGTCGGCTCGCCCTCCACGATCCATTCCGCCAACTGCCATCCGGCGCCGCCGGCGGCGGTGATGCCGAAGCTGTGGCCTTCATTGAGCCAGAAGTTGGGCAGCCCCCAGGCGGGGCCGATGATGGGGCTGCCGTCCGGCGTGTAGGGGATGGCGCCGTTGTAGACTTCCTTGACGCCCACTTCGGCAAAGGCCGGCACCCGGTTCATGGCGGCCTCGATGTGCGGCGTCAGGCGCTCCAGGTCCTCCGCGAAGAGTTCGTACTCCACGTCGGCGGCGGGCCCATCCAGGTAGCAGCAGGGCGCACCCTGCTCATAGGGGCCGAGAATGAAGCCGCCGCGCTCCTCGCGCAGATACCAGGAGCCGTCGGACTCGCGCAGCACGCCCATTTCCGGCAGCCCCGCCTCGTGCCGGGCCACCACTTCGGGATGCGGTTCGGTGACGATGAACTGATGCTCCACCGGCAGCACCGGCACGTCCAGACCCACCATCGCGCCGGTGGCGCGGGCGTAGCTGCCGGTGGCCGAGACCACATGTTCGCAGCGGATGTCGCCAGCGGTGGTCCTGACCAGCCAATCGCCGCCTTGGCGCTCAATGGCCGTCACCCGGGTCTTGCGGACGATCTCCGCCCCTTTGGCGCGGGCGCCTCGGGCAAGGGCTTGGGTTAGGTCCGCCGGTTGAATGTAGCCGTCGTCGGGGTGGCGGATGGCGCCCACCAAGCCGTCGATGTTGCACAGGGGCCAGAGGTCGCGCACCTCGTCGGGCTCAAGAAACTCAACCCCCACGCCAATGGTGCGGGCGGTGGCCGCGTACTGACGGTACTCGTCCATGCGTTCCGGGCTCATGGCCAGGCGGATGTTGCCGACCTGCCTAAAGCCGACGTCTTGGCCGGTTTCAGCCTCTAGCTGCTGATACAGGTTGACTGAATACTTGTGAATCTGGCCGACGCTGTAGCTCATGTTGAACAGCGGCAGCAGGCCCGCCGCGTGCCAAGTGGAGCCGCAGGTGAGTTCGCCCTTCTCAATCAGCACCGCATCGGCGCCCCAGCCCTTCTTGGCCAAGTGGTATAGGGTGCTGACGCCGACCACCCCGCCGCCGATCACCACCACCCGTACTTGGGACCTCATCCGCACGCCACTCCAATACCCCGGAAAGCCAAACCGCTTGCCGCGCCAGTCTAGCGGTGCCGGAACCCAGGGCAACCAATTCGACGCGACTTATGTTTGTTGTTTCGCGTCACCAGCGAGCATCACCAGCAAGTGTTGACCAACCGCCCTGCAATGCCATAATCGTGGCATTGCTGTCGGGGAGATGGCACCGTTGGATGCGCCCAACCAATCCCTGCACGCAGGCTTTCTGCTCCTGCCCCAATATACCCTTATGTCCTTGTCCTGCGCCGTTTCGGTGCTGCGCATGGCCAATCGGCTCAGTGGGCAGCCGCTCTACACTTGGTCCCTGCATTCGGTCGATGGCGAGCCGGTCGATTCCAGCGATGGCTTGCGCTTGGCGATCGACGGCAAGCTCGATGAGACCGTTCCCGCCAAAATGCTGTTCGCATGCGGCGGCATCGAGGTGGAGAAAGCTTGCGACCCCGATGCGCTGCACCTGTTGCGGGCCGTCGCCAAGCGCGGCATCCCGTTGGGGGCATTGTGTACGGGAAGCTACGCGCTAGCCGCCGCCGGCCTGCTCAACGGCCGCCGCTGCGCCATTCACTGGGAGAACATCGCGAGCCTCCGGGAGACCTTCCCGCAAGTTTTGGTCCAGCCGAGCCTGTTCGTCATCGACCGCAACCGCTACACCTGCTCCGGGGGGATCAGCTCCTTGGACCTGATGCTCAACCTCGTGGAGGCCCACCACGGGCGGCGGCTGGCCAGGGACATCTCCGAACAGTTCATTTGCGAGCGGATTCGCGACCAGCAGGACAGCCAGCGCATTCCCCTGCACCACTACCTCGGCGCCAGCCAGCCCCGCGTCGTCGAGGCGGTGGCCTTGATGGAGTCCAACGTCGAGGAGCCCCTGAGCATGGAGGATCTCGCGGCCTACGTGGGCGTCTCCAGGCGGCAGCTCGAACGGCTGTTCCACAAGCACCTCGACTGCACGCCGTCCCGCCACTACCTCGAACTGCGTCTGCAGCGGGCCCGCCTGCTGCTGCTGCAGACCGACATGCCGGTGATCGACATCGCCACCAGTTGCGGGTTTTCATCCGCCCCGCACTTCTCCAAGTGCTACCAGGAGCTGTTCGGACGTTCGCCGCGCGAGGAGCGCCGCCAATCCGGCCTCCATGGTCGGCCGTTGGAGCCCGTGGTCGTGCGGGGCTAGCCCTTCAGGACAGGCGCTCGAGTTCGGGGTAGGGGACCAGCAGGGATGCCTTGGCGTCCCGCCGGTGCTGCCCGCTCGGCAGCGTCGCCGACAGCTTCAACAGGCTGTAGAGCGCCTTGAGGTCCGCACGGCCCAATTCGGTAAATCGCCCCCGAGACAGCGTCGCCGGCAGGACGATGGGGCCGAAGCGCACGCGCTTGAGGCGGCTCACGGTGAGCCCTGCGCGTTCAAACAACTTGCGAACCGCTCGGTTTTTGCCGTCCATCAAGGCCACGTGGTACCAATGGTTGCGGCCGCTGCCGTCGTAGTAGCGCAGGTCCGTGAAGGCGTAGCGCTCGCCGTCGATCACCACCCCGTCGATAAGCCGTTGCATCCAGGCGTCATCCAAGCGCCCGTACGCACGCACGGCGTACTCACGGTCGAGTCCGGTGGAGGGGTGCATCATGCGGTGGGCCAGTGCGCCGTCGTTGGTCAGGACCAGCAGCCCGGTGGTGGCGATGTCGAGGCGGCCCACGGCGATCCAGCGTCCCTGGCGCAGACGGGGCAGGCTGTCGAACACGGTGCGGCGGCCTTCGGGGTCCCGCCGGGTGCAAACCAAGCCCTCCGGCTTGTTGAGGACCAGCACTCTGGAGGCGCTGGGGCGATGAATCGAGAGCGGCTTGCCGTCGAGGGCGATGGCATCGCCCAGCTCGACACGCTGGCCCAGCCGCGCCGGCTCGCCGTTGACGGACACCCGGCCATCGGCGATCCATCGCTCGATTCGGCGCCGGGAGCCGTGGCCCATCTCGGCCAAGGCTTTCTGCAGCCGGGGCGCTTGCTGAACCGGCGCAACGGCCATTGCACTCAATCCCTGGCGGTCGGCAATCGCACCACTTCGGCGAGCGCCTCGGCCGGGGCGTCGGGACTCGCCGCGGTAACTTCCGCCGCCGCACCCGGCTCGGATTCGCCATCCCCGGAGTGCGCTTGCGAGCCGCCATCGCTCGCGTCGGCTGGCTCCTCGTTCATGATGGGCTTGGCCAATCGCTCAAGCTCCTCTTCGATCTTCTGCTGGATCTTCTCAAGCGGGGGCAAATCGTCGAAGCTGCGCAGATTGAAATAGTCGAGGAAGCCCCGGGTGGCGCCGTATAGATTCGGGCGCCCCGGCGCTTCCCGCTGGCCGACCACGCGAATCCAGCCACGCTCCAGCAGCGTGCGCAGAATGTTCTGGCTGACGGCCACCCCCCGGACGGACTCGATGTCGGCCCGGGTGACCGGCTGGCGGTACACGATCAAGGCCAGGGTCTCGAGCAGGGCACGGCTGTAGCGGGGCGGCTTCTCCTCCCACAGCCGGCTGACCCAGGGGCTTAAGCCTTGGCGAACCTGGAACCGGTATCCCGAGGCCACTTGCTTGAGTTCATAGCCCCGGCCCTCGGCCTCTTCCGCCAAGCCGGCGAGGCTATCCCTGATTTGCTTGCGGCCCTCCTGGGGATCGAGCTCGCCGGGCTTGAACAGCCCCGCCAAGCGATTCACCGACAGCGGTTCGGCAGCAGCCATCAAAATCGCCTCGACAATGCGCTTCAACTCGGCCGCGTCGAGTCGCTCGTTCATGGCGAGACCGGCTCGCTGGCCGTGCGCAGGTAGATGGGCGCAAAGGGCCCGCTCTGGGTCAAGTCGGCCATGCCCTCGCGCAGCAGTTCGGTGATGGCCAGAAAGGTGACCACCACCCCAGCCCGTCCTTCCTCCGGCTTGAACAACTGCGTGAACGGCACGAAGGCCCTGGCTTGGTCGAGGGTCGCCAGCACGTTGGCCATGCGGTCGCGCACCGACAGCGGCTCCTGGCGCACGGCGTGGTGCTGAAACGCCTCCGAGCGGCGCATGACGTCCGCCAAGGCAACCAGCACTTCTCGAAGGTCCACTTCGGGGTGGGCCTGCTCGCGGATCCGCTGCGGGCGTTCCGGGCTCAATGGGAAGGTGTCCCGTTCCATGCGGGGCAGATCGCCGATTTGGCGCGCCGCTGACTTGATGCGTTCGTACTCCTGCAGGCGCTCGATGAGCGCCATGCGGGGGTCGTCCTCCTCCTCCGCGTCCTCCTGGCGCGGCAGCAGCATGCGCGACTTGATCTCCGCCAAGGTGGCGGCCATCACCAGGTACTCCCCGGCGAGATCCAGCTTGAGCTCCATCATCAGATCGATGTAGCTCATGTACTGGTCGGTGATGTCGGCGACGCTGAGTTCGAGCAGGTCCAGGTTGCGGCGCCGGATCAGATACAACAGCAGGTCGAGCGGCCCCTCGAAGGTCTCCAAGAACACCACCAGCGCGTCCGGCGGGATGTAGAGGTCCGCAGGCAGCTTGTCGACCGTCTGGCCATCGACGACTGCGAGCGCCTCCGTGGGTTTCGAATCGGTGGTCATTGGTGCGCAATCCGCATGCTGGCGCGCACCTCATCAAGGGTTTCCCTCGCCACGCCACGGGCCTTCTCCGAACCCTCCTGCAGGACGCGATGCACTAGGTCCGGCTGCTCCTCGAACGGCCTGCCTCGCTCGATCATCACCGCCTGCTCCACATTGATGGCGTCGATGAGGGGCTGCTTGCAGTCCACGCAGCCGATGCCGGCGCTGCGGCAGCCACCGGCCGCCCATTCCAGCGTGGCGGGATCGGAATAGATCTCGTGCAGACTGTACACTGGGCAATTGTCCGGTTCGCCGGGATCGCTGCGGCGCACCCGGGCCGGGTCGGTCTTCATGCCCCGCACCTTGTGCGCCACCGCATCGGGCGCTTCGCGCAGGGAGATGGTGTTCCGGTAGGATTTCGACATCTTCTCGCCGTCGAGGCCGGGTACCTTGGCCTGTTTGGTGAGCAGCGCCTCGGGCTCCGGCAAGATGGTGCGTCCGCCGCCTTCGAGGTAGCCGAACAGCCGCTCGCGGTCGCCGTTCGACAGATTCCGCTGCTCGGCGAGCAAAGCGCGTCCACGCTCCAAGGCCTCGCCGTCACCCTGCTCCACGAAGGCCTTGCGCAGGTCGCCGTACAGGCGCGAAGCCTTGCGCCCCATCTTGCGCACCGCGGCTTCGCAGCGCGCCTCGAAATCGGGTTCCCGGCCATAGAGGTGGTTGAAGCGGCGGGCGATTTCCCGGCACAGTTCCACATGGGCGACTTGGTCAGCGCCCACCGGCACGCTGCCGGCCCGGTACATGAGGATGTCCGCCGACTGCAGCACCGGGTAGCCCAGAAAGCCGTAGGTGGCCAATTCCCGGTCTTTGAGACGCGCCTGCATATCCTTGTAGCTTGGCGCCCGCTCCAGCCAACTGACCGGAGTAATCATCGACAGCAGCAGGTGCAGTTCGGCGTGCTCGGGCACCTTAGATTGAATGAAGATCACCGCCCCCGACGGGCTGACGCCGGCAGCCAGCCAATCCACCACCATGTCGAAGGTGTGCTGCTCAAGCTCCGCAGTGTCGTCGTAGCCGGTGGTGAGCGCATGCCAATCGGCGACGAAAAAGTAACATTGATGCTCGTCCTGCAGCGCGACCCAGTTCTTGACCACGCCGTGGTAGTGCCCGAGATGCAGCCGCCCGGTGGGCCGCATGCCGGAAAGAACGCGGCTGCCCGCGCCTTCAGAGCCCATGGGGCGAGCCCTGGGCCAAAGGCATCCCGACTTGGTTTGGAATTTTGAAATTCATCATACTAATCATGAAGTTAGACAGTTTCCCCGGCTGGGAAAAGATGTCGGCGACCACCGCGTTCACGAAAGTATGGCTACAGTGTTGACTCATTGCAATTGCCCAGCGCCTTCGCGAACGACCGTCGGTGGGTCGCTGTTGAGGTCAACCACCGTGGTGGGCTCGATGCCTGCGTGGCCGCCGTCGAGGATCAGGTCCACGCCGTGCTCCAGCACCTCGCGAATGGCGTCGGCATCCGTAAACGGCTCATCCTGATCCGGCAGGCGCATGGTGGTGGTCATCATGGGTTCGCCCAGCGCTTCGATCAGGCCCAAGGCGATCGGATTGCTGGGCACCCGCAGACCGATGGTCTTGCGCTTGGGATGCACCAAGCGCCGGGGGGCCTCGCGAGTGGCCGGCAGCAGGAAGGTGAACGGCCCCGGCGTGTGGCGCTTGAGAAAGCGATAGTTGCGGTTGTCCACCCGGGCGTACTTGGATATTTCCGACAGATCGCGGCAGCATAAAGTGAAGAAGTGCCGATTGCTGAGTTGGCGCAGCCGCCGCATGCGGTCAAGCGCCGCCTTGTCGCCGATGTGACAGCCCAAGGCGTAGGTGGTGTCGGTGGGATAGACCACCAGTCCGCCGGAACGGATGATCTTGGCGGCGCCCTGCAGGAGCCGCCGCTGGGGATGGGAGGGATGCAGGACGAAGTACTGGCTCATGGGCACTTTATACCCAATTGGCGGCGCATTTGGCACGGCTGCTGAAGCAGGTTAGCCACTGCCGTCAAATGCTGCTATGTTGGGCGGGTTGTTCGATTGGGAGGTCGCTTGAGGAACACAAGGAACCCAACATGCAGCAACTGCTGAATTTCCTGCCGATCGCCGTTTTTGTCGGCGTTTTTTTCGCCGCCGACATCTACTTGGCCACCGCCGCGCTAATGGCCGCGGTGACGCTGCAGATTGCCTTGGTGAAAGCCATGGGCCGGCCCATTGGGCGGGAGCTCACGCTCACCTTCTGGGCCAGCATCCTCTTTGGCGGCTTGACCCTCTTTCTGCGCGACGAGACTTTCATTCAATGGAAGCCAACGGTCGTCAACTGGCTGCTGGCCGCCTCCCTGATCGGCGCCCATCTCATGGGCCGGAACCTGATCGAGAAGCTGCTCGGCGGCCAACTCCGTCTGCCGGAGGCCGTGTGGACGCGCTTGTCGTTCGGCTGGGCGGCCGGCTTCTTTCTGGCCGGCGCCCTGAACCTCGTGGTCGCATACGGCTTCTCCATGGAGTTTTGGGTAACCTACAAGCTGGTCGGTGGCTTTGGCTTAACGTTTGCCTACATCGCGCTGACCATCTACTACTTGCATCGGCAGGGGTTGCTGGTGCCTCCGGGCGCGGAGCAGGACGCCGCGGAGGGGGATGGGTGAATCGCATCGTTCTCCTTTGCGGGCTGCTGGCCAGCGCCGCCGCACACTCGGAGACGCTGTACGTCAGTGATCGGCTGACCCTGAATCTGCGCGATGCGCCGTCGAGCACAGCCAGCGTTCTGCGGCCGAGCTTGAGCAGCGGCGATGCGCTGGAGGTGCTGCGCCGGGATCGCTACAGCGAATTTCTTGAGGTGGTCACCGACGACGGGCGCCAAGGTTGGATTCACGGTCAGTACGTGGTTGCCACGCCCATCGCCCGCGACCGTTTGCAAGCCGCTGAAGAGCGCATTGCGGCGCTGGAGGTAACCATTGCGGAACAGAGCGCGGAACTTGCCGCCTGGGCCGCTGGCGAGCCAGGCTTTGCGCCCGCCGATGAGGCGCTGATCGCGCGAATCGACGGATTGGGGCAGCAAATGGCAGATCTCAAGGGCACCCTGGCGCACATTGAAGCCCGGCGCGCCGATTCGCCGACGGGGATGATACGCACCCTGCGGGACTATTGGCCGGTGCTTGGTTTCGGCTTTTTCATCATAGGCTTGATCATCGGCTTTATCATCCGATCCCGCCCCAAGCGCAGCGCTTGGTCCTGAGCGACGTCCAGCTTTGAAGTGACCGCCCTAAGCGTCAACCTCAACAAGGTGGCTTTGCTGCGCAATGCCCGGGGCGGCGATGCGCCCAGTGTGGTCAACGCAGCCCAAACCGTGCTCAGGGCGGGGGCGGACGGCATCACGGTGCACCCCCGCCCTGACCAGCGGCACATTCGCCCCGACGATGTCCTTGCCCTCGCCCACACGCTGAAGGGCCGGCCAAACATCGAATTCAACATTGAGGGCAATCCACTCGCCGGACCGCGGGACAACGGCTATCCCGGATTCGACGCGCTCATTGAGCAAGCCCAGCCCCAGCAAGCCACCCTGGTCCCCGACGGCGATAATCAGCTCACCTCCGACCACGGCTTCGACCTGCGCGGCGACAACGAGGCGCTGATTGCCAAGATCCGGCGCTACCAAGGCCAAGGCACCCGGGTCAGCCTGTTCATGGATCCTGACCTTGAGCAAATCGCCCTCGCCCGGGAAATCGGCGCCGACCGGATTGAGCTTTTCACCGGCCCCTTCGCGGACGCCGTCGACGTGTTCGGCATCGACCACCCCCGCAGCCACGCATCCTTGGCCGGCTACCAGGCGGCGGCCCGGCACGCCGTTGAACTTGGCCTTGGGGTCAACGCGGGACACGATCTCGACGTGGACAATCTGCCCCTGTTTCGCCGCATCGCCGAGGTGAGCGAAGTGTCGATCGGCCATGCGCTGATCGCCCGCGCCCTCGACGATGGCCTCACTGCCACGGTGCGGGCGTTCCGGCAGGCGCTGGACGGTCAATCCTGACCCGCTACATCAAAACAAGGAGTGAAGTCATGCGAAACGGCCTGTTAGCCTGTCTGTTGTGCGCCTGCTTGAACGTGGCAGTGGCCGAGGCGCCGATGGTGCGCCTGGAGACCACTGCCGGGAATATCGACATTGCGCTCCGCTCGGCCGAGGCGCCCGAATCGGTTGCGAACTTCCTTGATCTGGTGGACAGCAACTTCTACGACGGCCTGATTTTTCACCGCGTGGTGGCCAACTTCGTCATTCAGGCCGGCGGCTACGACGCCCAGCTCAACTACCGCGAGCCACCCCGCCAAGTGCCCAACGAGTCCCGCAACGGACTGGCCAACCGGCGCGGTACAGTGGCCATGGCCCGGCTGGCCGATCCGCATTCGGCGGATGCGCAGTTCTACATCAACGTCAACGACAACGCCCATCTCGACCCCCAAGGCGGCGGCTTCGGCTACACCGTGTTCGGCGAGGTGGTGGCGGGCATGGAGACGGTGGTGGACATCGAACTCGTCGACACCGAGGTGCAAAACGGCATGGTCGGGGTGCCTGTCACGCCGGTCGTCATACACCGGGCGCGGCGGCTGACCCCACAGGACTGACGCGGGACTTGGCACCCTCGCTTCCACGGGTCTAGCTTGCGCCCGACGGCCACGGGATGCGCTACAATCGCTGCGTCCGGCCCAACGGCGGGGGCGAATCGCCACTGCATGGTTCGCGCGGGAATAGCTCAGTTGGTAGAGCTCTTGCTTCCCAAGCAAGTTGTCGCGGGTTCGAGTCCCGTTTCCCGCTCCATCACCCCCTTTGCTTTGGGATTTTCCCTAATGATCTGAAGTCCAATTGGTAACCTCTGCAACCGCATGAAAAAAGCACTCCATTCAAGATGGTTGGTCGCGGCCGTCTTCGTCCTTTGGGCGGGGCCATCGGCCCAATCCGCCCTCCCGGCGCAACTGCCGAACGGCCAACCGTTGCCCAGCCTGGCGCCGATGTTGGCGAAGGTGAATCCAGCCGTGGTGAACATTGCCACCCACACCACCACTGCGGTGCGCAATCCGCTGCTGGAGGACCCCTTCTTCCGCCGCTTCTTCAACGTTCCCGACCGGCAGCGCTACCGGCGCACCCGCAGTGCCGGCAGCGGCGTCATCGTCGATGGGCGCGAGGGGCACATCGTCACCAACAACCATGTGGTGGCCCGGGCCGACGAGGTGGACATCACCTTGTCGGATGGGCGGGTGCTCGACGCCGAACTGATCGGCGCCGATCCGGAAGTGGATCTGGCGGTTCTCAAGGTGGATGCCAGGCAACTCGCACAAATCGAATTCGGTGACTCGGACGCTCTGCAGGTGGGCGACTTCGTGGTGGCGATCGGCAATCCCTTCGGCCTCAACCAGACCGTAACCAGCGGCATCGTCAGCGCCCTCGGACGCAGCGGATTGGGGTTGGAGGGCTTCGAGGACTTCATTCAAACCGACGCCTCGATCAACCCCGGCAACTCGGGCGGCGCCTTGGTCGATCTCAGCGGTGCGCTGGTCGGCATCAATGCCGCCCTCTACTCCCCGGCGGGCGTCAACGTGGGCATCGGCTTCGCCATACCCGCTAACCTAGTGCGCGCGGTGATGGACCAGATCATCGAGTACGGCGAAGTGCGGCGCGGCTACCTGGGCTTGGAAGTGCAGGATCTAAACCCCGACCTCGCCGAGGCCTTCGGCGTTGGCGGCACGGAGGGCGTGGTGGTGGTCGCCGTCGCGCCAAGCGGCGCCGCTGCCGAAGCCATTGAGACCGGCGACGTCATCACCCGCATCGGCAACCGGGACATCCGCGAAGTGGGGGACTTCGACAGCCAAACCGCCTCGGTGTTCGTCGGCGACCAATTGGAGGTTGAGATTCTGCGTGCCGGCACCCGCCACGAAGTCCGCATAATCGTCGAGGAGGACCTGCTTGAAAAGGTGGCGGGCGAACTCATCGACCCGCGCTTGGCGGGCACCGAACTGCAGAACTTCCGCGACGAGGAAGAGGCCAGCGCCGGCGTGCTGGTCACCGGCATCGACGACGGCTGCCGCGCCTGGGAAGCGGGCCTGCGCCAAGGCGATGTGCTGGTGGCGGTCAACCGCAAGACGGTGCGTGAACTCAAGGAACTGCGGGAGAACGTCGGCAGCGGGGCCCAACAGATTCTGTTGCGGGTGTACCGGTCCGGACGTTTCGGGTACGTCGCGATCCGTTAGCGGCAGCTACTCGAACATGATCACGTTGCGGGCCACTTCGCCGGTTTCCAGTTGGGCGAAGGCGTCGTTGACGTCCTCCAGACGAATGCGGCTCGAAATCATGTCGTCGAGGTGCAGCTTGCCCTGCAGATAGAAGTCCACGAACCGGGGCATGTCCACCCGGAAGCGGTTGGAGCCCATGTTCGACCCCTGCAGCTTCTTCTCGGCCAGAAACTCCGGCCCGTGGATCTCCACCATGGTGCCCACCGGAATCATGCCAATGACGGTGGCGGTGCCGCCGCGGCCGATCATCTTGAAGGCCTGCTGGGTGGTCACGGCGAGGCCGATGGCCTCGAAGGCGTAATGCACCCCGCCGCCGGTCAGCTCCCGCACCGCCTTAACCGGATCCACCTCGCTGGCGTTGACTTGGTCGGTGGCGCCGAACTTCATCGCCAAGTCCAGCTTGGACGCCACTTGGTCCACCGCGATGATGCGCCCGGCGCCGGCGATGGCGGCGCCGTTGACGGCGGCCAGGCCCACCCCGCCGCAGCCGATGACGGCCACGGTGGCGCCCGGCTCCACCCCGGCGGTGTGAATCACCGCGCCGACCCCCGTGGTGACGCCGCAGCCGATCAGCGCCGCCCGGTCCAAGGGCATGTCCTCGCGAATCTTGGCGATGGCGTGCTCATGCACCAGCATGTACTCCGCGAACGACGATAGGTTCAGAAACTGGGCAACGGCCTCGCCGTCCTTGGCCAAGCGCGGCGCTTCGCCCGGGCCGCGCTGCAGCTCCGGCTCCATGCACAGCGACATGTGCCCGGTCAGGCAGTGCTCGCAGTGGCCGCAAAACGCCGACAGGCAGGTGATGACATGATCGCCGGGCTTGACGTAGGTGACCATGCTGCCCACCGCCTCGACCACGCCAGCCGATTCGTGGCCGAGCACCGCCGGCGTCGGATGGGGGTAGGAGCCGTTTTGAAAGTGCAGGTCCGAATGGCAAACCCCCGCTGCCACGGTGCGCACCAGCACCTCCCGAGGGCCGGGGTCGCCATGCTGAACATCCTCGATCTCAAGGGGCTTGTTGACTTCCCGCAGCACCGCTGCCTTCATAGGTTCTCCCCTCTGCAAGTCGGATTGGCGAGACAGCAGTGTGCCAAAGGGGGTTGCGGATTGCCACCACTTGGGCGTGGCGATGGCTTAGTTTGAGTTTCATGTCGTGCTGATGGCCCATGGCCGGAGGCAGGGCGGAACGCCCTCGGGCTGGCCATTTGCCGGGTAGTTTGGCAATAATCGACGGCTGACGCCTCCGGCGAATGGATTGATGACTTTGCCGCGCCCGCGCCGATGCGCCCGGCTACGAAAATTGACGGCCTTGGCCTGCCGCCGCCTGCCGACTCGCCTAGCCGTTGCCAGCCTAGCCTGGGTGTTGGCTGCGGCCGCGGTTGCCTATGAGTCTCCCATTCACCAGAAGCTCACCTTCTTGGCCGCCAAGCAATTCAACCGCTGCTTGGCAGGCCGCATCATTCCCCCGGTCAACGCCCTGCAGGTGCGCATGATCGCCCGGGCCAACGCCCGGCAGGCGGAGACCAACATTTTCGTGCGCATGGTCCGCTGGAACTACTACGATCGCAGCGGCGTGGGCGACCGCGACATCCTGTGGGTCATCGACACCCGGTTCCACGAGCATTTCGACCAACAACTGCGGGAGTTGGCCGCGGCCGGCGGCGATGCCGAGGCCTTCCCCTATGTCGGGCGCGTTTTGAACTACGTGCAGGATGTTACCTCGCCGGCCCACGCGGCGCCGGTTTACACCACCCGCTGGTGGCGGTTGCGCCTTAAGGACCGCTTCGACAGCTTCCCTATCGACGAGGATCAGGTGGCGGCCGCCGTGCGGGGCAGCTGCTCTCATGTGCTGGCCAGCACCGCCGACTATGATGACGTGCTCAGGGAAACCGCGGAGGACACCCTGACCGCAATCGAAGCGCCGATGTTCGGCTTGCCGACCTCTTGGGAGGCGTTTTGGACCCTGAATGAAAACCCGGGCAAGTTCGGCGAGTACGGCCCCGCGGGCAACAACTTTGGCCGCAACACCCGCTTTCGCTGCGGCGCCCAAGGTCGATGCGTCCTGTTGAGCGAAGATCCGCTGTACCAGGAGTTCGCGCTGCAACGGCACATCAGCGCCGTGGTCGCCAGCATGCGGGTCCTGCTCATCCTGCAGCAGCAACGCATGGAGCCGTAGGCCAGGAGGAATTCGTGAACGCCCGAACGCCCGCCGCCATGATTGGCCTCGGTGGCCTCAACGTCCTCGACCTCACCGACGAGATGGGGTTGATGTGCGGTCAATTGCTGGCCGACGCCGGGGCGCATGTCCACCAACTGGTGACGCCGAACGCCGCAGCTCGCCTGTCGAACCCTTTTTGGCAGGCCTACACCACAAGCAAGCGCGTTGAGGTCATCGACTGGCCAGCAGCGCCGCAACTGGTGAAGGCATTCGCCGCCGAAGCCGACGTGTTGCTGACGTCCCAACCCTTTGGCGAACTCGATGCGCTGGGCCTCGGCGGGGATGAACTCGGCCGGATCAATCCCGGCCTCATCCAAGTGTCCATCACCGGCTTCGGCGCCACCGGCCCCAAGGCCGAGTACGCCAGCACCGACCTGACCCTCGCCGCGGCCTCCGGGCACGCCTATCTTTGCGGTACCGCGGAGGGGCCGCCGCTGCGCATCAGCGCCGACCAGGCGCAAGGCCACGCATCGGCCGACGCGGCCGTGGGGGTGCTGATTGCCTTGGCCGATCGGGAGCGCACCGGCCTTGGCCAACAGCTCGATGTCTCGGCGCAGCAGTCCATGACCTTGGCCCTGCTGAGCCGCAGCCTGGACAAGCCCGCCGCCCACCCCCGGGCCGAGCGCGGGGCCTTCGCCTTGACGGTCGGTGAGGTCTCGGTCAAATCCCAGTTTCGTTGCGCGGACGGTTGGGTAGTGGCCTTGCAGGGCATCCTGCCGCCGATAGCGGATTTCATGGCGCGGCTCATGGATTGGGTCCATGCGCAAGGGCACTGCACCGAAGCCGACTTGCACTGGGACTGGGGCAACGTCGCCGCGCAAATGATGGCGGGGCAGATCGCGGCCAACGACTGGGCACCGGTGCAGGACGGAATCGAGCGCCTGTTGGCCAGCCGAACCAAGGCCG
>CAZRBP010000039.1:0-25297 GCA_964598305.1 uncultured Pseudomonadales bacterium | reverse complement strand
GAGCCACCTTGCCGCTTAAATCAATCCAATCCGCTGCTTGCATGCCACCTCCACAGTGCCGAGTATGCTAACTCTTAATCCCATGAAAAAGGACAGTCTAATGCCTAAACGCCTTAATGATCTCTGGATTCATGTGACCGATTCCGCGTTGATGCATCTACTCATGGTGGGCATGGAATCCTACAAAGTGCGATTGTGGGACGGACGCGAAACCACCAATCGGGGACCTGTCGAGGTTGCCGGGTTGCCTTGGGGATACGTCCCCGAATCCAGCGAGGGCTATGATCACTTGGTGGTCCAACACGCCACTACCGACATCGTGGCGGCGCGAGCCAAGAATTGGTCGTCATTCAGTTTACCTAGCGCACTGGCAAAGCAAAGCGTCGTTTCAGCCCGTTGGCCGCAACTTTCCATGATTGGGGACTTCCACACCCACCCTTACGAGAAATACACCGATGCGGAGAGAATCGGTGGATGGGAAGCATCGGATGGCGACCGTGACTGGTACGAAAAGGACTTCGCCGAAAATGTGCCTAACGTCAACCTGCAACGCAGATTCAAGGTGTCTCTCGTCCTGACGATCGCAAAGTTGCAAAGGGTCCACGAGGACACGCGTGCGGCCCCAGAAGTATTGGGGCACGGCAATGTACTCAGGTGGCAGTTGGGGGACTTTCGATATTGGCTGGCCGCATACAGTTTGGATCGCACGTCGGATGATGATGATTCGCCTCTTGTTCTTTCGCCTCGGGGAGCAGGCTGGCCCAAAGTTGAACACGCCGGGCGGGACGATGTGTACCTCGATGTTCCTACGATCTATGGCACCGAAAGATACTTCGAGGCTGGCGATCTACGATGAGCTTACGCACCCAGGAGCCTGCGCCGTAGGAATTCGCGAATGCGAAAATCTGATATCGCCGCCCCTTTGGACCGGCGATTGAGGCCGCAAAGCTCATTCCAGGAAAAGGTGGCGCTGCACTTCCGAGGGAACGCGGCAGCTTGCCCTGCGCCCGAACCACCGGTAGCGCCGCCTGCCCACCCAGCCGTAGACGGCATCCCTCAGGGGTCTCGGCACGGCGATGAGCAGGTAGAGCAGCGGCCAAGCCCCCGAAAGGCCTTTGCAAACCCGCAAAGCCGCAGTCGATTTGACGTACTCCTTCCCGTCTTCCTGAAGAATGAAGGTCTGCAGTTCATCGGCGGGAAGCCGCAGCCTCCTCATCATGCGCTGCCCCTTCTCCGACTGGAGGGTGGCGTAGCGAAACCGGCGGTCCCGGTCGCGCGGAATCACGAAGTCCACCAATCCGTTGCAGAGCACGCAGACCCCGTCGAAGTAAATCACGCCGCCCCCTTGGGACAGATCAACCGGTTCCGACATCGCAATCAGGCTCCTCGCTTCAACAACAATCCCCTTGCCAACAATTTAACTGTACGCCTTGCCGCGGTAGCGTATTGATGCAGGCGGGCCAGCGCCTTTCCGCGCTGCTCAGCAAGCGATCGGTGAACCTGCGCCAAGTCAAAGAACACCAGCAGCACAAACCCATAGAGCAGGAAGTTGACGTCAAGAAGTACATAGTTCGCCACATGGAACAGGAAGGCGCAGGCAACGAAGCACAGCTTGACGAGATTGCGCTTGGCGAGAAGTATCAACGGGAACAGCAGTTCAAGGGCGATCACGAACAGGCACATCAGGAATACGAGCAGCGGAATCCCCGCTAGGTGGAAGGAAAGCACGTTTCTCAGCGGCTCCCCCTCATCGGACAGGCCCCAGCGCACGGAGCGGACGATCAACTGCTCCTGCAGCCGGCCTCCCCCGTCGAGGAACCAATCCCATCCGGAGACGCGGAGCTTCGCGACCAAGGCAAAGAAGTAGAAGAACGCGACATACACTTGCGCTGCTCGAATGGGCCAACTCGCCTCCCACTCCAGCAGGCCCGCTGACTTCCCCGGTATGCGGCCCGTCGCTGCCTCGCCGCAGCGGGAAAGCAGCAGGAAGAACAGTATCTGAACCAGCACGACGTAGCGGTGGTGCACGTCGCCGGCGGCGCTGTCGCGCACGCCCTTCAAGTAGAATATGCAGATCAGGACCACGACGATGGACGTCCGCGTCCACTTGCCCAATGTCATCGACAAGGTGCTTGCAATCAGCAGAAGCCCCGCCAGGAACGAGAGCCACGGCAGGGTTCTGTCGATCCCCAGCAGGTCGAAGTACCAAATCGGATCCGTGTAGTGGAACGAGGCGCCGCCGGGGTCAACGGAGAACAGGGTCGCGAACTGCGCGATGTGGTACAGAAGCAGAAGGCAGCCAAAATACACCCGAAACAGGGCTAGGCTTTCCTCGGAGTAGCCTTGGTAGAAGAACCCGCCAAGCCTGCGGCCAAGGCCGTTCATTCGCCGTTGCCGTCCAGCCAGCCGCTGTTCCAGCCGTCGTCCCAAGTGACCTCCGGCGCCACCCGCGCCATTTCAATCTCCATGGTGCGCTTGTGGACGACGGCATGCGTGGCGGGCGCCGTTGCGCTCACGATGAACGTGGGATCGCTTGGATGCAGGCCGAGGGTTCGGTTCAGGCTGGTCAGAACCCGGCGGTCCCAGTTGACCGGCTCGAGGACATCCGGATCCCTTGAGCCTCCCCAGAGCCATTGGTTCAGTTCGCTCAGGTTCATTCTGGCTTGGGCGTACTTCGCGGCACCCTTGCCGTTCACTCGTTGGAGGTGGATTCGCCAATAATTGCGGGATGGCACGTTCAACTGCTTTGCGTCAACCCACCCAATCGACCCATCCCGCCGCGTCACGTGAAGGCCCTTTGACAGATCGGCCTTGTCGCGCAGGGGAACCGTGACGTGGTCCCCTGCGGCGTAGGTGGCGTACATCGGAACCCAAGTCCATGGAAACTCATCGAACCGCGTCATCACGGCGATCAGGGCGACGGCGAAATACGCCCCAAGCAGCTTCGAAACTCCACGTTGGGTCACGAGCACCTCAAGCCACGCGTTGCGTAGCGCTCCCTGTTCCTGAAAAAGCTGAACCCACCTTCCGTCGAACCCACCGTTGGCGGACGTGCGCCATCCGCTTGGCAACCAACGACCAAGTTGATAAGAGCCCGGTCCCTCCCAGCCGGAATGCGCAGCTGCAATGCACCACCGTTTTCGTCATTGCGGGCTGGCCGCTGGAGAACCGTGGTCTGACAATTCGACCTCATAAGCCTCCAGCCCACTCTCCAGCACGGCATCGACGATCTCGCGCGAACCGGCCAAGTAGTTCGCTTGACCGCTGTAGAGATTTGCGAGAAACCACTCCCGAGTGGCCGGCCACAAGACGTGCGGGACTCCGTCATCCCGCTCCAGCGAGTCGGGCTGCGCCAGCCATTCGCCGAGCTCGCCGAATCCGCACGCCCAGACGAAATAGACCCAGTGCGGCGTGACCAGCCTTGCGTCGGTCCGCCAGTGATCGCTACTCCCGCCCTCCCACTGGCCGCCCAGGCTCCGGTCAGCGGGTTGCGTCCAGCGCGACAGCACCTCGAAAAGCGATTCGGCCACGAACGGTTCGATGGTTCCCTCCGACGGTCCCCAGGTCCACGCCTGGTCGGGAGACGCCGCCCGGTGGCCATGCTCGACCGACGGGCCGCAGATGTCCCACCAGCACATCGCCTTGTGCATGTCGAGTCCGCTTGCCGCCGCCACCTCGGCCCACGTGACCGGTTTCGCCCAGCATCCGCTTCGTTCGTCGCCGCCTTCGATCAAGATCGCGCCCTCTGTGTCCGGCACGACCCACTTCCACGCCGGACTGGGCAGCCATGCGCAGGCTTCGAACCCCCTCGGAACGAACTGGCCGACCTCACCGCGGCCACCGTCAACCACGAGCCCCTCGACGTCGCTCACGGTCGCCTGTGTGTAAAACGACGGCAGACCCCGATCCTGGATCATCTCGCCGAAGGCACGCCGAGTCCGCCACCGGCTCAGCAGCATTTGCAGACGAACGCCAACCGGCAGCCCCTTGCTGCCGCGGCTCGCATACAGGATCTGGGAGACTGCCCTCCGCTGCCTTCGTTTCGGCCTCAGCCAATCCACGCTAATCCTCTCCTTCCTTTGCCATCTTGGGAACGGCCGCTCTGATTTGGTCAACGCCCCGGCAAGTGGCGTGAACCAGTGAATCCGGCCTCACTAAAACACCCGCGCCTCCAATCCGCAAGATGTGCGAACCGGCTCTTGGCAAAGTTGTGCCGTACTCTGGTGGAACTCAGCAGTATGCACTGGCTCGAGAGCGTCCCAACCTCGTCTTGAAATGAGAAAGACCCTTGCTAGTGCGCTGTCCCGCAAATAAGTGTGATTACTCGTGGCCGTTTCGGCCCCCGGCTGCGTTGCTCCGCCTTGTGTGGAGCCCGCCACACGGCGTTGTCGCGCCTTGCCGGGAACCAAAACGGCCTAGCGACTAAAACCCACTTATTTGCGGGACAGCACACTAGCGCAAGGTGCGAGATGTCTCAAACTCGTGTGCGCCATTGCCCGCCGGATGCTGAAATCTCGCACAAATCCCAGCGTCTTTGTCCTAACGATTTTCACCGATTTTCATGGCACGGTGGCTCCCTTCCAGCCACCCGAGTCGCACCGTGGCGACCGCCGCCCAGCCCGTCCAAGGCCCCGTCTCGCCCCAACGGCGGCGGCGCTGTGCTATTGTGCGCGGCGCACGGCAACGGCCTGCCCAAGGAGCGCCCCATGCCCACAGCCGAACCTACACCGGCTCGCTCGTCAGCCCTTTTGACGCCGCAGGCGAAGCCACCACGGCGGCAAGTTCCAAAGTCCGTCAAGTACCCGGAATCGGACGGTAAGCCAATGTCCGAGACCCCCATCCACTGGCACACTACCGTCGATTTCGCGCATCCGCTTATGGACCGCTACGCCGCCCGCCCGGACGCCTATGTGGGCAGCGACATGCTGATGTACTACGAGGAAGGCAACACCACCAAGCGGGTATCCCCGGACGTGTTCGTGGCCTTTGGTCCAAGCCGCGAACCACAGCGGCGGACCTGGCTGGTATGGAAAGAGGGCAAGGCGGCGGACTTCGTTCTGGAGGTAACGTCGAACAGCACCCGCCGCCGGGACGAGGGGCTTAAGGCGGAATTGTACGATCGACTGGGCGTCACGGAGTACTGGCAGTTCGACCCCACTGGAGACTACCTGCTTCCCACCCTGAAGGGACGGCGCATCAGGCCGGACGGCACCTACAAGGCGATCGATCTTGAGCCCAGGGACGGCGGGCTGGTGGGCTTTTCGGCAGTTCTCGGCCTTGAGCTTCACCCGGAGGGTGAATGTCTGCGCCTTTTCGACCCGGAGCTTGGCGACTTCCTGCCCAACTATGCTGAGGCAGTGGCGCAGCGCGACGCGGAGGCCGCCGCCCGCCGCACCGCAGAGGCCCGGATTGCGGAACTCGAACGTCAGCTTGGCCAAAGCCGCTGAGTGACGGCTTCGTGCCAACCTTGAACGGAATAGTCGCCGCGAGTGCGCTCCACGGCCCGCAAGCCACCCATGAGCGGTTCGATGCGTTCGAGCAACTGTCCGGCCACCACCTTGCAGGTGGCCGTCTGGTCCGGGGGAATGAAGCCCTCGCCCAGCAGAAAGCGCATGGCATCAACACCGAATCGACTTAAGGCCGAAATCGATCTGTCCGGGATGCTAAGGCTTCCCAATACAGGCGCAATTTTGAAGAGACTTTCAATATGCACTACCTTGCCGATTCGCCGACCTCATCCAGATGATCTCCGAGAAGGGTCAAGCCCATAGCCAATCCAGTTCGGAAAAAGCGAGCGCTCGGTCGAAGTTCTCTATATTGTCACGGACATTGAGGATCAAGCATCGGTCTTCACCGCCGTTTAGCGGCCCCCGCAATCCGCGACCGATCATCTGAAAATAGAGATTCGGGCTGTAGACGGGCCGTGCCACGATGATCGCCCGGGTCTTGGGGGCATCGAAACCCTCCCGGAACACGCCGTGGTTGACCAGCGCCTTGAGTTCACCGCAACGGAATTCCTCAACGATCCGGCGACGAGTCGTTCTTGCAGTTTCCGCACTGACGGAACGCGACGGGATGCCCTTTCGGTTCAAAAGCGCCGCTAGTGTCCGTGCATGCTCAACCGAGGTCGCGAAGATGAGTGTTGGCCAGTCAGGGCTAACATGTTGCTCATAGGCTTCGACTATGCGCTTGGTTCGCTGCGGGCTCCGGGCGATGTGCTGTTCCACGGCCTCCGGCAGCCAAGGAAGCGCCCGCCACTCAGCCAGTATCTGTTTTACCCTCGGCTCGTCGAACGAACCATCCAGAATTGAGTCAATCGGGAACGTCTCACCCTCGATGGTTTCGTGGTCAGCTTGGGCGAGCACGCCAATGTCTTGCAATTCTCCGACGACGGCTTCCGGCTCATCACTCCCGAACGCTCCGGAGTCTAGGCGCGTGTTCCCATAGCGGCCAACAAGCCGCTTTGTCTCGTCTTCGTCGTGTCCGCGGTACGGAGTGGCAGTCAGGCCAAGCATGAAAGGTTCATCCGGCCTTTGGAAGCGAGTCAGGCCTATTTCCGCCATTGCCGAGGTGAAACTCGGAGCAATTGACCTGTGCGCCTCATCGAAGACCACCAACTTGAAGTCAGCCAGAAATTCGTACTCGCCACCTTGGTTGTCGAGTCGGGCGTTAAGCGTTTGGATTGTCGCGACCACAACATGGAAGTCGCTGGTCGGTATTGGCGCAGGTTGTCCCTCCCACATCCTGGAAATTCGAAGCTGCACTGCCTCAGAGCCAACGCTCGACCAGACCTGCTTCCACGACTCCACGGCTTGCTCGCACAGTTCGTCCCGATCTGCTACCCAAAGGACTCCGCCGCGGAACCCGTCATCGCGCATCGCCTCGACAATCGCTTGAACAGCAACTCGCGTCTTGCCGGAACCAGTCGGCATGCTGATCATTCCGCGCCGTTCCGCCCCGTTTCCATGCGCTTCACAAAGCAAATTTCGAACGTTGTCAACGATGGTACGCTGGTAGCCATGAAGCGCAGGGAGGGAACGAGGTCCGTTGACTTCCATGAACGGGGCGCGTTTCGTACTTCGCTCTCCTGCCCATTCGGCGGAGAACCCGAGAGACCGCACGAACTCGACAGCCCGCTTGGAACCGGCCCATCGCGATGGCGGGTCGAGACCTTCTAACGCCCACCCGTAGCGCTTCAAGGTATCTGTGTGATAGGTCGCGACGGCAGCCTCCGCAATCTCGGTCCCCGAAAGGATGGCACCGTTGCTCTCCAGAACAGCCAGCAGCGAGTGAGGAAGATCACGGCGTAGCTTTTTTTCGCCTACGGCTCTAAGAAGGCGCTCAGCATCGCTGGAACACTGTCGAATGGCGGCACGGCGTTTCTCGACCTCGTGCGGCGTCCGACGTTGCACTATCGCTTCGATTTGATTCGAGTCGAGCCCAAGTTTAATTTCGTCTGCGATGAGCTTTAGTTTTCGTTGTTTCTCATCGTCAACGCCGCCGACGAGATAGATATCGGGCGCATGGAACACGCATTCCTTCGCTTGACCAGCAACGAGGATGCGTTCGCAGGAAACAAGACAGCACTGTTGTCGATTCGACGGAAGAAAGTCCATCAATCCGGGCCACACATCGGTCAACGGCGTACGATCCCCTTTGCCGAAGAGTTCCGGCGTCGGTTCCACCAAATCAAAAGTCGCTTTGATCTTGTCAGCCATGGGATGGACAAGCAGCTCGTTAAGGGCTGCTTGGCTCCTCGGGGATGGTCCGAGCGCATCCACAAGCGGCACGACGCCGCGAGCCGTTCGGACTCGTCCATGTTTTCGAAGCATGTGGATCGTGAGCGAGTCGAAGGCCGCCTCGGGATACTTCCGCCAGTTCTTGTGTCGCATCCTCCAGCGTTCATAGCAGGCATCTAGCCTAAGCAGTGCATCCGTGTAACGCCACCTGCCTTCGTCGGACAGGACGGACAGAATCTCCAGCGGTCCAGCACCCTTGTTCGACACGAAGTTCAGCGAACTCTTTTGCGGATGGTGTGGCAGATCGTCTCGTTTGGAATACCGCTGACGACACGAGCCAAGGAAGGACACGTACTCGGGTTCCACGGACAGGTCACCATCACTACGTGGGGCATCGGTTACACCAAGAGTGTGCAGCAGTTCTTCGTCTGGAGCATGAAATTGGGTATCTAGGGTAGCGCCATCATCCCGGCTCCCATCGCCCGGCACCACTATGCCCGGCAGCAGCACAGCATGCATAGCCTGCCATGTTCCTTTCCGTGTCCTCACTCGCAGTTTCGTGGGCCAGACCTCTCGCCTGTCCCAATTCTTCCGCTCTCGAATTATGGCCTCGGCGGCTTCTGCTGGGAGCTCGCGGGAGTCGGCCCAAAACTGGTGGTGAAGATCCTCGTCAGCCTCTTCGCCCCCCTCACTTTGGAGCACTTGGCTCGCAATGAGCTTGAACCTCCTCTCCGGCGACGGCGTCCTGAACCCCAGTGCCTTCAACGAAGAAAGCGTGTCAGGGTCCGAAACCAACTCCAAATGAACATACGAGCCCTGACTCAGCGGAGCGCCATCCCTCAGTGGCCCGTCGGGCAGGAAGAGACACTCGGGATCGGCGTTCTGCAAGGTTCCACCCGCTGTCAGCACAATTTTGCCGAGATTGTCCCCCTTGCGCATCTCGTCGGGAATGAGCCCGGCTACCTGAATTGCTGCCATGGAAGCCTGGATGGCATCCCTTCCCTCCTTGCCATACACCAACGCTTCAAGCCAATCCGCCACCTTTTTCCGTGGCGCACTTTGGCCCGTATCTCCCGTCCAGCGTGGAGGAAACAGTCGGTCAATGGTGGCTAGTCTCGGTCGACGATTACGTGTGATGGCACTGTGATGAAGCCAATTGGGCGGTCGGTCTCCACACGCTGCCCACCGATCGAACGGTGCCGATTCCCCACGATCCGTAAGAATTTTAGGGGGATACGAGATATCCTCGATTTTACGTAAGATGCAGTTTTGATCGGGAATGACTTCGCTTCCCCGTAGATGCTCGAACAAGCTTGTGCGAAGAAGATCGGCTTCTTCGCGATCACCGCTTTCACGTCGGCGCGGAAGCGCGTCTAAATGCGCAGCGGGATCTTCCGGCTTCGCAAGTTTTGGGAGCGCCCCAGCAACCATTTCTGCAGCGGCTTCAATCAATTCCTGATTGTATGGCCCTGGCAGCAGATTCTGACGATCTTCATTGGTTTTCCACGGCGCATTGAGAATGCCGCCAACAAGACTGGCCGTTTGGGTAGGGAAATAGGCCCAGAATTGGCGTACATCGACCGTTCCGTCAATCGGTGCTGCCCACCAAATCGGCACTTCGCCGCTATCAACCAGTGCCGGCCGGTCGCTTCGAGCATCGGCGGAAAGACGGTGGATCGTCTTGAATCGCCGCCAAAGAGTGGCCTCCTCGCCGGTGTCAAGACGAAGAGAATCGTTCTTCCACTTCCTCAAGATGAAGTCGCGGGAATCCTCCCCATCCTCAAGAGTCAGATAGCCGACATGATCAACAAACAGCAAGAACTCTGGTGGGAATTCCTGAATCTGGCGGCGAAGATCGTCATGGACGGCCTCCTTTAGCGGCAGTCGGACGATGTTTGTGGCCCACTGCATAAGTTCCCGCAGATCCTCATCTTCACTCCCCGCTTGATGGGGGTCAATGGGCTCAGGCAAGCGCAATACCGGGTAGCGCTCGGCTGGTTCGACGCTCGCCGCCGCAATCCGTTCCGCAGAACATCTCTTGTCGAACCGAAAGGAACCCGAACGGCTGTAGAACTCCGGAGCATCCGACACACCCAGCACCGACTTGAAGCCCAGTCCGAACTTGCCAATCTGCCCCGGATCTCGCTTGGGCGACATGTGCGAGAACATGAGCGCGGTCACGCCCTGTTGCTCGATCGGCTGTCCGTCGTCAGCGCAGTAGAGAAAGCGCTCAGTGAGGCGAACTAGGATGCTCTGGCCCTGTGGCGCAGCGAACAGCGCATCCGCGCTGTTTTGGACCAACTCGAACAGCTGTCGATGGGCATATCCGCCGTGCGCCGTAAAGTGCTCGCCATTCGCATCTTCCGTTATGCGGCGCGGCTGCGCACGGTATGAGCGGAGCGTCTTCTGCGCCTCCGCAACGACAAACTTGCCAATCTGACCTGTGGGACCAATCCAGTCGAGCTTCTTGTCTGTACGCGGCAAGATCGTTGCGGCCCCCTTGCGGAAAAACCTGCCGCGCTCTCCTGTCGAGAAATCGTACTCGCGCTTCATCGGCCCGCTTCGTACTGACGACGTTCGCTGGGGGTCGCTGGACGAGCCGAGATGAGCCGAATCGAGCCCGCAGCCGCCCCGGTGATCGGATAGGTGTGGCATACCACCAACAATCGGTTATTCCGGCTGAAGCCCATGGTTATCCACCGCTCCTCAAACTGACTGTGGTCGTCATCAAGCACAGAGAGCAAGTACGGATCTTCGAATACCTCGCAAGCGAGTTCGAAACTGACCTGATGCTTGCGGGCGTTGGCCGCCGCCTTGGCTGGATCCCACTCGAATTGGTACATGCTGATCCACTGAAGGCGTCCACCACTCGGCGGATAAGCCGATAGTCAGGGCGACGGACCAACCTGTATTGGCGCAAGATCGGACGAGGATGGGGCATCGTCATCGCTGCGCGTTCGAGCTGTGGATTTCCCAGTCATGGACAACGTATATCACAACAATGCACAAAATGCCCACAGCCAAATGCAGCCGATTTAGAGCGAGCAGCGCAAAGCGACGTTCGCACTTGGCTCTTATGCACTGGACCTCGCGCCCGCAAAGCGATTGAATTGCGCCCGGTAGCAAACGGGAAACAACCATGCAGCTTGAAGGGAAGACCGCCTTGGTCTCGGCGGCGGGACGGGGGATTGGGCGCGGCATCGCCCTGGCGCTGGCTGAAGCCGGAGCCAACCTGATTGTCAACTCCTATGCTGAGGAGACGACGGCGGGCACCACCGAGGCCGTGCGGGGGCTGGGCCAGGAGGCGCTGGCCTTTCCCGGCGACATAACGGATGCGGCGACCATCATCGACTGCGTCGATGCGGGCTTGGAACGCTTCGGGCGCATCGACATCCTGATCAACAACGTCGGCGCTGCGCCTAAGTCGGCCATTGAGCCAGATGCCGGCCCCCTGTCCGGGCCAGCCGCCATCTGGGATGCCCTCTACGCCCAGAACCTCAAGCCCGTGGTGCTGATGTGCGAGGCCTTGATTCCCCACCTCCAGCGCCAAGGGGGCGGCAAGATCATCAATCTGTCCTCCATCGCCGGGCGCGCTTCGCTGTCCGCGAAAATGCTTGAGCACTTCGTGCATCCCTCATACAGCGCCATGAAGGCGGCACTGGTCAACTACACGCAAACCCTCGCCGAGCAGCTCGGCCCGCACAACATCAACGTCAACGCCATCTGTCCGGGGATCGTCTACACCGACGCCTGGGCTGGCAATGCACGGCGCGCCGTCGGCCACATGCCGGAATTCAAGGGGCAGGATCCGCGTCAGTGGTTCGAAGGCATCGCCCGCGGCGACTATCCGGAAATCTTCGACCGTACGCCCCTGCAGCGCGAACAGACTGTGGAGGACATCGGCAACGCGGCGGTGTTCTTGGCATCCGAAGCGGCCAAGAACATCACCGGCCAGTCCCTAATGGTCGATGGCGGCATGGTGAAGTGCTGATGGGCGAGATTCCAATAGCCCGGCTTCCCGCCCATTGGGCTGAGACCTTCGGCGGTCAGGCCATCGCCTTGGTGCATGACGATGAGCGCCTGACCTGGGCGGAACTGGACGCCGCCTCGAACCGGCTGGCCCGCGCCTACCGAAGGCTCGGCGTGCGGGAGAACGACTACGTGACCATCGCCCTGCCGAACGGCATCGAGTTCTTCATCGCCAGCTTCGCCGTCTGGAAGGCCGGCGCCACGCCGCAGCCGGTATCCGCCAAGCTGCCGAAATTCGAGCGTGACCAGATCATCGACCTCGCCCAGCCCAGCCTAGTGGTGGGCGTGGACCAGGATGAACATCCCGGCTTCGCGTGCGTGGCGGCGGGATTCAGCGCCGATGCCGAGTCGAGCGAGCCCATTGCAGCCGCGCCCGCAACGTCGTTCAAGGCCATGACCTCCGGGGGCAGCACCGGCCGGCCCAAGCTCATCGTCTCGGCAACACCCGCCGTCTGGAACCCCGATCAGGACTTCCTGCAGATGCCGATCGGTGCCTCGGTGCTAGTCCCCGGCCCGCTCTACCACAACGGACCGTTCATGTGGGCCATGATCGCCCTGTTCAAGGGCAACCGAGTGACCGTCACCACGCGCTTCGACGCCGAGAGCACCCTGCGCCTCATCGAGGAGCAGCAAGTCGAGTTGCTGTACCTGGTGCCCACCATGATGCAGCGCATCTGGAACCTGCCCAAAGCGGTGCGCCACCGCTACGCCCTCGGCTCCCTCAAGGTGCTTTGGCACTTGGCCGCACCCTGCCCGCCCTGGCTCAAGGAGGCCTTCATGGACTGGCTCGGCGCGGACGTGATCTGGGAACTCTACGGCGGCACCGAGGGCCAGGGCGGCACCGTCATCACCGGTTCGGAGTGGCTCGAGCACCGGGGCAGCGTCGGCAAGCCGAATCCCGGCTGCCGGATGAAGATTGTCAACGAGGCCAGTGAGGAACTTCCCGCCGGTGAGATCGGCGAGATATTCATCCTGCCGGACACCGGCCAAGGCAGCACCTACCATTACATTGGCGCTGATCCCAAGGCCATCGAGGGCGGCTGGGAAAGCCTGGGCGACCTAGGCTACATGGACGCGGACGGCTACCTCTACCTCACCGATCGGCAAACGGACATGATCCTTTCCGGCGGCGCCAACATCTATCCGGCGGAAGTGGAGGGCGCGGTGGAGTCCTTCCCGGGGGTGCGTTCCTGCGCCGTCATTGGCCTGCCGGACGCCGATATGGGCAACATCGTGCATGCCATCGTGGATGCGCCGAACGGCGGCGTCGACGAAGAGGCCTTGCTGGCCCATCTCGCCGAACGGCTGGTGCGCTACAAAATCCCCCGCAGCGTCGAGTTTACCGACCAACCCCTGCGCGACGATGCGGGCAAACTGCGCCGCAAGCAGTTGCGGGCGGAGCGCATCGGGGGATAACCCACACTCAAACTTGGTTCGTGAACGCCGCGCCTTCCTCGTAGTAGCGGTGGTGCCAGATGCCCTCCCCCGCCTCGCCGTCCAAGGGCATCCGCCAAGTGGTGACCCGCGCCTGCTCCAAGGGCAGCCGGTACAGTCCGCGCGGCTGATTGATGGTGTTGCGAATGTAAGCGTCCGCCCCTTCCGGCGGCACGTAACGCTCGGCAATGCGGCGATAGAGGTCGCGCCAGACGTCGTCCTCTCCGATATCGTAAACCAGTTCAGCTTCGCCTTCGGCAAGCACCTTGCGGTACGGCAGCGCTTGTTCGTCGACGCACAGCGCCACCCGCGCATCCCGGCGCAGGCAGGCAAACCATTCGGAGCGCTTGCGCGGCGTGAAATAGATGGCTCCGTCCTCGTGCAGGAACCAGATCGGCGTGACCAAGGGGCTGCCGTCCTCGCGCGCCACGGCAATCCGCATCAGCACACCGCGTTCGGCCAGGAATTGATCGGTTTCCAATGCTGTCAGTTTCGGCATGCGCCAGTCCTCTAGTTCCCAAAGTCCCAAGACTCGCCGGCGTGGTAACGGCGCAGCACGTTCTTGGCGATGAGGATGCGATGCACCTCGTCCGGGCCGTCGGCGATGCGCAGGGTACGGGCGCCTTGGTACATGCCCGCCAAGGGCAGGTCCCCGGAGACGCCCGCCGCGCCCCAGACCTGAATGGCGCGGTCCACCACCCGGTGGTAGGCCAGCGGCACGAACACCTTGATCGCGGAGATGTCGGTGCGCGGATCGGCGCCGCTCTCCATCTTCTCGGCACAGTGAATGGTCATGAGCCGAGCGCTCTGGATGTCCATGTAGCTGTCGGCGATGAAGCCCTGCATGAACTGCTTCTCCTCAAGCTTTTCGCCGCCATGCACCTCCCGGCTCATGATGCGCTCCACCATGAGGTCGAAGGCCCGCCACATGGCGCCGATGGAGTTCATGCAGTGATACACGCGCCCCGCCCCCAAGCGGTCCTGGGCAGCGGCATGGCCGGTGCCGGTGCGCCCGAGTTGGTTCTCCCGAGGCACCCGCACGTTGTCATAGACGATCTCGCAGTGGCTGGAGCCGCGCCCCCAAACCGGGACGCCGCGCACGATGTTCACCCCCGGCGTGTCCTTGGGCACGATGATCTGGGTCATCTTCTCGTTGCGCCCGCCGGACTCGTCGGGCTCGGACGTGCGGCACATGACGATGTAGAAGTCGGCGGCGTGGCCATTGGAGGTGAACCACTTGTGGCCGTTGATCACCCATTCGTCGCCGTCGAGTTCGGCACGGGTGGTGAGCGAGCGCGGGTCGGAGCCCGGATTGTGGGGCTCGGTCATGGAGAAGGCCGACTGCATGCGCGCCTCGGTGAGCGGCTTGAGCCACTTTTCGTGCTGTTCCGGCGTGCCGTATTTGACAAGGATCTTCTGATTGCCCGAATTGGGCGCCACCACGCCGAACAGCGAAGCGGCACCCGGGCTGTAGGCGAGCACCTCGTTCATGAAGGCATGCTGCATGAACGACAGGCCCATGCCCCCGAACTCCTCGGGCAGGTGCGGCGCCCAAAGCCCCGCATCCTTGACCTTGTTCTGGATGCCGTGACGGAGTTCCCGGGCCTCGTCAACCACCGCCTTAGGCGCCCTCGCGCCCTCCGCCATCCAACCCCATAGCTTGTCCTCCGCCGGCAGGATGTCGTCGTTGACGATCTCGGCAGTGGCCAATCGGATGTCGTTGACCTCCGTGTCGAGGGTGGGAACGAGCCTAACGTTCATTGCCATGGATGCTTTCTCCGAATTCACGGCGGGCCGCGGCCCCGACGATGCGTCAAGGCCCGGCTTGCGCCAATTTGCCTCTTGCGGTCAGCGGGATCGGTTTGGCCGATCTGAAAGGGCGACGTAAATCGCCTTCGCCATCTCCCGATAGCCAGCCGAGTTGGGATGCAGCCCATCAGCGCTCAAGGCCCCACGCATGAGCGTCGGGTCGCTCCGGTCCCTAAGGACGGCATCGATGTCCACCACGATGTCATACGCATCGCTGCTGCGCATCCAGGCGTTCAATCCCTGGCGGGCCTCCTCAACCGCGCCCATTCCGTAGCCTGGAAAAAACGAGGCGCCGGACGGCGGCAAGGTCAAGCCAATGGTGGTCAATCCGGCCACGCGCGCGCGGGCGGCGATCTGCTGATGGGCGGCGATCAACTGCGCAGCCGACGCACCCGCCGGGGCGCCGAGCAGCACCGGCAAGCCGATGTCATTGATGCCTTCGAGAACGATCACGTGGGTGACGCCGGTCTGGGTGAGCACGTCCCGGTTCAGCCGCGCCTGGGCGCTCACGCCTAGGAAGTCGCTCCCAATCTGATTGCCCGAGATGCCCAGATTCACGACGGTGGCGTACCGGTAGCCGTTGGGATGCAAGTCGTTGGAACGCAGGATGTACTCGGCGAGAAAGTTGGTGTAGCGGGCGTTTTGGTCCACCGGCTCGGGCTGGGTCTGGTCACCGTCGGTGATGGAATCACCGAGCGCCGCGATCACCGCCACTGGACGGTCCCGGCCGACGTCAATGGCGGACAGATAGAACCAGGAAGGCACCGTGGTCGGCATTTCGAGGTCCATTGCCGCGGTCTGGTTGCCGTCCGCCAGGTAGTTGGTCTGCAGGGCGCGCACGTGATAGCTCACGGGCGACTCGGACATGGAGATGTCGTCCGGCAGATGCAGGCTGACGACCAAGTCCGACAGGTGCGGCACAAACAGGTCAACCGGGTCGCTGACCACCCGCGCGCCTGGCGGTATGGCCACCGAGGCTTGGCCCCCGAAGGTCAATTGCCGGTCGGTGCCAGCACGAACCGCCGAACCAGCGTCTCGCCGAGCGAGGCGCGCCTCCCCCACGTTCAGCGGCGCCGTGCCGAATTCGTTGGTCAACCACACCCGGAACTGGGAGCCGCCCATGCTGATGCGAACGACTTGACGGATGGTCGTGTCGTTGATGGTCGGCAAGGGCGCATCGAAGGGCGTAATGGTCTTGGAGGCCGTTGCCCAAGTCGCGGCCCAGTGCTTGGCATCGGCAGCCGCAGCGCCCGCAAAGGGCATGGCCAGCAACGCCAACCCCGCGATGAATCCGCCGACGGCAGCCCGCCAGCCCAACCGGCGCACCGGCCCAGTGTTTTTTTCAGTCATCGAAGATTCCCCCTCAAGTTAACGCGCTCTAAAGAGCGCACTCAAATGAGCGTGCTCGAATAAGCGAGTTCCCGATCATAGGGAGGCGTCGAAGCGTTGACAACCGTTGGCTGGCCGGCGAACTTGACGCACCCGCACCCTTGGGTCAATGTGCTTCTTTCTGGCGCCCCCTAAGGAACCCCCATGCTCAACCCCCTAAGACGGCGGCGCATCTACCTGATGCGCCACGCCGAGGCCGCCTACGTTCAGGAAGATGGCTCGGTGACCGACAAC
Organism: uncultured Pseudomonadales bacterium; assembly: GCA_964598305.1. Classification (GTDB taxonomy): domain Bacteria; phylum Pseudomonadota; class Gammaproteobacteria; order Pseudomonadales; family Azotimanducaceae; genus Azophilus. The sequence continues at coordinate 8,663 of CAZRBP010000039.1, read as the reverse complement.
GAAAGACAGGTCGCCCTCACCCCCTTGGGCCGCATCCAAGCCCGCAAGCAGGCGGGCCTCTTGGCCAGCGTTCCCTTCGATCGGGCCGTCTGCTCCGGCCTGCCGCGAACCTTTGAGACGGCCACCCTAGTGCTGGCCGGACGGGAGGCGCCAGCGCTTGAGACGGTTCCCGAACTGGAAGAAGTTCGTCCCCGGCGCACCCTTGAACCACCCGCCGATCCGGAGGCTTGGCTGGCCGACGTGGCCAACCCTTGGGCGGCTGCGGAAACGCCCGAGGCACGCTTCCTCGGCGGCGAGCGCTTCGCCGACTTCGATGCGCGGGTCCACCCCGCCTTCGATGAGCTCGTGGCCGCTGATGATTGGACCCACTTGCTGCTGGTGCTGCACGGCGCGGTCAACCGCTCCATTCTCAACCACGTGCTGAATCTGCCGTGGCAAGGCCGGGTCAGCATCGAGCAGGACAACGCCTGCATCAACATCATCGACGTCGATCGCAACGAGAACGGAACCGCAAACCGCTACCTGATCCGGGCGGTCAACATCACCGGCTATAACCTGAACAAGTCCGGCATGGTGCTCACCAACATGGAGCAAACCGCGATGCGGATGGAGGAGTTGCTGGAACCCCGCGCCGAAGGCGGTGCGGGGCCCAGCGCATGAGGGACTGTCAGGGACTGAATCCCTCAACAACAGATAAATGCACGATCACCTCCTTGCTTTCCGTTGAACACGGCGCGCATGGTGCGCTAAGTGGCCGGGCATTGCAATCGGCTCCGCCTGAATGACGGGTGTCCGGGATTCCGCTATAGTGAAATCTCAGCCGTCTGGAGGGGATCATGGTGCCAAAACCGCTGAGGACCTTCCGTTCGCACCCTGTCCGCTTCATCTCCGTCACGGCCCTAGCGCTCGCTTGGTCGCTTGCCCATTTTGCGCATGCTGTCGATCTTCCCGCCACCTCACCGCTGCCGGTCGTACCCGGCGACGACCAGACCCGCTCGGCCCCTTTCATCGCTTGGCACGAGGAACTAGGGCAGTTCGGCTATGTTGAGGAGGAGTTCCTGGTTTCCGGCGATGCCAATGTCTATGAGTACGTGGACGACGTGGCGCAAAGCAGCGCAGTTCGCGTACGTGACCAAGCCGTTCCCTACACCACCCGCCTGCTGATCCGCAGGCCCCGGGATGCGAAGCGCTTCAACGGAACCCTGCACCTTGAAGTGCTCAACCCCACTGCCGGTTGGGATGGCGATCCCATCTGGCAGAACACCCACGAGTACATGATGCGCGCCGGGGCCATCTGGGCCGGACTGACCAGCAAACCAGTGGCGCTGGACTTCCTGCGCGACAAGTGGGGCAGAGACCCTTTTCCCAAACGTGACAGCAGCCGCTACGAACGGTTGGAAATGCCGCGCTTCGGGCAAGTATGGGACATGCTGAGCGAAGTTGCGGCGCTGCTGAAGTCCCCGGGCGCCAAGGACAATCCCTTGGCTGGCTTCCCGGTGCAGCGCAACATTCTCACCGGCTATTCGCAGTCCGTGGCCTACCAAGTCACCTACGCCAATTCCTTTCACGCCCGGGAGCGCATGCCGGACGGCACTCCCCTGATGGATGGCTACTACTTGGCAGCCGGCGGCGCGGCAAAGAACGTCAACCAGCTCACTTCGGAATCGGAGAGTCTGCCACCCGGCGACCGGCGCAACTTCATTGATGTCGATGTGCCGGTCGTGCGCTTCCAGACCGAAACGGAGGTTCCACGGTCCTACCGGTTGCGCCAGCATCCACCGCAGTACCCTCTCGTGCGGATCTACGAGCAGGCCGGCGGGGCGCACGTGGACCAAGCCACCGTTGACGTAGGCGGCAAGGCGCTGGCGCGGGATCTCGGCCTGCCGAGTTTCGCCGCTGGCTGCGACAATCCGGTCAATCCGGTGCGCATCGGCTACGCTCAGTCGGCGATGCTTGAGATCATCGATCAATGGGTGCGCGGCACCGCCGAGCCGCCGCCGAGCCGGGTGATCGACCTCGTTGACGGCGCCAGCGGTTCCAAGGAGATTGTGCGGGATGCTGCGGGCAATGCCTTGGGCGGTGTGCGGCTGCCCAGCGTGGAAGTCCCGCTGGGGAGCTATCTGCCCAACAATGCCGGGGCGGGGTTCTGCTTCTTGATCGGCTCCTTCGTTCCGTTTGACAAGCGTGAACTGGCACGTCGCTACCCGAATCACCAAAAGTACGTGGAGCAGGTGGTTGGCGCGGCTGACCGGGCAGTTGCCGAGCGTTTCCTGCTCCAGGCCGATGCGCGGCGCCTGCGCACCGAAGCAACCCGTTCCGGCATCAGCAGGTAGCCATCGATGCGCGTTGAGAATCCCCAACCAAAGGAGTATAACTCAATCGAGTAAGAGGAGATGAACATGAAAAGCAGGCTATGTTCCGTCAGTAGTCTAGGTGGTGTTTTGGCGGTTTTCGCCGGGTTGGTTTCGGTCCCGGGCAGTACGGTAGCGGAGGAGACGCAAGAAGCCAGAGCACTAGAGGAAATCGTCGTCACCGGCACCCGGCTGCGAACCGACGGTTTCGAGGCGCCGACGCCGGTCACCAGCACACCAATTGCCGATCTTCGGCAATCCAATCCCACCAACATCGTCGATGCGCTGCAGGAGTTGCCGCAGTTCATCGGCTCGCGCAGCTTCAACTCGGGTGGCAAGGCCGGCATCTCCGATGGGCGCGGGCAGACGCTCGACCTGCGCAACTTTGGTTCCCAGCGCACCCTGATCATGCTCGACGGCATCCGGCTGCCACCCACCACCTACACCGGTTTCGTGAACTCGGAGGTCATTCCGCAAATGCTCCTCGACCGGGTGGATGTGGTCACCGCCGGGGCGTCAGCGGCCTACGGGTCCGATGCGGTGGCGGGGGCGGTGAATTACATCATCGACCATGACTTCACCGGGCTGAAGGTGGAAAGTTCCGCCGGCATCTCAAAACACGGGGACTCCTTCGACTACCGAGCCGGCGTGGCGGGCGGCTTTGAACTCGGTGAGCGCGGCCACTTCATGTTCAGTCTCGAACGCTTCGAGACCGACGGCATCAAGATGAAGGACCGGGGCTCCCAAGGCACGATCTCCTACATCGCCGCCGGCAAGAATCCCGGCGGCGGCCCGCCGGGCACCGCCGGCAATCCCTTGGTGATCTACGAGAACGCCCGCTGGGTGATCATCAGCGATGGCGGTCATGCGCTGGGTGGGCCCCTTTTCGGCACCTATTTCCCGCGGGCGGGCGAATTCCGATTCTTCGATTTCGGCACACCCACGGGTTCCGGCGCCAGCGTCGTCGGCGGCGACGGCACCGCGCTGCAGATCGATCAGACGATTTCCGAGGATGCCGCCTCAAATCAAGCGTTCTTCCGGCTCGATTACGACTTCGGTCCGGTACGGGCAAATGTCATGGGCCTCTATTCTATCGCCGATGTGGACGTGACCTCGGGCTTCAACTACTTCGACTTCGGCCAGGCCGTGTACAGCGGCAACCCCTTCATTCCCGCAGCGCTTCAGGAGCGGATGACCGCCGAGGGCATCGACGTGTTCTTCATCAACAAGTACGTTACCGACTCGCCCCTGTCTCCGGCCAAGGACGATACCGATCACTTCACTCTCATGCTGGGCCTCGAAGGGGACATCGGCGAACGGTTCACGTGGAACCTGAACTATGCGCGGGGCGAGAGCAATCAGTTCGCCGAAGAGATCAACACGCCTGAATTGCGCAAGTTCCACGCGGCGGCCGATGCGGTGGTTGACCCGGCAACCGGGCAACCCGTCTGCCGGGTCTCCCTGACGCACCCCGGCCTCTACCCGGGCTGCGTACCCTTCAACGTGATGGGCGTGAACGCCGCATCGCCGGAAGCGGTGGACTACATCCATGGCACGGGGCGCTACGATGCGGACACCACCCTGGACCAAATCACGGTATCGCTGAACGGGACCCTGTTCGATCTGCCCTCCGGGCCCCTGTCGTTCGCCGTTGGCGGCGAAATGCGCTGGCAGGACTTCAAGATGACCAGCAACACCGACCCGGCTGTGGATCGCCCCGTCACCGGACTGCGCAGCCTGGCCCCGGGCGCGCCGCGCTTCTGGTTCGCCACCCGTGCAAGTGCCGATGCCGACCTAAACGTCAAGGAGGCGTTTGGAGAGGTCAACGTACCGCTGCTCGCGGACATGCCGCTGTTTCACTCGTTGGACGTCAACGGCGCGATACGCCGCACGGATTACAGCACCAGTGGCGCGGTGACCACCTGGAAGGTGGGCGGGACTTGGCGGCCGGTCGATGACGTGCTGTTCCGCATCACCCGTTCCCGTGACATCCGGGCGCCAACCCTATTCGACCTCGGCCAGAGCGGCGCTGCCGGTCGATCGACGTTGAACGATCCGCAGACCGGCACCGGGGGCGTGGTGCTGACCGCTGGCGGCGGCAATCCCAACCTGTTCCCCGAGGAAGCGGACTCCTTAAGCTTCGGCGTGGTGGTGCAGCCGAGCTTCCTGCCGGGCCTAAGCGTTGCGCTCGACTTCTTCGACCTCGAACTCGAAGGCGCCATCGCCACCTTGTCCACGCAAAACGTGGTGGATCAGTGCTTCTTCAGCGGCGGCGACGATCCCATCTGCGGTCAGGTGCAGCGACCGATTTCAGCGTCGGACACCTCGGCGGATAACTTCCCGACGCTGGTGCTGTCCGGCCCGACCAACAGTTCGTTGATCGATACCAAGGGTTTCGATCTAGAGGTTTCCTATACGACTGAATTCGGTGCCGGCTCGTTGGGTGGCCGTCTGTTCCTGACCTACATCGACGACTACAAGACCCAGGCAAGCCCCTTCCTGCCGGTGGTGGAGACGGCCGGAACGCATCTCATCCCGGACCTAAAGGCCCACTTGCAGGTGCACTACACGCGGGGCGCTTGGTCGCTGCTGCTGCAGGAGCGCATGATCGGCAAGCTGACGCTGGGATATGAGCCCAACCAGATCTGGGACGAACCGCCCGTCTCCGCCCAGTACTACACGGACGTCACCGGCAGCTACACTTGGAACCTGCGTGACGAGCGTAGCCTGCAAGTTTACCTTTCGGTCAGAAACCTGTTCGACAACAAGCCACCCTTGGTGCCGAATACCGCTGCGCCCCGGTTCAACTTTCCCACCCTGGCGTTCTACGACATCATTGGCACCATGTTCACGGCTGGAGTGAAGGTCAACCTGTAGGAGTGGGTCACACGAAAAGCGCCTATTGGCTATCTGAGCGGCACATTGGAACGGCCCCCCGGCGGTGGGCCGGGGGAACCTTTTGGCTGCTGACGGCCGCAGCGGCAGGGTTTGCCAGCAACGCGGCCGCTGCGCCACCGGCCCTCTCCATGCCGCCTGGCGAGACCGTCGGGCTCGTGCTGACCATGGAGCGCCCGGGGCATTGGGAATCCCCCAACGCCGAGGTCGAGTGCCCGGATGGACTGCAACACACCGAAAAGGACAACTGGAACGCGCTCCACGAAAGTGTCCGCAATGAGCGCAGCCACCACTTCGGGCACCGCTGGAACCGCGGCCCGAACGGCGAAAACTCCACCGCGCTGCCTTGGGCCATCGAGGATCCTTTGCCCTACAAGGAGGTGCGCAGCGATCTTGCCCACGGATTCGATCTCGACGGCACCCCGGACGGTTCCGCCACGGCAACCACCTGTGCGCACCGCAAGTACCACAATGCCGACGGGCCGGGGCTGGTGGACAACCAGCTCTACCGGGCCATGGGATGCACCAAGGGTTGGCGCTCCACCGGCGCCGCGGCCGGGTACCGGATGATGGAGTTTCCACAGTATTCCCAAAACCGCACGCTCATCGAGATCAGCGGCGTGAACGACGAATGGAACGACGACGACGTCGGCGTAGCCATCTACAAGGGACGCGATCCATTGCTCAAGCGAGGCGACGAGGCGTTCCGGCCCGGCCTATCCCAGCGGGTGGACGGACGCATACCGCCCATCGCCCGCACTCGGGGGCGGTTCGATGACGGGGTGTTGACCATCGATCCCATTCCCTACGCCCGCTTCACCATGCGCTGGAACGTCAGAACCGGCACTCGGGACTGGTACGATCTGCACCTGCGGCTCAAGCTCACCAAAGAAGGCGCAATCGGCCTGATGGGCGGCTATCAGGACCTTGAGAACTACTGGCTGATGTACCGCCGCGGGCTCTCCGTTTCGGTGGACAACTCCGCCTGGAGCCCACCGAGCATGTATGCGGCCACCCAGCGTCTGGCCGACGGCCGGCGCGACCCGGAAACCGGGCGTTGCACGGCGATCTCCGCCGCACTCAAGATCGAGGCGGTGCGCACCTACGTCGTCCACCCGCCACCGGGCTACGATGCCGCCCTGGCCGATCTGAGAGGCTACTGATGCGTTGCGTCGGCAAGAAGGTCATCGTCTGGCCCTGCCTGCTCGCCGGGCTCGTCCTGCTGTTGGCCCCGGGGCTCCGCTCCATGGCCGCGGAACCCCTGCCGGAGCCGGACATTTCCGGCGCGGAGCCATCGCTGCGGCTGCTCAGCCAGAGCCAGTACGCCAATACCATCAGGGCGATATTCGGCGCCCAAGTCGTGCCCAATGTCCGATTCGCGCCGGTTCCGAGAACCGGGGGACTGATTGCGGTGGGCGCCCGTGCGGCGGTCATGACCGTTGGAGCGCTGGAGCCTTTCGAAAGCGCAGCCCGCGCCGTGGCCGAGAAGGTGGTCGACGATGCCAATCGCAGCCTCCTGATTCCCTGTCGACCCGCTGCTGCCGACCGCCGCGACGATGCCTGCGCCCGCCAATTCCTGGCGCCCGCTGGACGGCTGCTGTTCCGCCGCACACTGACCGCTGCGGAGCTCGACAGCGCGGTGCGTCTCGCGGGAAACGCCGCGGTGATGGCCAGCGACTTTTACGCGGGGCTTTCAGCCGCGCTCTCCTACCTGCTGGTCTCGCCCCAATTCCTCTACATACAGGAGACCGCCGAACCCGATCCCGCGACCACCGGGCAGTGGCGGTTGGACGGCCCTTCCAAGGCTTCACGGCTGAGCTTCTTCCTATGGGACGCGGCACCGGATAGCGCCCTGCTTGATGCCGCGGAGGAAGGTCGCCTGCATACGCCGGAGGGGCTGCGCCATGAACTCCGCCGCCTGCTGGCCTCGCCACGGGTCGAGCAGGGTGTGCGAGCTTTTTTTGACGACATGCTGGTGGCCGAAGGATTTGACCTCTTGGCCAAAGATCCCATCATCTATCCTGCATTCACTTCAAAGGTGGTGATGCAGGCACGCGAGCAACTGCTGCGCACCGTCGTCGATCATCTGCTCAACCGGCACAGCGACTACCGGGATCTGTTCGTCACCCGTCGAACCTTCATGACCCGGGATTTGGCCGCCGTGTACCGGGTGCCGGTGCAAGCCGGCCCCAACGAGTGGGTTCCCCATGAGTTTTCCGAGCAGGGGCGCCGCGCCGGCTTACTGACGTTGGTGGGCTTTCTCGCCCGCTACGCGCATCCGGGCAGAACGTCGCCGACCAACCGGGGGCGCGGGCTGCGGGAGACCCTTCTATGCCAGCGGGTGCCGGACCCGCCTCCAAACGTCAACTTCGAACTGTTCGAAAACGCCACCGCCGAGCGCCGGACTGCCCGCCAGCGTCTCGACGCACACAACACCAACCCCATCTGCGCGGCCTGTCACCAGCTAACCGACCCGCTGGGGCTCATATTCGAGCGCTTCGACGGCGCCGGCCAGTTCCGCCTCACGGAAAACGGCGCACCCATCGACCCGAGCGGGGAAGTGAATCGCGTGCCAGTGCGGGACGCCGTCGAGCTCGGTTACCGGCTGCGGGAGGATCCGGCACTCACGTCCTGCCTGGTTAGACGCACCTACAGCTACGCTACAGGGCGGGCCATCGAGCCAGCCGACAGTTCGCTGCTCCGCTACTTGGAAGCGCGGTTTGAAGAGGTAGGCTATCGATTCCCGGAGTTGCTGCACATCATTGCCACCAGCCGGGCCTTCGACCGAATCAAGGTCCCGCCGGCGCTGCTCGCCATGGAGGAAACCCATGCTCGTTAAAACCCGACCCATGAGTCGCCGGCGATTGTTGCGCGGCTTGCTCAACGGCGGCGCCGTTGCCGTGGGGCTGCCGGTGCTCGACTGCTTTCTCAACGAGAACGGCACCGCTTTCGCATCAACCAAGACGCCTCTGCCCACTCGCTTCGGAACCTGGTTTTGGGGGCTGGGCATGAACAAGCGTGCGTTCATTCCAAGGAAAATCGGCGCCGACTTCGATTTGCCCGAGGAGATCGCCTCGCTCAAGCCCGTCAAGCACCACCTCAACCTGTTTACGCGCTTTTCCATCCCTACGGACGGCAACCCGAATCTATGCCACTACTCAGGCTGGGTGGCGCTGCGCTGCGGGGCGACGCCGAGCGGCCGCAGCGACTTGCCGGGGGAGAGCCTCGATCTGCCCATCGCCCGCGCCATTGGCGGCGGCACGCCGTTCCGCATGCTTAATTTTGCCGCCACGGGCAATCCCCGGGACAGCTACAGTTTTCATGGTGCCAACGCCACCAACCCACCGGAAATCTCAGCGGTGGAAGCCTACAGAAAACTGTTCGGAACCGGCTTTGCCGATCCGAACGCGGGGGAAT